>DATKXP010000171.1:0-3046 GCA_035529015.1 Phycisphaerae bacterium | reverse complement strand
CGCTAAACACGTACTCGCCCGAAGGGCGACGTCATCATCAGGAGGCAGCCCCCATGAGGTCATTGTGCCTCGCCTTGGCGCTCGCCGCCGTCACTGCGGCCGATACGGCCCAGGCCCGCGATTTCTTCGTTTCGCCGCAAGGCACGCCCGGCGGCGACGGGGCGAAGGACCGGCCGTGGGACCTGGGGACCGCCCTCAGCCATCCGGAGGCCGTGAAGCCCGGCGACACGATCTGGCTCCTGGGCGGTGCGTATCGCGGGGCGTTCAAGAGTCGCCTCAAGGGCGCCTCTGATGCCCCCATCACGGTCCGCCAGGCGCCCGGCGAGCGTGCGACGATCGACTGCCGGTCTGACGATCCGAAGCAGCGCGTCGATTTCGTCGTCGAGGGGGAACATGCGCGATACTGGGGCTTCGAGATCATGTCCTCGGACCCCGACCGCTGGTCCGACGCCAAAGGCTCGCATCCGCCGGAGGGCAACCGCGGCGGCGTCACGTGCCACGGATCGCACATCGCCTTCATCAACCTGGTCGTGCACGACGGCTCGTGCGGGTTCGGGTGGTGGTCCTCCGGCGAAGGCGGCGAGATCTACGGGTGCCTCATCTACAACAACGGCTGGGACGCACCCGACCGCGGACACGGTCACGCCATCTACGCCCAGAATAAGAGCGGCACCAAGCGGATCGTGGACAACATCCTGTTCAACCAGTTCTCCTACGGGGTCCACGTGTACGGGTCGAGCCGGGCGTCGCTGAACGGCTTCCACATCGAGGGCAACGCCAGTTTCAACAACGGTGCCGCCAAGAGCCCCACGAGCCTGACGCCCGGCATCCTGGTGGGCGGGGGGAGCCCGTCGGAGCGGATCGTCGTCCGGGACAACTTCACGTGGTCCACCGGTCACCGCGCGACGGCCTTGATGCTCGGCTACGGGGCGAACAACAAGGACGCCGTCGTCACGGGCAACTACTTCGTGGGCGGCACGTCGCTGCGGAAGTGGGAGAGGCTCGACGTGACGGGCAACACCTTCATCGCCGCCGGCGCGAACCCGACGCACGTGGAGCCGCCGCCTGCGGACCTGGACCTGGCCGCAGCCAACACCGTGCTCCGCGGCCGCCCGACGGGCGTCAAGGTCATCATCCGGCCCAACCGGTACGAGCCCGGCCGGGCGAACGCGATCGTGTACAACTGGGACCAGACGCCCGAGGTCGAAGTGGATCTCGGCGGCGTCCTCAAGCGCGGCATGGCGTACCGCATCGTCAGCGCCCAGGACTTCTTCGGAAAGCCCGTTGCCGGGGGCACCTTCGACGGCAAGCCGGTCCGCCTGCCGATGCGCCCCTGCCGCGCCCCGCCGCCCGCCGGCAAACCCGACTACGTGCCGCCGGCAACGGGCCCCGAGTTCAACGTGTTCGTCGTGTTGCCGACACCGTAGGATGGCCGATGGCCGGGCGACGTGCGACACCGCGCAGGAGATTGGCGGCCCCATGATTCTGATACGCTTCGAGAAGTGGATGATGCGATGTGCGCTGCGCCGCTGGGGCCAGAGGCGCGTTGAAGCGCCGAGGGTCTTTCGCGGCGTGGACGTTCCCGAGGGTGCCACGGTTCTGGAGATCGGCTGCGGCTACGGCGACGGGGTGCTGCTGATCGCGCAGCGTTTCGCTGGCGCGCGGGTCGTGGCCATGGACCTCGACGAGGAGATCGTTGCGGCGGCGCAGCAGCGTATCGCGCTGCCGCCGCGATGGGCGAGGGCCGTGGCGACCGACCGAATCACGCTCCTGTGTGGTGACGCCACGGCCTTGAGTTTCCCCGACGCGGCGTTCGACGCCGTCATCCTGTTCGGGATGCTCCACCACGTGCGCGAGTGGCGCCGCGTTATCGCCGAAGCCCATCGCGTGCTGCGTCCCGGCGGCGTCTTTGCCTTCGAGGAAGCCCTCATCGGCAACCGCTGGTGGCGGTTCAACGACCGCTGGGGTCACGTGCCCTTCAAGGCAGCCGAACTCCGCGAAGCACTCGGGGTGGCCGGATTTCAGGTCGAGCGGTTCGACGACCCGTGGTACCTGCCGCTGTGTTTCGTCCAGGCCGTCAGGGCGTTTTGAGATTGGGTGAGCGCGGCGGGCAGGACTGCCCACCGCGCGAAACAGGTCACACGCAACGTTAAAACGCTCCAGGCCGTCCGATGCGCAGAGACCCCGCAGGGCAGCCAGCTATGTCGCCGTCGCCAGTCTCCTGACCGAGAAAACCTGGATTTTCTGCTTGACGCTCGGCTACATCGTATTACACTATAGTGGTTTGGAGAGTAGCGGCGGGAGCGGTCGGCCATGCGGAGTTGGGTATCGCAACTCAGAAAAGGACTCGTCGAACTGTGCGTCCTCGGCGCGCTCAACGACGGCGAGGCGTACGGCTACGAGATCCTCCAGCGCCTGGCCCAGGCCGACAACCTGGCCATCACCGAGAGCACCGTCTACCCGATCCTGGCGCGCCTGGCGAAGGAAGGGGTCCTCCAGGTCCGTGTCGCGCCGTCGCCGTCGGGCCCGCCCCGTCGCTACTACCGTTTGACCGATACCGGCCGCGCACGCTTGAGCGAGATGCACCGTTACTGGCGCCATCTGACGGCGGCCGTCGATGGCCTCTTGTCCGGAGAAAAGCCATGACCAGCGAATCCGTGAACCCCTCGCCCGAGGCCCGCGAGCGCATGGACGCCTACCTCGACGCCATCGAGCGCGTGCTCGTAGCGGCCGACATGCCGCGCGCCGAGCGCAAGGGCATCGCCGATGACGTCGAGGCCCAGATCCTCGAGATGCTCACCGCCCGGGGATGTGCCACGCCCTCGGTCGAGGATGTCGGGGCGGTCCTGTCGGACCTCGACCCGCCCGAGGCGTACGCCGAAGCGGGCGGTGTGCCGCCAGCCTCGACGCGGCCTGCTCCGTCCCCCGTGCCGCCGTCTGCGTTGCCGCGCAAAGCCGCCCGGCCGCACTTCTCCCGGGCCGCCATCGTCGGCGCGTGCTGGGCGCCCCTGTCGCTCGCCCTGATTCCGCTGATGCTCCTCGTGCT
>DATKXP010000170.1:0-2546 GCA_035529015.1 Phycisphaerae bacterium | reverse complement strand
GGTGAACGGGGGCGACGGTGCCCCGCGCGACGCGCTCCCCTTCGGGTCGCGGTTAAAAGGGCGCTCGGAGAGGCTCTCCGGCCGAACTGCGGCCGATGCCGGCATAAAGATTCCTTTTGCAGGACTCAATAGCCGTCGCCGGCACGGCGACGAGTATGGCGAAACACGCTCCGGCGTCGGCGAGAGACCAGCACGCCCAGCGCGCCGAAGGTGAGCACGGTCAGCGTGGCCGGTTCGGGAAGCCGGAAGATGGCCGTGGTCTGGGTGTACTCTCCCTGGATGTATGCGAGTTCGCTTCCCGTCTGGCCGTCGTCGGCCGAGAAGTAGAGGTCGCCGTCATAGATGCAGAACCCTCCGACGCCGCTGCCGTACTCGCCGGGGTAGATGTCGAGGACCAGCCAGGCCGCCGTGCCGTCGGTGGCCCAGAGTTCGCGTCCGTGGACACCGTCGTCGGCCGCGAAGTACAGGATGCCGTCGTACTCGAAGAACTCCGAGGGCCAGGACTCGTGCTCGGGGTCTTCGCCGCCGGAGGGCGGAGGAAGTTGGTTGATGTTCCAGAAGAGCGCGGCCGTGTCGGTGACCACGTCGTACCGCCACAGTTCGTTTCCGACCCCGCTGCCGTCGTCGGCGCTGAAGTAGAGTTTGCCGTTGTAGGGCGTCATGTTGGAGGGGTTGCCCGAATCGTAGATGCCACCGACAACGATATCTGCCACGAGCGAGGCGCCCGCCGGCACGACGAGAGGATCGTAGCGCCACAGTTCATTGCCGCGGACGCCGTCTTTGCCCGAGAAGTAGAGGTCGCCGTCGTAGACGGCCATGTTCCGCGGGTCGCCGGCGTCGGGGCCCGGATCGATGTCCGTCAGGCGCGTGACCGCCGTGCCGTTGTACGAAAACAGTTCGCTGCCGGCGCCGTCGGCGCCGTTTGCCAGAAAGTGCAGGGCATTGTTGTAGAGGATGAACCCCTGCGGGTACGAGGTCGTCGCGCCGGGGGCGATGTTGACGACCGCCTGACTGGTTCCGTCGTACTTGCCGAGTTCGGTGCCGACCGTGCTGAAATCGGTGGCGCGGAAGTACAGGTTGGCGCCGTAGGAAATGAGTTCCGCATGGGTCTGGGGATTCCAGGCGGGGCTGTTGTCGGGGATCTCCTGGGCGCCGCCCACAGGGTCGTAGGACCACAGTTCAAGCGTGCTGTCGTCGTCGCGCGCGCTGAAGTAGAGTTTGCCGTCGTGGACGGCCAGCGAGTTGATCCCGGAGCCCTCGTCACCGGGCCGGATCTCGGCGGCCTGGCTGACGGCCGCGCCGTCCCACTTCCAGAGTTCGTTGTTGCTGCCGTGAGCGACGTTGTTGGCGATGAAGTACAGATCGCCGTCGTAGACGGTCAAGCCCCCTGCCCCGCCGCCGCCGAACCCCGGATTGATGTCGGCGATGCGCTCGTACGTCACCGCGTGGGAAGCTGCCGGCAGGAGGGACACGAGACAGATACACAGCATTGCGAAACGGGCCATGGGCCGTTCCTTTCGGGGCTCCCCCGCCATACATCCAGAAGCCCCCCGCAACGACCCCAGCCCGCTCAGCGAGCGGGTCTCCCAACGCCACCATCATACACCGAGTTGCCGGCAGAGGCAAGCCCGATGGTGGATGTTCTCAGCATCTTGTACGGCCACCCGACGCCATCGAGCAGCGCGTTCTCACTTCGCGCCCTGCCCTTTTGAGTCGGCCACCGGCACTTCCAGGAGCGGCGTCGGGGCAAATTCGCTCGTCAGGTAGAGGGTCTTGCCGTCCTGACCATAGCAGATGGATTCGCCCTGATTGCGGCGCGGCATGTCGAGTTTGCGCGGCGTGCGGGCGAAGGCGGCGGCCCACGTCTCCTTCGGGCCGCGCGTGAACTCGTAGGCTTCAACGTACGTCAGGACGACGGCCCGGCGCCCGTCGGGCGAGATGTCCATCGCCACCGCGGGCGGCATCTTGATCTCGGCGATACGCCTGGCAACGAGCGGTTCGGCGGGGCCGGCGTCGTCGCGCGGCCAGAGCATCTCATAGACGCCGCACTTCAGCCCCTCTTTGCTGACCAGGTGCAGCGTGCCGCGCGTCGGGTCGATGGCGGCGGCCTCGCAATCGCGAGGACCGTCGGAGTACGTGAAATCGATCCGCTGAGCGACCCGGACCTCGCCGCTTGCCGGCTGCTCCTTCGTGCCGACAGGCGGCTCGGGCACGACGTAAAGCGTACACGTCTTCCGCGACCAGATGTTGTCGCCGACGTCGGCGATGACGAGGCAACTGCCGTCGCCGACTTGCATCGACGCCATGTCCTCCCAGTCGTGCGCCCCGGCGCCCGTCACGGTGTAGGCGGCCAGGTGGTCGCCGTCGGAGTTGAAGGCGTAGAGGCGCGGCCCGCCGCCGGAGTCGTTGTGCGTCCAGAAGACGCCGGCTTTCAGGCGGCTGCACGCCAGGCCGCTGCTCTCGCAAACCTTCTGGTTCGCCAGCGTGGCAATCTGGCGCGCTTTGCCGTAGCGGACGACCTCGGTGGCGCCCGAATCCGCCTTGGG
>DATKXP010000169.1:0-8520 GCA_035529015.1 Phycisphaerae bacterium | reverse complement strand
TGACGTCGTCGAGGTCGTGGATGCCCCCGCCGTACGTGAACGGCATGAAACACTCGCCGGCGATCTCGGAGATGATCTGGAACGGCGGCGGCTTGTGCTCCGGCGTGGCCGTGATGTCCAGGAAAATCAACTCATCGACTTCCTTCTCATTGTAGATGCGGACGGTGTTGATGGGGTCGCCGACGTAGGTGGGGTTCTCGAACCGGACGGTCTTGACGAGCCCCCATCCCCTCAGGAGCAGGCACGGCATGACGCGCGTCTTGAGCATCCTAGCGGTCCGATATAAGCGTTGTCACGTTCGTGCGCGGCGGGTCCCCGTACCCGCCGCGTACCGCCGCGGTCCTGCGTGGTCGGTGCGGGGACCGACCACGCCCAACTTACGTCGGACCGCTCAGGCCGTCTCCGCGAAGTTCTTCAGCACCCGCATGCCGTACCGGTGGCTCTTTTCGGGATGGAACTGCGTGCCCATGATGTTGCCCCGCTCGACGGCGCAGACGAAATCGTATTCGTGGTGGGCCGTGGCCAGGACGTCGGCGTCGTTGCGGCACACGACGTGGTACGAGTGGACGAAGTAGAAACCCGCGTCGTCCTCGAGGTCGCGAAAGAGCGAGTCGCGCCGCCGCGCGGTAATCGAGTTCCACCCCATGTGCGGCACCTTCAGGCCGTGCCGCTTCTGCTCGATGCGGAACCGGATGGTCTCGCCCTCGATCCACCCCAGGCCCGGCAGGTCGCCCTCCTCGCTCCGCTCGGTCAGCAGTTGCATGCCCAGGCAGATGCCCAGGATGGGGGTCTTGCGGGCGATGACCTTCTCGTTGAGCACCGCCTCCAGACCCATCTGGCGGATGCGGGTCATGCCGGCGTCGAACGCCCCCACGCCCGGCAAGACGATCTTCGAGGCGGCCGCAATCGCCTCGGGGTCCGACGTGATGACCGATGCCGCGCCCACCTTCCGGAACATGTTCCGGATCGAGCCGACGTTGCCCATCTGGTAATCGATGATGGCGATCACGGCCGCGCGGCTCCCGGCGGCGGGCCTTCGTCCGGACAGGTCGGCCGCAGAAACCGGCCCGGCACGCCCACGTACACGCTGCCGGCCGGCACGTCGGCCAGAATGACGCTGCCCATGCCGATGAGGCACCCGTCGCCGACGGCCACGCCGTCGATAACCGAGCAGTTCGTGCCCAGGTAACACGACCGGCCGATGGAGACGCGGCCCGAGACGCAGACGCCTCCCGCCAGGCACGTGAAGTCGCCCACCACGACGTCGTGGCTGAGGACCGAGTTCGGCAGGATCATGACGTGCCGGCCCACCTCGACGTTCGACGCCACCGTCGCGTTCTGGAGCACGATCGTGCCCGGGCCCAGCCGCGACATCCGCGACACCGACGCCGTCGGGTGGACGATGGTCTCGTACCGTTCCGCCGCCAGGCCTACCCGGGCCGCCACGGCCTCGCGCCGCCAGAAGTTCGACGGGCTCCCCACGGCCAGCACGAACCCGGCGTCGGTGTGCTCGGCGGCCGACTCCAGCGGGCCGCTCACGGGCACGCCGTGGACGCTCGTGCCCCAGAGCCGCTCGTCGTCGTCCAGGAAGCCGATACAGGCGTAGGCGGGCGTGCGGCCGCGGGCGTTGATTTCGTTGATGGCGTCGAGGACGTCGATGCTGTTGCCGCCGACGCCGAGGATGATGAGCGGCTTGGGGTGTCGCATGGCCGGCCTCGATCCGCCTGCCGGGCGGCCCCGGCCAGGACGACCGGATGACCCTGCGACGCATCCGCAGCCAAGCCGCCAGGCGGAGCAAGTCCCGGACCAGCAGGAAGGCATCTTCCTGGAGGGTCACGCCGAAGTCAAGGGTTTCCCGCGCCGCCGCTAACACTATGGCGGTCTAGGATTGGATTGTGGCGCGGTGGGGCCCTGCAGCCACCGCGCCAACGCCGCGTATTGACAGCAGGCCCCAAACGGAGTAACAATGCGCCCTGCCGTTGAAAACTCCACCAGCATACCGTAGAATTCTAGGTGATTCTGCAGTCACTGGTGATGTGCCGTTAGATCCCACGGTCGGACGCGGTGAAAGCATGGGCAGGCAAGCTGACATTGTAGCCTTCGGCAAGTCTCCGAGAGAAACCGTGTTGCGGGAGTTCGCCCCCGCGAGCCTGAAGCTTTTGCGCGAATCGCAGAGAGCGATTCCTAAGCTGGCCAAGGATGAAGTCGCGACCCGTGAAATTGAGAGGGTCTTGCCGACTCTGCCGACCGTGCACCAAATGCGCCGTGCCGATGCGAGAGAGATGGACTTCCTGCCAGCCGAGAGTGTCCACCTTGTCTTGACTTCGCCCCCGTATTGGACCTTGAAGCAATACAACGAGCGCGAAGGCCAGCTTGGGAGCGTGGATGACTACGACAGTTTCTTGGCCGAGATTGACCGGGTTTGGGCGCACTGTTTTCGGGTTCTGGTTCCTGGCGGTCGGCTTGTTTGCGTTGTGGGCGATGTCTGTCTTTCGCGCCGCAAGAACAACGGTCGGCATACGGTGGTTCCGCTTCACGCTTCGATTCAAGAGCACTGCCGGGGGATCGGCTTCGACAACCTGGCCCCGATTATCTGGTACAAGATCGCGAACGCCACGCTGGAGGCTTCCGGCAATGGGGGCGGCTTCCTTGGCAAGCCCTACGAACCCAACGCCGTAATCAAAAATGACATTGAATTCATCCTGATGGAACGCAAGCCGGGGGGATACCGAAGCCCTGGCTTTCTTGAACGCGCCTTCAGTGTCATTCCCGATAAATTACACAAGACTTGGTTCCGCCAGATTTGGGCCGATGTCCCAGGCGCTTCGACTCGAAATCACCCTGCACCGTTCCCGCTCAAACTTGCAAGCCGCCTTGTTCGCATGTTCAGCTTCGTTGGTGATACGATTCTTGACCCCTTCTTGGGGTCGGGCACTACCAGCTTGGCGGCCTGGCAGACTGGACGAAACAGCATCGGCGTCGAGGTTGACGAAACCTACCTCAAGCGGGCCGCGCAGCGGTTCCGCGAGCATGCCGATCTGTTGAACAGTCACCATACCCTTGAGATACTCACTCAGGTGCGCAGATGGGAATAGATCTATCCGCGCTGGATCGCATGATGCCGGAGGGCGTCAAGCATTTCTGGAAGGCCCGGACGCGGGCAGCCGAGGGCCAGAAGGAACGCGGCGTGGCCGATCAAGGCAGCCGTTCCGGCGTGACGGCCGGCAAAAACTTGGACGGCTTCATTGTGATGGTCCGCAAAATCATCGTGGACAACGGTATCGCCAAGGCGGATGTCTATTGCGATGGGCGAGCCGATGTGACGATCCCCGGTTTCTATCGACCGACGAAGAATTGGGACTTGGTGGTTGTGAGCCGAGGCCAGATTGTCGCGGCAATTGAGTTCAAGTCCCAGGTTGGCCCGTCATTCGGCAACAACTTCAACAACCGCGTTGAGGAAGCCCTTGGCGATGCCGCTGACCTGAATACTGCCTTTCGGGAAGGCGTCTTCGGCGAGAGCGCCAAGCCCTTCGTGGGCTACTTCTTCGTTCTGGAAAAATGCCCGAAGTCAACCACACCGGTGAAGCTCACTTCGCCGCACTTCCCGGCCATGCCCGAATTCGAGAATACAAGCTACACCGCGCGATACGAAATCCTGTGCCGCAAGCTGGTGCAAGAGCAGATCTATGACGCGGCCGCCTTGGTGCTAACGGACAGGAGCGCAGCCACGACCGGGGAGTTCGGGACAGCAAGCGAACTGACAAGTCCACACCGCTTCGCCGCCACGTTGGCAGGCAAGATTGCCGCGATTGCAGCGGGATAGGGGGGCGCGTGACCGACAACCCCATGTCCAACATGCCGGGCCGGATTACCGCGTCGACGGAAATGCTGCAACCGGCCCTGGGCGACCTGCTGCTGACGTGGGCGGCGGCGCCGGAAGCGCCTCGCGTCTGGCAGCATGGCCCCCTGTGCATCCAGAGGATCGCGCAGCGCCGAGCCGTGTGGCCGGTCTCTCCCGACGCGGACCCCGATGGGGCCGCCGGCACCGCGCCCGCCCCGTCCGGCCCGGGCCGTCCGTAAGGCCGGCCGATGACGTTCGCGCTACTGCCACGAGCCCCGGCCCCACACGCCCCTGGAAACGCGAAGCAGAGCCAGGCCCGGAAGCCCGTCTCTGCCGAGGTGGTGTGGTGCGCCCGGGGTGACTCGAACACCCGACCTGCGGTTTAGGAAACCGCCACTCTATCCGGCTGAGCTACGGGCGCAAGACCTGGCCGCGGCTGCCTGGACGGCTTCCCTGAACCCGCCTACCCGTCGGCATCCCGGCCGCAGGTCGGAACTATATCGGGATACGGGGGCACCGTCAAGGACGATGCGGTCCGCCGACCGGGCACCGCCCTGCAAACGACCTCAGGAGCCGCGGGGGATGGCTTAGCCGGGACGAGTCTTGACCACCGGCTTAGACGGCGCGCCGCATTGCACGGGAAGGGGCGCGAGGCCACCACGGGACGTGGATCGCAGCGCTACGGAAGGCATAGGGGGCAGCGGGTACGCCGCGGAACGGTCCCACCCCATCCAGCGCAAGGGACCACCCGTCGTTGTACGATAGGCTGCCCCCCGCCCGGTCGCCTCCGATTGGTGCAGACTCCCTATTCAGCTTAACAAGACCCCATCCATCCCGGGCACTTAGGAAAGTCCTGATTTCGGGGTTCGAGAAACCTGAATCCGTCGAGAGGCCGCCAGCCGCGAGCGCCGCCAGCCCCAAGCGTTGCTAGCCGCGAGCCCAAGCGAGCGGCACCGTTGGGCTGGGCAACCTGGTGCTGGTGCGTGCGGAGCACGCACCCTACGGCTCCGCGGGCTTCGCGGTTAGGCAGGGTCGCAGTATCAGTTGTCCAGCGAGGTCAGCCCCTCGCGGACGGCGAACTTGGTCAGTTCGGCGACGCTCTCGATGCCGAGCGTCTGCATGACCTGGAGGCGATGGGTCTCGATGGTCTTGGGGCTGACGTGCAGGTGGGCGGCCATCCGTTTCGTGGTCCACCCCTCGGCCACGAGTTGAAGGACCTCGCGCTGCCGGGGTGTCAGGGCGGCGACGACCGAGCCTGTCGGCGGCCGGTCGCCCTGGACGAAACCCTCGACCACGTCGCCCGCGACGGCGGGGCTGAGGTAGGTTCCCCCGGCGGCCACCGCCCGGACGGCCCGGGCCAGTTCGTCGAACGCGCTCTCCTTCAGGAGGTACCCCAAAGCACCGGCGCGAAGCATCTCGGCCACGAACCGCCTGTCGGAGTGCATCGACAGGGCAACCACCCTGGCCGCCGGCACGCGCGACGCGATCTGGCGCGTGGCCTCTATGCCGTTCAGGTCGGGCATGCTGACGTCCATGACGACGACGTCGGGCGCGAGTTCCCTGGCCAGGCGGACGGCCTCGCGGCCGTTCGCGGCCTCGCCCACGACCTTCATGCCGCGCTCCTTCTCGATGAGGGAACGCAGGCCTTCGCGGATAATCTGGTGATCGTCGACAAGCAGGATCTTAAGGTCCATCCCGACCCTCCGCCTCCGACCGGCCCCCGGCCTCCAGCGGCGCCACGAGCGTGGCGCGGGTGCCTCGGCCCTGCGCGGACTCGATGACGAATCGCCCGCCCAGATAATCCAATCGCTCCCGAATGGCAAAGAGTCCGAATCCCTCGCAGCGGCCGGCGGCGGCCGCCGGTTCGGCCGGGTCGAACCCCACGCCGTCGTCCTCGACAAGCACCCGGATCCTGTCGCCGTCCCTGTCGACCGAAATCCTCACGTGCCGCGCCCAGGCGTGTTTGGCCACGTTGTGCAGCAACTCGCGGACCGACCGGAACAAGGCCACGCGGACGTCCTCGCGGAGCGGTTTCGGGCGGCCGTCGTCGTCGAGCGTCACTCGAACGCCGTGCTGGGCCTGGGTGCGCTCGGCCAGCCACTCCAAGGCCGCCTCGAACCCGAGTTCGTACAGGACGGGAGGGCTGAGGTCGAACGTCAGGGCCCGGGCCTGGCCGAGGGCCTGCTCCACCAGGGCGCCGGCCTCGGCCAGGATCGGTCCCGCCTCATCCGATGCCGTCGCGCGCAGCGCCTGGAGTTTCATCCGGGCCACCGCCAGAAGGGGTGCCAGGCCGTCGTGGAGGCTGGCGGCCAGGTGTCGGCGCTCCCGCTCGGCGGCCTGGTCGAGTTCGGACGCCAGGTGCCGCAGACGCTGCTGGTCGCGGTGGACCTGCTGCTCGGCCTCTCGACGTTTCGTGGTGTCCTCGGCCATCGCGATGAACGAGCGGAACCCGCCGTCGCGGCGACGAACGACCGAGACAGCCGTCTCGGCCCACACCACGCCCCTGCCCTTGGCGACGTAGCGTTTCGTCGCGCGGAAGTGGTCTCGCTTTCCCCGGCGTAGTTCTTCGACCAGGTCGAGGCACCCCTTGACATCATCGGGGTGCGTGAAATCGGCGAAGGTCATCCGCCGCAGTTCGTCCTCGGTGTAGCCGAGCATCTCCTGGAAAACCCGGTTGACGTGGGTGGGCCTGCCGTCCCAGTCCGACGTCAGGATACCGATGGGGGCGGACTCGAAGAGGACCCGGAAGAAGTGCATGCTCTCCAGGAGTTCTTCCTCGGCCTGCTTGCGGTCGTCGGTCCCCTGCGGCGGACAGGGCGGCGCCGGCGCGGAGGCCCCCCGGGCTCGCTCGCACGACTCTCGGACCACCAGCGTCCGGATGGAACGCTTGCTTCCTGCCCATGCAGCCCATCCTGCAGCGCAGGCGCCGCACGACGACCAAGCCCAGCCGAGCGACACACCACGGCCCCCGCCGAACACTATGTATAACCACGACGCCTCGCTTGGGGACCCCAAAATCCTCTCCCCGGCGCCGGGGGCCCGGCAGGCACAAGCCAGCGGCTGTCAACGCAAAGTAGAAATGTCCGGTTTCCCGCCAGATAGAACTGACCGCTTGAAGGGTTGACGCCACGGGTGGTCCTTGGCGGGGCGTCGGGGCGAGGCGGAGGCCGAGGGGACCGAGGCTGGAGCCGCGACCCGACGCCTGTCCTTTGTTGTTTCTCTGGTGCTCGCCGTTGTCGTTGTGGTTTGGGGTCTGGGCAAGACGCAGTGGTACCTCAGGTAGCGGCCCTGCCACCGCAGCCGCATCGACCCGTCCAGCCGCTCCTCCACGGTCACCTTGCCGCCACGCAGGCCGCCCGTGATGGACCGCCGCTCGATCTGGTACCGTCGCCCTCCGTGCCGCACCGTGTAGTCGTTGGCCACCGTCCGCACCGTCTGCACGCTCAGGATCGCCCCGAGGTCGTACCCCCGGATCGGCCGGTGGGCGTCCACCCGGGAGGCCGCCCGCACCGCGAACCGCCGGTTCAGCATCGGCACGTACTCACCCTCCAGATAGGCGTTGGCGGCCTCAATGGTCGTGATCCCCCGCAGCCGCAGTTCCTTCACCAGCCGGTCCTGGTCCGTCTGGAACGACCGTTCCACGCGTCCCTTGGCCTGGGGCGACCCCGCCGGGATGTACTCGATCCCCAGTTCCCGCAACGCCCGCCCGAACTGGGTCTCGGCCTCACGCCCCGCCAGGGCCTCTCGACGCGTTGGCGGCCTCAATGGTCGTGATCCCCCGCAGCCGCAGTTCCTTCACCAGCCGGTCCTGGTCCGTCTGGAACGACCGTTCCACCCGGCCCTTGGCCTGGGGCGAGGAGGCTGGGATGTACGCGATCCCCAGCTGACGCAACGCCCGCCCGAACTGGGTCTCGGCCTCACGCCCCGCCAGGGCCTCTCGACGCGTTTGCGGCCGGTTCACCCTGAAAATGCTGTGCCGGTCGGCATAGATCGCCAGCATCCGGCCGTGCTTACGCAGCCATCGGCCCAGCGCCTCGAGGTTCGCTTCGGTCGTGTCGGAGGGGAAGAACCGCTTCGCCTGACGCCCCGTGGCGTCGTCGATCATCGACACCAGCACCGGCTCCGCCTCGCCGCGGCCCTCCAGCCAGGCGTGCTCGCTCGTGTCCATCTGCACCAGTTCCCCGAACGAGGGCCGCCGCGGACGCCACAGGTGGACCTCCCTGGCCGGCCTCCGCGGCTTCCAGAGGCCCTCGGCAATCATCCACTGCCGCAGCGTCTCGCGGCTGACCCCCAAGCCCTCCCGCTCCCAGAGCTTCTCGGCCGCCAGCGTCGGACCGAAGTCCCCGTACTGCCGCGTCACCTCGGCCAGGGCACGCCGACGCGTCTTCTTAGGCAACCGCCGGTTCGACGGCCGCCCGCGGGCCCGGTGCACCAGACCGGCGTCGCCCTGGGCCCGATACCGCGCCAGGATCCGACGCACCTGCCGCACGCTCAGCCGCAGACGCCGCGCCGCTTCCACCTGCCTCAGACGCCGCTCCATAAGCGCCGCCATCACCTTCAGCCGATCCCGTTCCTTGCCGCTCATCCGCAGTTCCACTCCTCGTCCTCCCTCGGGGGCAGCCCCGAAAAGAGGACAATTCTACTTTGCGGAAACCGGACATTATCACTTTGCGGCGACA
>DATKXP010000168.1:0-3078 GCA_035529015.1 Phycisphaerae bacterium | reverse complement strand
CCGTGATCGGGTGAGCGCGCCCGCCGCGTCCGGCCGATAGCCAGGGCGCGAGAGTCCAACCAGTGGCCTTGGGGGATCGCACAACAGGAGCCGCGCGCATGACCGACCTCGCCAGCCGAATCGAGAACCGGGAAGCCGTTGTCGGAATCATCGGCATGGGGTACGTGGGGCTGCCGCTGGCCCATACCTTCCGCGCGGCGGGGTTCACGGTCCTGGGCTTCGACATCGACGCCGCCAAGGTCGAAGCGCTCACGGCCGGCCGGTCCTACATCAAGCACATCCCGGCGGAGCAGATTGCCGAGATGCGCCGCGACGACGGGTTCGTCGCCACCACCGATTACTCCCGCCTGGCCGAGGTCGATGCCATCCTCATCTGCGTCCCCACGCCGCTGACGAAGTCGCGCGAGCCGAACATGGATTACGTCACCGCCACGGCCGAGGCCATCGCGGGGCATCTGAAGAAGGGCCAACTCGTCGTCCTCGAAAGCACCACCTACCCGGGCACGACGCGAGACCTGGTTCGGCCCATCCTCGAGCGGTCGGGCCTCGCGGCGGGGGCCGGCTTCCACCTGGCCTTCAGCCCCGAACGCGAGGACCCCGGCAACCCGAACTTCACGACGCGCAGCATTCCCAAGGTCGTGGGCGGGTATGACGACGCCGGCCGCGACCTGGCCGTCGCCCTGTACGGCGCCTGTGTCGAGAGGGTCGTCCCGGTCGCCTCGTGCGAGGTCGCCGAAGCGTGCAAGTTGACCGAGAACATCTACCGGGCGGTCAACATCGCCCTGGTCAACGAACTCAAGGTCATCTACGACCGCATGGGCATCGACGTGTGGGAGGTGCTCGAGGCCGCCGGCACCAAGCCGTTCGGCTTCGGCAAACGCGAGAACAAGACGTTCTTCACGCCCGGCCCGGGCCTGGGCGGCCACTGCATTCCCATCGATCCCTTCTACCTGACGTGGAAGGCCCGCGAGTACGGCGTCGCCACGCGGTTCATTGAACTGGCCGGCGAAATCAACACGAGCATGCCCGACTACGTCATCAACCGCCTCATGGTCGCCCTGAACGAGCGGGGCAGGGCCCTCAAGGGCGCACGCATCCTCGTCCTCGGCCTCGCCTACAAGCCCGACGTGGACGACATGCGCGAGAGCCCCTCGATCGTCCTCATCGAAAAACTCGAGGCCCTCGGTGCCGACGTCTCGTACAACGACCCGTATATTCCCAAGTCGCCCCGCCAACGCGAACACGACCTTCAGATGGCCAGCCAGGACCTGACGGAAGGGTTCCTCGCCGCCCAGGACGCCGTCCTCATCTCAACCGACCACTCCGATTACGACTACGCCTGGATCGTCGCCAACAGCCAACTGGTCGTCGATACCCGCAACGCCACCCTCGACGTGACCGAAGGGCGGGAACGAATCGTCAAGGCCTAGGACGCCACCCGTTTGCGCGCCGCTGCCATGCCACATCCAGGCCGGGTGGCACGGCAGCCCGAAGGGCGGCCGTGTTGGAGACCGGGCGCCCACGGCCGCGGCTGCGCCGCTGCCGTGCCACCCGCGGAAGGGGGCTGTGCTGCCGGGTGCCATGCTTTCGCTCGCGAAAGCATGTGCGGGCGGCGGCCAAACGCGGCACGTCCGGACGGCCCGACGTTTCCAGGCTTTTCACGTTCCTCCATCCCCGGTATAATCGCCGTCCCATGATCATCACGATCGACGGAACCGTGGGCAGCGGCAAGAGCACGGCGGCGGCGGAGTTGGCGCGGCGCCTGGGGGCCGCCCATCTCGATACCGGGGCCATGTACCGCGCCCTGACCCTCAAGGCCCTCCGGGACGGCCTCGACCTGGAAGACCCCGAGGCCCTTACCCGCATGGCTGCCTCCACCACCGTCGAACTCGAAGGCGAGCCGGGGGCGCAGCGTGTCCGCCTCGACGGGGCGGACGTGACGGAGGCCGTCCGAGAGAACCGCGTCAGCACCCATTCGCATTACGTGGCACGGACGCCCGGCGTCCGCGAGACGCTGGTGACCCGGCAGCGCGCCTTCGCCGCCAGGGCAGGCGACGTCGTGGCCGAGGGACGCGACCAGGGCACCGTCGTCTTCCCGGACGCCGAGGTCAAGTTCTTCCTCGACGCCGACGCCGAGGTCCGCGCGCGGCGGCGGCAACTGGAACTCCAGGGGCGGGGCCAGGTCCGGTCGTACCGCGACGTGCTCGCCGAGATCACCGAACGCGACCGCCGCGACGCCACGCGCGAGGTCAGCCCGCTCGTGGCCGCCGCCGACGCCGTGCGCGTGGACACAACCGGCATGACGATCGGCCAGATGGTGGACGCGCTTGCGGCGGAAGTCGAACGCCACAGGAAGGAGAAGGCGTGAACGGCCTGAGGCACGCCTGGTACGCTCTTCTGCAGCAGGTGGCGCGGGTGCTGTTCGTCCTGGTCTTCAGGATTCGCGTGTATCACCGGCACCGGTTGCCGAGACGGGGCGGCGTGCTGGTCGTTGCGAACCACCAGAGTTACCTGGACCCGGTCCTGGCGGCGGTGGGGATGCCTCGGCCGTACCATCCCATGGCGAGGGAATCGTTGTTCCGGTTCGCACCGTTTCGGTGGCTCATCCGCAGTCTGTACGCGTTCCCGGTTCGCCGGGGGAGGGCGGACCTGGGGGCCGTGCGGGAAGCCCTGAGGAGACTCAGGGCCGGGGCGGTGGTCCTGATGTTCCCGGAAGGGACCCGGACGCGCGACGGTTCGATCTCGCCGCTGCACGGCGGCCCTGTCACGATTGCCGTCCGCGCGGGCGTGCCGGTGGTGCCGATGGTCATCGACGGCGCCTTCGAGGCATGGCCTCGCACGAGTCCGCTGCCGCATCCGCACGCGATACGCGTGGCGTGCGGGAGGCCGGTCTCGGCGGCGGAAGCGGCCGCGGGCGACCCCGACGAGGTGATGGCAGGCCTGAGGCGGCAGATGCTCGACCTCCAGGCGGAACTCAGGCGGATGGCTGCTGGTGTCGTTTAGCGGTCGCCGGTGTACGTGTTGAGCGCGGGTGGCACGGCAGCGGCGCAGCCGCGGCCGTGGTTACCCGGTGTCCAA
>DATKXP010000167.1:0-6110 GCA_035529015.1 Phycisphaerae bacterium | reverse complement strand
TCGCCGGCCGACGTGTTCGTGGCCAAGGGGCTCGTCTGGACCGGTCCCGACTTCACCACGGGGCGCGACCTGCGAACCGGCAACGTCACGAAAACCAATAACGTGATCCAGGACCTCTGGACCGCCGGCCATCACCATCGGTGCTACCGCGAGAAGGCCACCGACCGCTACGTCATGACCGGCAAGCGGGGCATCGAGTTCCTCGACCTGGACGGCGACAATCACTCCCGCAACAACTGGGTTCGCGGCGGGTGCCAGTACGGCATCCTGCCCTGCAACGGCCTGGTCTACGCCCCCTCGCACGCGTGCGGCTGCTACATGGAGGCGTTGCTGCACGGTTTCTGGGCCCTCGCGCCCGAGCGCCAGGCGACACTCGAGACGGACCGCGCAGATGGAAACCGGCTCGAACGCGGCCCGGCCTATGCGCAAATCCGAAATCCGAAATCCGAAATCCCAAATCAGGATGATTGGCCGACACTCCGCGGCGACACGATGCGAAGCGGCCTGGCACCGTGTGCCGTTCCCGCAAAGTTGAAGGAGGCGTGGGCCGCCGACATCGGAGGCACCATCACCCAGCCCGTCATCGCCGACGGGACGCTCCTCGTCGCCTCCGTCGATACCCACACCGTCCACGCGCTGGACGCGGGGACCGGCAAACCGCTCTGGACTCGCGCGGTCGGCGGACGGGTGGATTCCTCGCCGACCGTCTACAAAGGCCTGGCGCTGTTCGGCTGCGCCGACGGTTGGGTGTACTGCCTGCGGCTGTCCGACGGCGAACTGGCCTGGCGTTTTCGCGCGGCTCCTGCGGACCTCAAGACCGTTGCGTTGGACCAGGTGGAATCGCTCTGGCCGGTGCACGGCAACGTGCTGGTTCACGCCGGTGTCGCGTACCTTGCCGCCGGGCGGTCGTCCTGGCTGGATGACGGAATCGTCCTGTACGGCCTGGACCCCGCGACGGGCAAGGTGATTCACCAGTCGAATGTCCGCAGCGCCCATCCCAAGTACGAGGAGGGCAAGGACGAGACCGCCGCCCAGTTCTCCAGTAAGTTCGTCCAGAATGCGACCGACTACAAGACGTTCAAAGCGCCGGACAGGAGCGATGCGTTCTCCATCGGCGAGGGTGGCACCACGGACGTGCTGGTCAGCGACGGCGAGTCGGTCTTCATGCGGCACCTGCGGTTCAATCCGAAACTGGAGAAGCAGAACCGGATGATCCCGCACCTGTTCTCGACCTCGGGCCTCCTCGACGGCGCCGAGAACCACCGGAGCCACTGGGTCTTCGGGACGGGCGACTTCAGCCGCGTGGGCGTCGCCTATTCGTGGATCGCCTTCAGGCCGGGCAACTTCGGTTCGCAACTTTCGGTGCCGTACGGTCTGCTGTTGGCGTTCGACGGCGAGACCGTCTGGGGCGTCAGGCGGGCGCACCTGATGCGGTGGCCCGTGAAGGAGGCCGGCCGGTACACGCTGTTCGCCGAGAAACGGCCGAAGCCGTCGCCGGGCGAGGCGCACCTGCCCGATTTCAGAAAGCCACCCGAGAAGAACGCCATGCCCTTCCAGTGGACGGCGGGCCTGGCGATGCGTCCGCGCGCGATGCTTAAGGCCGGCGACCTGCTGCTGCTCGGCGGCGTGCCCGATCCGGGCGGACTGCCGGACGCCTCTGCCGCGCCCCGGGGGAATGAGAGTGGCCTGCTGCGGGTGGTTGCGGCGGCCGACGGCAAGGGCGTGTCGGAGTGCAGGCTTTCGGCGCCGCCCGTCTGGGACGGCATGGCGGCGGCCAATGGACGCTTGTATCTTTCGACCCAGGATGGCAAGGTCGTGTGCCTGGGCGGGAAGTTGACAAAGTAGCGGTAGGTTGGAGCGAACCAGAGGAAGGAGCCGAACGGTGAACCGAAGCATGCGAAGAGACGGCCTGCGCAGCGCGGCAGTTCGAGGCGCCGCCCTTGTACTGATCTGCCTGGCGGCGACAGGACTGGTGCCGGCCGCGCCGCAGGACGGGGCCGCGGAGATCCTCAAGGCGTCGGGTGTCCGAGGGGGACTGATCGTCCACGTGGGCTGCGGCGACGGACGGGAGACCGCGACGCTGCTCCTGAACGACCGGTATCTCGTCCATGGCCTGGATGCCGACGAGGCGAACGTCCGGAAAGCGCAGGAGAACATCGGGGCCATGAACCTCTACGGCAAGGTCTCGGTCTGTCGATACGACGGCCAGCGCCTGCCCTACACGAACGACCTGGTCAACCTGCTGATCGATTCGGCGCGCCCAGGGGTGCCGAAAGCGGAGGTCCTGCGCGTCCTCGTCCCGGGCGGCGTGGCCTTCATCGGCGGGTCGAAGATCGTCAAGCCGTGGCCTGCCGAGATCGACGAGTGGACGCATTATCTGCACGGGCCGGACAACAACGCCGTCGCCGCCGACCGCCGCGTGGACGTGCCGCGCTCCATCCAGTGGGTGGCCGAGCCCCGGTGGGGCAGGAGCCACGAAGAACTGGCGAGCATGAGCGCGGCCGTCACGGCGAAGGGACGGATCTACTACATCCTGGACGAGGCGCCGCTGGCCTCCATCCGGTTCCTGGGCCAGTGGAAACTCATCGCCCGCGACGCCTTCAACGGCACCCTCCTGTGGAAGACGCCCGTCTCGCCGTGGACCGATCACCTGCGTCACTTCCGCTCGGGCCCGACGCACCTGCCCCGGCGGCTCGTCGCGGCGGGAGAGACGGTGTACGTCACGCCGGGGTTCACCCGTCCGGTCGTCGCGCTGGACGGGGCGACGGGCGAGACGCTGCGCCGATACCAGGGGACTGAACGGACCGAGGAGATCCTCTTCGACGACGGCGTCCTGTACCTGGTCGTGGGGACCTCCGAGGCGAACCGTCGCGGAGGCGGGCTGTACCTGCGCGGCGAGCCCGAGCCGACCGACTTCAGATATGTCACGGCGATGGATGCCGATTCCGGGAAGTCGCTGTGGAGAAGCGATTCCACCCGGGGCGAGTACATCCTGCCGCTGACGCTCGCCGTGAAAGGGCCGCGCGTGTACTACCAGAGCACGGCCGGCATCGTCTGCCTCGATGCCCGGTCCGGCAAACCGGTATGGAAGACCCCGCGCCAGACCCCGGCAAAGCGCATGAGCTGGTCCGCGCCCACGCTGGTGGCCACCGACGAGGTCGTCCTCTGCGCCGACAGGGATACCGGCAAGGCCGAACCGGACAGGCCCTCCACGGGGATGATGGAATGGGGGGTCCACGGCTGGAACGAGAGCGGCTTTTCGCGCAAGGGCGGCAGTACGCTGCGGGCCTACTCGGCGAAGGATGGCAGCGAGTTGTGGTCGGCCCCTTGCTCGGAGGGCTACAACTCCCCCGTCGATATCTTCGTTATTGACGGCATCGTCTGGGTCGGTACGGGATTCAAGGGCCTTGACCTCAAGACCGGGGCGCTGAAGAAACAGATCGACGCCAGCGCCCCCCGCGTCGGCATGCCGCATCACCGTTGCTACCGGGACAAGGCAACCACGCGGTTCATCCTCACCGGCAAGAGCGGAATCGAGATGCTCGATCTGGAGAAGGGGTGGCTCAGCAACAACAGTTGGATCCGCGGAACCTGCCAGTACGGGATCATGCCGGCCAACGGGTTCCTCTACGCGCCGCCCGATGCCTGCGCCTGTTTTCTGACGGTGAAGTCCCCCGGTTTCTTTGCGGCGGCGCCGCAGAGGGAGAAGAGCGGAAAGATGCCGTTCCCCGCCCGGCCCGTCCTCGAAAAGGGCCCGCTTTACGCCAAACCGCTGAGGGCCGACGCGCCGAAGGCCGACGACTGGCCGATGTACCGCCACGATACCGCCCGTACCTCCGCCACGTCGGCTCGGATCCCGGACGCCGCGAAGCCGCAGTGGTCTGCGGAACTCGGCGGCAGGCTGACCCAGCCGGTGATCGCCGGCGGCAAGGTGTTCGTGGCCTCGATCGACACGCACACCGTCCATGCCCTCGCCGCCGAGAACGGCCGGGAGGCGTGGCGGTTCACGGCGGGCGGTCGCGTGGACAGTCCGCCGACCGTCTACAAGGGAATGCTCCTGTTCGGCGCCGCCGACGGATGGGTCTACTGCCTGGGCGCCGCCGACGGCGGCCTTGTCTGGCGATTTCGCGCCGCGCCCCGCGACAGACTGGTTGGTGCGTACGGGCAACTCGAATCGGTCTGGCCCGTCCACGGCGCCGTCCTGGTCCAGAACGACACCGTCTACGCGGCGGCCGGCCGGTCCTCTTTCCTGGACGGCGGGATCGTGTTGTACCGCATCGACCCGGTGACCGGAAACGAACTCTCGAAGACGATGCTCTACCATCTCGACCCGGACACGGGGAAGCAACTGGTTCCGGAGGCGGGGTTCAACATGGAGGGGACCACGTTGGACGTCCTCTCCGGAGACGGCGAGAGCGTCTACCTCAAGTACTTCGGTTTCGACCGCTCCGGCAAGCGGACCGAGGCCACCGAGCCTCACCTGTTCTCCATCACCGGATTGCTGGGCGAGGAGTGGTTTGTCCGCTCGTACTGGATCCTGGGCGCCGGAATGCCCGGCGCCGGCTGGGGCGGATGGGCCAATGCCGCCAACCGCTACCCCGCGGGCCGCATCCTGTGCTTCGACGAGGACGCCGTGTACGGCTACGGCCGGCAGAAGGTGGCCGGCGGGCCGACGGGGCACAAGGCGGACGCCTACCATCTCTTCAGCATGGGCCGTACCGCCGCCGAGCCGCAACCCGCGCCGCAACCCGAACCGCAGCCCGGAAAGAAACGATCGAAGGGCAAGAAGGGGCCGACCAAGGCCACGCCCCGCTGGTCGGACGCCGAATCCCTGATCGTGCGGGCCATGGTCCTGGGCGCAGACCGCCTGGCCATCGCGGGGCCCGTCGATCTGGGCAAGAAGGAACCGAACGTGCTGGCCTTTCAGAACGAAGCCGAGGCCCTCGCGGGCTTCGAGGGGAGCAAGGGTGTCTGGCTGCGCGTTGTCGGCGCCTCTGACGGCAAAACGATATCCCAACAGGCTTTGCCCTACATGCCGGTTTTCGACGGCATGGCCGCTGCCGGCGGACGCCTCTTCATCGCCCTCCGGAACGGCCAGATCGTTTGCCTGGGGAAGGAGTGACCGGGAACGCAGCCGAAGGTCTCCGCCGGAATCGTCGAATGGCGCGTCGAATAGCCGGCGCGGATGGTCGAGGGTCTTGGCCTGGAAAGGAGCGTCCGATGAGTCGCTGGTCATCAATGCTTGTCCTGGTTGCCTGCGTTGCAGCGCTGGGGTGCATGGACCGCGCCGGCGTAGCCGAATCGGCTTCGCCGTCCACACCGCCGCCTCCCGAGGCCGCGAAGGAACCGCCCAGCCTGATGCCGAACGCCTCCTTCGAAAAGGGAGCCGGCGGCAAGCCGGCCGAGTGGAAGACGCACACCTGGGGCGGCAAGGGAACCTTCTCGTACGCCACCACCGGCCGCACGGGCGGACGCAGCATCATGATCTCCTCCGACGAGGGGGCCGACGCGGGCTGGTTCGCCGTCGTCCCGACCGAGCCCAATGCAACGTATCGTTTGTCGGGCTGGATCAAGACCGAAAACGTGAAGACCGATTCCAAAGGGGGCCGTGGTGGGCGCGGCGCCCTCTTGAACCTGCACAATATGCAGTCGGTCGCGACCAAGGCCGTCAGCGGCACGTCCGACTGGACCAGGGTCGAGATCGTCTTCGAAACGGGCGGCGAGGACGCCGTGCAGGTCAACTGCCTCTTCGGCGGCTGGGGCCTGGCCACCGGCAAGGCGTGGTACGACGACATCCGTTTGGAGACGCTCTCGATGAAAGACTGGAACCCGAGCATCGCCATCGACGCCGCCAAGACCGGCGAACCCATCTCGAAGTACATCTACGGCCAGTTCATCGAGCACCTCGGCCGGTGCATCTACGGCGGCATCTGGGCCGAGATGCTCGGCGACCGCAAGTTCTTCTACGCCGTCGGCGCCAAGGAATCGCCCTGGCAGCCGCTCGCCGGCTCGGGCGGCACGACCATGGACAAGGCCGACTCCTTCGTCGGCGACCACACGCCCAGGATCGCCGCGCCGGGCGGCATCGTGCAGAGTGGCCTCGGCCTCGT
>DATKXP010000166.1:0-9023 GCA_035529015.1 Phycisphaerae bacterium | reverse complement strand
GGTTGCACTGCCAGAAGAAGTGGTACTCGCCGTCGTAGTAGCACATCCCGTTCGGGTCGTTGTTCCAGCCACGCATCTGACTCATGTGGAACTGGGGCCGCAGCGCCTCGTTGTAGAGCGGCTGGAGGTGACGGATCTGGTCGCTCGATTCGAACAGTTTGCAGATTTCAGGCGCGGCTTGGGCGACGACCTTCGCGGTCTTGCCGACGTATTCCGCCATGTCGAGGTAGGTCCACCAGTCGATGGCGTCCTTGTTCGGCGGAAAATCGCAGTCGAGATTGTGGACGAGTTGGTCGCCGACGACGATCGTCATACGGCCACGTTGTCCCTTGTTCGAGACGGGGAAGATGATGTACTTGCCCGTGATCTTGATCTCCTGGGCGTTCTCCAGATGAGGCGTTTCACCGCCGCGCCCCGGCGGCGCGGCGAACGGTTTCTTCTTCGCTTGCGTGTTGCTCTGCGAGATGTGATCGACGTTGATGTGGCCCCAGCCGCCGGACGCGTCGTCGACGATCTGGAGGACGGCCTTCCTGCCCTTGCACTTTCGGACGTCCCAGTTTTCCCAGTTGAGGAACTCACTGCCGCCTGCTTGGGTGTTGATGCCCGTGGCGGTGAGGACGACCTTGCCGTCGATAAGAAGGTTCATGCACGTCTTGCCCTTATGTCCGCCGCCGCCGATGAGGAACGTGATATAGTCCCGCTCGATGGTGAACTCAGGCGAGGTGAGCCTGCCCGTCGGATCGTCGCCGCCGAGGAACGAGTTGACGAGTCCCTTGCCTTCAAAACCGGTAACCTGCATCTGGCCGCCGAGCTTGCCCTTCGCCGGGGCATTGCCGAACGCGGTGCCTTCGACTTTCCAGCCCTCCCCGTACGTCTTCCCCTCGAAATCGGTGATGAGAATGTCGTCCCCCTCGGCCGCGACCGCCGGAGCGGACAGGGCGAACGTCAGGCTCAACAGCAGGCACGGAATCAGCGCGAAGGTGGTGCGGTTCATGGGGGTTCCCTTTCTCTCAATCCGAACAAACGTCGTGTGCGTTCATCCGGGATTTGCCGGATAGATTCTTACCCAAGACCATCCTGAGGCATCAGGCGTCAGTATTCTCTCATCTCGGCGGGTTGTCAACGAATTCCGTGGTGGCCGGAGGTTGAGCATTGATATCGGATGGGACGGCCCAGACGGAGCCGGCCAACTTCGAGCCGGGAGTGCGTGGACAATCGTACGATGGGCCTTTTCTCAGAATTTCGGGCCTGTCCGCAGGCATGGCGACGTTATACAAGCAAGCGGACCCGAGGCACTGCCGAAAACAGCCGCCGTGAGCGCCATGTCATCTGAAATGACTGCATTTTCGCAATCCCCGAAAAACGAGGAATTCATTGCCTTGTTCGTCCGGCACGAACCGGCGATCCACTCGTTCCTGACGTCGCTGCTCGCCAATCTGGACGACGCCGAAGTGGTGATGCAGGAAACCAGCATGGCCATGTGGAAGAAGTTCGGCCAGTTTGAGACCGGGACCAGTTTTCGCAACTGGGGTTTCCAGATTGCGCGCTTCGAGGCCATGAACTTTCGACGCAAGAGGCAACGGGACCGGCATTTCTTCAGCGACGAACTTGTCCAGCTCCTGGCGGATGACACCGCGCAGCATGCGGCTCAACTGGAGGAAGAACGCCGCGCGCTTGCCCATTGCTTGGCGAGGCTCGATTCGAGAGATCGCGGACTGCTCTCCGGATGCTATCGGGAGGGCTCAACGATCAAAGAGTACGCTCTGAGTGTCGGGCGGACGCCGAATGCCGTTCGGAAACACCTGGCAAGAATCCGCACCGCTTTGTCATGGTGTGTCCGACAAACCCTGGGGCTTGATGGGGTGTGACGATGGACGAACAAGAATCGGCTGGTGCCACGCCACTGGTTGAGCTGATTGAAGAGGTGTTGCAGGGAACGGCGTCTGACGGGCAGAAGCGGGAATTGCACGCCCGCCTGCTGGCCAGTGCTGAGGATCGCAGGCTCTATCTGCACCGCCTGAATCTGCACTCGGCCCTGAGACGTCAATTCGCTTACGACGTCGAGGGAGAAACGCCGGCGCAGACCGACGTGGCAAGCAGCGGGCGGGACTCCGATAGCGCGCCTCGAGGCCCAACGACACGTCTCGCCGGGTGGTCGTGGGCGGCCGTCGCTGCCGCTGTCGTTGTGCTGATCGCCGGCGCTTACCTGTTGCGCCCGAGTGGCGAACGGGAGATTGCGACAATCACCGAAATGCATGGGGGTCTGCAATGGACGGGTGACGGCGGCCGAGTCGTTCGCGATCCTCGAATCGGGAGTTCCTTGCGCGGGGGCACGCTGGAATCGCTCTCCGCTGATTCGTGGGCCGTGTTAACGTTCCGCGACGGGTCAACGGTGACCGTTTCGGGGCAGTCGATGCTGACGATCTCCGAGGGCCAACAGAAGGAAATGCATCTGCGCGAAGGAAGCGTGTCTGCCAGCCTCGCACGGCAGCCGCATGGTCAGCCGATGCTGATCCATACGCCGACCGCAAGGCTGGAAGTGCTGGGCACACAGCTCAATGTTGACGTGGAACGGACCTCGACAACGCTTCGTGTGAACGAGGGCCGGGTTCGCGTGACGCGGCTGGCTGATGGAAGGGTGGCGGAAGTCCCGGCGGACCATCAGGTTGTCGTGTCGGCGAGTGGCCTGAAGAATCTCGAAGTAGGACGTCGACCCGACTCCGTTCGCTCGTGGCAGAGCAGCCTGCCCTCGGGCGCCGCATACGGAGAATGGGTGCCTGACGGGGCGGGGACCACCGGCACCTTGCGAACCGCCCCGATGCTCCTGGATTTCCAGACGAAACGGATCACGCTTCACGTGGCGGCGTTCTCGGTTTCTCGCGGCCCGGCCCCTCCCGTGTTGCTCACCTCCGGCGGGACGTTTCGGATTCGCGGCCAGATTGAGACGTCGGGAGAGATTTTCTTCGGTCTGACGACGAAACATGCCAAAGGCGGCTTCGCAGGGAAGTACGTAGCCGCGCGGAAACTCGAAGTTCCGCCGGAGACGGATGATGCCCTGGAGATTGACCTGCGGATCGAGGAGTTTCATCCGCAGGAAGAGGAGTTCGCGGATTCGCCCATCGGCCTGGAACTCGTCGACTTGTGGTGCTGTACGTACAACGTGGACGCAGGACTGAGCATCGCCAGCGTCGAACTGCTGCCAACCACGACATCGGCGATTCCGCAACAGCCGACAACGGAGCCGGTGCAACTTCCCATCATGGATATCTGGGCGGCTGCGGCACAAGGTAACCTGAAAGCCGTCAGGCGCCATCTCGCCGCCGGAGCAGAGATTGACGCGACCTTCATTGCGCGCGGGATCCCCGCGTCTGGAGCCACGCCTCTGCACCTGGCTGTCCTGTGCGATCAGGGCGAGATCGCCCAATTCCTTATCAGGAAGGAGGCGAATCTCAACGCCAAGGCCAAGGACGAACATGGCGGAACACCGCTGCACTGGGCGGCGGCCTTGGGCCGCATTGAGATGGCCAGGCGATTGATTGACGCCGGGGCCGACGTCAATGCCAGGGACAACAACGGATTCACCCCCTTGGATGCGACCAGCTATGATCCGGAGTCCGAGAAGAAGGCCAAACTCACAATCGCCGAACTCCTCCGAAACAAGGGCGGAAAGAGCGCAATGGAGCACCAGGAGAAAACCGGGCTGCAATGACGCCGTACGATTCCTCAATCTGTGGCCCCGGGCTCATCGGCCGTTTGGGCCAGGCAGGACATCCGAACAGAGGACCGGCAACGGACAGGAGGCTCACGATGAAGGAACTCACCGCATGGACTCTCGCTATCGCCCTTCTCGCAACGTGTGCGCAAGCGCAAGGACAATCGGAAACTGCCGCGCCAACCCCCGACATATGGACGGCTGCCGCGAAGGGCAACACCGAAGCCATCAAGCGGCATCTGTCAGCCGCCGCGAACGTGAAGACCGAAGGCGAGTCCGGCGTCACCCCCCTGTTTCTGGCGGCTCTCTTCGGCCGGACTGAGGCGGCCGAACTGCTCATCGAGAGGGGCGCCGACGTCAAGATCGCCAACGGCGAAGACGGGGCGACCGCCCTGCACGCGGCCGCTTTCTTCTGCCATACCGATATCGTGGAACTGCTCCTTGGCAAGGGCGCGGACATTAACGCCCGGAACCAGAGATCGGAGACACCGCTTGACACGGTGGCCGCGCCGTGGAGCGAAGGGCTGAGCGAGCTCTACGCCGCCATCGCCAAGGCCATCGAGATGGAACTGGATTTGAAGAGGATCGAGGCCGCGCGTCCCAAGATCGCCGCCCTCCTGCGATCCCGTGGCGGCAAGACGGGACGCAAGGGCGAGCCGGAGCGCCCCGGCGAGAACCCGGTCGGCACCGTCAAGGATGTCGCCGCCCTCGGCCTGCGATGCTCGTACTACATGAACGGCAGAATCTACGTCAACGTACTTGGAACGCCGGAGGGAAAGCCCATCACTGTGCCGCCCGGCAAGGGCTGGGAGGACTTCAAGCCCTCCTGGTCGAAGACCGGCGACCGGCTCGTCTTCTTCCGCCGCATCAAGAACGACCCCGTCGTGAGCAACTGGAAGACCGTCCTGTGCGTGATCAAGACCGACGGCACGGACCTCCAGGAACTGACCGACGACACCCACACGAATTTCAACCCCACCTGGACGCGCGACGGCACGAACCGGCCCGTCTGGAACCGGAAAAATGAGGAGACGGGCGGCTACATCGTCATGTGGAGCAAGGTGGGTAACAAGCCCAGCCAGGAGGTCGCCATCAGCGACAGGCGCTACCACACCTGGGTGCACACGTGCCTCACCGACGGCAGGATTCTTGTGGAATCCGCCCACCCGACGCAGGGATGGGGCTATTATCTCATGACGCCCCAGCCCGGGGGCGAGCCCCGATTCGAACGGATCGACTGCGGCGGCCTGGCGAAGAAGGGATTGCTGTGTCGCATCAGCGTCTCGCCGAGTGAGAAACGGATCTGTTTCGGCCACCTGCTGGGACACCGGTTCAAAGAGCCGGGCCACGCGATGTTTATCGCCGACTTCGACGCCAAGAAGCGCACCATCACCAACCCCAAGGTGATTGCCAATAGGGAGTACAAGCCGATCTGGTTCGCTTACCCGCGCTGGATCAGGGACGAGACCGCCGTGGTGTACCACTCCTACGAGACCGGGAAGGGCGCGCTCTACCTGTACACATTGAAGGACGGGGCCACGAAACGAGTGTCGACGAACGCGGGTGCCGACTACAGATATCCCCACGGCGAGGCAACGCCCAAGTAGACGATTGAGGGAACCGAACCGATGAAGGACACACTGCGCCGACGCGAGTTCCTGAAGAGCGCGGCCGTGGCCGCCGCCATTCCCGCGGGTATGGCCTCGGCCGCCGTGCCGAAGGACAAGACACTCACGCTCGCCCACACCATCCCCGCCCGCGTCTTCGGCAAGACCGGTGTGAAACTGCCGATCCTGGCCTACGGCGGCGCCGCACTGGTCAAGGTCTGGGCCAGTCCGCTGTCGGCCCAAGACCGTGCGAAACTGGTTCGTTACGCCTATGATCGAGGGGTCCGCTACTTCGATACGGCCGGCAACTACATGGAAAGCCAGTCGATTCTCGGCGAGGGACTCAAGGGCATCCGCGACAAGGTCTACCTCGTCACCAAGGTCGAGACGACGGACCCGGCCGAGGTCCGCGGCGCGGTTGAAGAATCGCTCAAAGAACTGCAGACCGATTATCTCGACGCCATCCTGATCCATGGCACACCAGGGCTCGAGCAGATGAGCGTCGAACGGGCGATGGAGGTCCACGGCGAACTGGCGAAGTTGCGCGACGAAGGGATCGTCAAGTTCCTTGGGTTCTCGGCACACTCCTATTTCGACAAGGCGCTGGCCCTGATTTCCTCCGGCGGGTTTGACCAGTGCATGTTGTCGTGCGGCTACTTCCCCAGAGGATACAACCAGATCTTCTCGGCCCGAATGCTTGAACTCCGTAACGCGTGCCTGGCCAAGGCGCACGAGCGCGGCATGGGCATCGTCGCCATGAAGGTCATCGGCGGCGGTGTTCTCGGCGCCTGGTCGGGATACGTCGTGCCGGGATTCGACAAACGGCGTCTCGAGCAACTGCCTGCTGCGGCCATCCGCTTCGTGCTGGAAGACGAGCGGATTCATGTCCTCAACATCGGGATGCGACTGAAAGATGAGATCGACGCCAACATCAAGACCCTCGCGGGCGACGTCACATACACACTGGACGATCGGGCCCTCCTTGCCGAGTTCTGCGCAAGAGCGTACGATAGCGACGCGATCAAGCGAATGAGGGTCGATTGAGCGGCGAGAGTCAGACGCGGCCTCGTGCCCGGCTGCACTCGGCTATGAGAGAATGGGCGGCCTACCCACAACGCCCTGGAGCCGTTGGGCCCGGGATACGTCGCCGATGAACTGGAAGGAAAAGGCCCGCTACGGAAAGGGTAAACAGATGCGTACGCCACGCGCCTCTTGTCTGTGGAGCCTGCTGCTGATGCTACTGCTGACCATGTCTTCGACGTCCAGCGCGCAGTTTCCGTGGCAGAAACCGGTGCCCAGGAACATGGAGGAGGTCGCCAAGATCCTGGGGCCGACTACCAACAAGGAGCCCTCGCGCGACCTGAACATCGTCTGGGTCTGGGGCATCGACAAACTCCACGCGAAAGAGACCCACGAATACGCCTGGGTCATGGACCGCTACGTGAACGTGCTTCTGCCCAAGGTCCCGCGCGTCACGGTCACTTCCTCCATGTATTTCCCCAGGAAGGAACTATGGGAGAAAGCCGACCTGGTCGTTTTCTATTTGTGGCCGCGCGGGGAGGGATGGGATTACGATCTCATCGACGCCTATCAGAAGCGCGGCGGCGGCCTGATCTTCATCCACATGGCCTTGATGCAGGGGTCGGGTGAGGAATTGTCCAAGCGCATCGGCCTGGCATGGGACCACAGAAAGGGCGCCACCAAATGGGGCGTGTTGCCCACCCCCGTGACTCTCACCGACGCGGCAAGAGAATCTCCCATCTTCAAGGGCTTTCCGGCAACGTTCGACCTGGCGGAGGAGTTCTATTGGCAGTTGAGGGGAGACCCGGCAGGCATCACTCCCCTCGTGACGTCGCCCGCCGGCCCGGCCATCGCCAACAAGCCACTGCCCGGTCCTCCCAAGATCGAGGATCTCGACGGGAAGAAGTGGCCGGTCATGTGGACCAAGGAGGTAGGCCGGGGCAGAGTGTTCGTCTCAGGTGCCGGCCACAACTATTTCACGTTCAACGATCCCTACTTTCGGATCATTCTGCTCCGGGCCATGGCCTGGACCATGCACGAGTCGTTTGATCCGTTCAAACCGTTGGTGACGCTCCATCTCAAGCGTTAGGGCGTGGCGTTTGAGCAGTAGTTTGAGAGTCCCTGCAAAACGGAGGGAACGTCATGGCGAAGAGAGCGAAGGCGAATCGTCCGCAAGACACCGGCAAGAACCCGGTGGACGGCATCTCGCGCAGGGCTTTTCTGAAAACCTCGGCGGTGGGAGCGGGTGCCGTGGCAGCCGCCGGCATGGCCAAGGTGGCCGACGCAAGCGTCGAGGGGCCAGGCCCCGCTCGGCTCGACGCCCTCAAGTCCGACAACCCCCACGGTGGCCAGTTGGTGGCCCATGCCCTCAAACGCGAAGGCGTCTCGCGCCTCTTTACCCTGTGCGGCGGGCACATCCTTCCTATCCTCGATGGATGCCTCGACGAGGGCATCCCGGTCGTGGACGGCCGGCACGAGGAAGCCGTCGCCCACATGGGCGAGGCCTGGTCGTGGATCACGGGTGAAGTCGGGGTCATTTCCGTCACGGCCGGACCCGGGGTCACGAACGCCGTCACCGGCGTTGCCAACGCCTATGAGAACGGCGTGCCGATGCTGATCCTGGGCGGACGCAGCAGCCTGGGCGACAACGAAATCGGGTCGCTCCAGGACATCGACCAGATGGACCTCTACGAGTCCATCACCAAGTGGTCGCGCGTCTGCCACCACACCCGGCGCATCCCCGAGTACGTGGCCATGGCGTTCCGCCACGCCCTGAGTGGTCGCCCGGGGCCGGTGTACCTGGAACTGCCCCAGGATATCCTCATGGGCCGCGTGGAGAAACGCCAGGCCCGCTTCCCCGAGAACTATCGCGCCACAGACCGTCCCCGCGGAAGCCGGGACTGCATCGCCGAGGCCGCCAAGATACTCTCCCAAGCCGAGCGCCCGGTCATCGTGGCCGGGGCCGGCTGCCGATGGTCCGATGCACAGGCGGCGCTGAAGGGCTTCGCCGAACACGCCGGCATCCCGGTGGTCACTCATGCGGGAGGCCGCGGGACCTTGCCCGACTCGCATCCGCTTTCGGTGTTCCCGGCGTCTTCTGCCGCGTTGCGGGCCGACGCCGTGCTCCTGTTGGGCGTACGGGTCGACTTCATGATGGGCTACGGGCGGATGTTCCCGAAGCCGACGAAGGTCATCCAGGTGGACATCGAACCCTCCCGCCTGGGTTTCAACCGGGGGCCCGACTGCGCGGTGGCCGGCGACATCGCCCACGTGCTCGAAGACCTCCAGGACGCCCTGCCGAAGACGCCGGACCGGCCATGGGCCAAGCAGGCCAAGGAGGGCGTCATGCGGGGCGTCAAGGCCGGCCGTGCCAGGATCGACCGCGACATGGTCCCGTGCCATCCGATCCGCGTCGCCGAAGAACTGCGCGATTTCGGAGGCAAGGACGCCTGCTACGTGATTGACGGCGGGTTCACCAGCGTCTGGTCCATGGGCGTCCTCCCCGCCGAACGTCCCGGCGACGTGATGGGTGTAACCAGCGGTCCCATGGGATGTCTGGGCGTCGGGCTGCCCTTCGCACTCGCCGCGAAGTCAGCCAACCCGGACCGGAACGTTTTCCTGATATGCGGCGACGGCTCCTTTGGGCTCAGTGCCGTCGAGATGGACACGGCCCTGCGCCACAA
>DATKXP010000165.1:0-2274 GCA_035529015.1 Phycisphaerae bacterium | reverse complement strand
GTCGTGGCTGGTGACATCACCGCGCACATCCTGGCGGCCGGTGTCGTCGGTCTGGGACCCAGGGCGGCAGGCGAGGGGCTGTTCGGCTTCGCCATTGCCGGCGACGTGACGTAGCAGCGGAAACAGGACACGGGCGCCCCGTGCCCATACGGGGCGGGGCACCCATAGCACAAGGAGCACTCTCATGGCTGATAGCACACTCGACGCGAGTTTTCTCATTATGTTCGACCAATGGCCGGGCGTGGCCCGGGTGGTGGACTACGCGGACATGCCTGCGGCGTTCCTCACGCCCGTTGCGACGGCCGTGTTTCGCCAGGGCGAGAAGATCTGCGTCCGCAACCCACTGACCTCGACCGCCGTGGCCAGTGCGACCACCGCTCTGGGCCTGAACGGCTGGACCACCTTCGTCTACCTCCAACTGGGCACGCAGGGCACGACCATCGTGGCCGGCGACCTCGTCGTGCCATGCCTCGCCACCAATCCGTTCGTCGTCTCAAACGACCAGACCGGCGGCGCGACCCCGGCCCTCGACGCGCTGGGCAGCCCCCTGGCCGCCATCGCGCTCAGCGCTGTGACGAACGGCTATTGGGCCTGGTTCTTCTGCGGCGGCGTGTCGCCCGTATGGCACGCCGTTGCGGTTGGCGGCAACATGATCACGGGTACGGCGGACGTAGAAATCGGGCTGGTTTGCGCGGACACGGCCGACACGGGCACGAACGAAACGGTGCTCGGCGCCGTGGCGGCCGACACGTCGGCACCCATCGGCTACACGCTTGCCGCTGATGCGGCGTAAGCCGTCCTGAACAACTGAAAGGAGCCTCTCATGGCTGATAAAACGATTGATAGCGAACTGTTCGTCCTGTTCGACTTGTGGCCGGGTGTGGCACGACACGTCAGCCCGGACAACATGCCCGCCGCGTTCACGACCCCGGTTTCAACCGCGGTCTTCGGACCCGGCGAGAAGATCTGCGTCTGGAACGAGGGCGGCACGGCCGGCGAAGACGGGTACGCGACGTTCATCTACCTGCTGGTCGGCACCCAGAACAGCGCCGTCCCCATTGCCGCCAAGTCATTCTGCGTGCCGGGTTCCGCGACAACGCCGTTCACCGTGACGAACAACCCGGATGCCGACGTGGTCATCAAGACGGGTAGCCCGTTCCTGGGCATCGCCCTCAGCGCCATGACGGATGCGTACTGGGGCTGGTTCTGGTGCGGCGGCGTCTGTCCCGAGGCCATCGTCTCCGACCTCGGCGGAACCTACGACACCGACAACACCGTGGACATCGGCCCGATGTCTGTCACGGACTGCGACGGCGACTTCATGGGCCTCGGCATAGTCGGCGCGCACGTAGAAGCGATCATCGGCATGTCGCTCTCGCTCGACGCGGCCTAACCGCGCCACCTGAAAGGAAAGGAGCCACTGAAATGGCTGACAAAACAATGGACAGTCTCGAACTCATCCTCATCGACAACTGGCCCGGCGTGGCCAAACTCATCGGGCACGACGAGATCCCCGAAGGCGGATTCACCGGGCCGCTGCACCACAACGTGGTGGGCCCGGCCTACACGAAGGGCGACAAACTCTGCGTGTGGAACCCGTCCAGCGCTGGGGCCGAAGGCATGTGCACCATGATTTACCTCAAGGTGGGTACGCAGGTCGCCCTCACCGCCAAGAAATTCGTAACGACGGGGTCGGCTACCGACGTTTACGTCGTCCAGGATTCGCCGGACGCCATCATCGGCCCGAAGGACGGCGGCGCGCTCGTCGCGGTGGCGATCTCGCCTATGACCAATGCTTACTACGGCTGGTTCTGGTGTGGGGGAGTCGCCCCCGAAGGTCTCATCCCTGACATGGGCGGAACCTACGCCACCGAGAGCACCGTCGTTGCGGGCCTGCTCGCCCTCAGCGACCTGACCGCCGACGCGATGGGCTTGGCTGCGGTCGCTGCGGACACCGACGCCATTATCGGGTTCGCCCTGGCCGCCGACGACGCCTAGCCGGCGCGGAACGTACACGAATCGGGTGCCCGCCGGCCGGATGGCGGGCGGGCGCCCCTCGACTGAAGGAGCCACACAATGGCTTGGATTCCGACGACGCAGTTTACGGCCACCCTCGCGGGCGCCACCATTGAATACGGGTATGTGACCCTGACAACCGCCCTCGAATACGTCGAGGTCACGACCCGGCTCAAGGTCATAGACTCGGCCCAGGTGACGTACCGAGAGGCCCCCGACGCCGCCACCAGGCTTTACTGTGACGGCACCATTACAAGC
>DATKXP010000164.1:0-14547 GCA_035529015.1 Phycisphaerae bacterium | reverse complement strand
GCGAAAAGGACTTACGTCTCGGATAGGGCGGCGGAGATTGTTAGAACTCTAACAAAAAACCGCAACCCGCCTTCGCCAAGGCTATGGCGGACAAGCGGCGACAGCCCTTTTAGCCGCGCCCCGCAGGGAAGCGGGTACCGGGCGCAACCGGCCCCCATTGGGGAATGCGGAACGAACGGCAAACGGCAACGACGCCTCACGCCAAGCCGCAAGGGCGCCAAAAACGGCGGGTGGCATGGTCATCCCGAAGGGTGACCATGTTCGGGGCCCCGTCCGTGCCGCCCCGCCCCACAACCCCGCCCTGAACGGGCGGACCAACCTCCCAGCGCCCTTTCAGGGCTTATGAATCGTGGTTGGATCGCTCGACCACCCCGGGCGTTGCCCGGGGCTACCGGCTTTCGCCCCGTCGGGGCTGACGGCTGGGATACAACGTGTCGCTTGTGGCCTGTCGCCTTGAGCCGGGTCGGGCCTCCTTCGACGTGGAGCACTTGCCTCTGGCACAGGGTGAGTCGAGGGATTACAATACATGCAGTGCGTGGACACGCCGTCACCGCAAGGACGGCGCGGGAGATAAGTTCCATGTTACCGGAACCAGGGCGACGCGGCCTTCGTGGCCCGGCTGGAGGCGCTGAGCGGCCGCTGGCTGGCCCCGCGACCGGGCGGCCACCCACGCAAGAGTCCGCCACCTTAAGCACCGAGCGAAAACACGGGAACCGTCCCCAGGTTTCCTGTTGTGTCTCTGGACGTGGGATGTTCTATACAGAGCAATTGCGTCCCCCGAATTCCCACCGCGCGGCGGCCAAGAATGGCCGCCGCGCTCACACTACTCCTTTGTCCACCACTCCAGCATCTGCCTGGCCCGTGCAGCCACGCGGGGGTCGGCATCGTTCGTCAGGCTCTTCCACAAGGGAAGAAACAAGTCTTTAGTTTTCTTCGTGAACGAACATGAGAAGTCTTTCACGCCTTCATAGCGCCGGTCGCGATCCTTCAGGGCAAGCACAAGTTCGATAGTCTGCCTGGACAGTTCAGGGTTGTTCAGCAGGTACAGCCACATGGTGCGATCGGATAACTCGAGGAGGCCCGCCCGCTCGATGATACGGGGCATGCCGTCAGGCTGCATCAAGGCGCGGCCAACCTCGTCGGGATGAAAGTGGTAGCGGCGGCTCAGTTCACGCTGAGCGTCATTCCCGCGCACTGCCTTCGTGGCATAACCGTGAAGCGGCTCGTAGGTCGGATCGAGGCAACGCACAAGCGAGTCCAGGGCAATCCGTCGCCGTTCGGGTGAAATGCTTGTAAAGATAACCTCGGCCCTGCGGCGAGCCTCGTTTTCAGGCTCCTGATTATCCGCCTCATCGTAGACAAGCAATACGCCGCCGGGTTGTAGACGGAGGAACTCATGGAGGACTTCGCGCACGGTGACGGCCGTCAGGTTCACGGTTACAGGCCGGTCAAGTGCGCATCGCGGCGGCAAGACGGGGACGCCGCGCTGATGGTACATCCTCCATCGCCGCGGATCATCGTGCAGCGAGGCGGCATCTTTGGCGGCAAGTGTCAAGGTGATGATCGCCTTGGCCAGCGGCTCTTTGCTGGTTGTGAACTGTGCCAGCCTCGCCCCAAGGAGCGTCTGGAGTAAAGTGCTGTCACTTCCACGGTGGACCAGCGACACTACGCCTGAGTCCATGCGCCAGGAAAAAGAGGGATTCAGGCGACAGAAGGCGTCCAGCGCCTGCCGAACCGTGCCGCGCACCTGCTCAAGCGGCTGGATGGTGCGCTCCGGCCGCAGCCTCGTTCCGTCCGAGAGGGGCGGGAGGCCCGGACGCTCGACCAATATGTAGCGGGACGGCAGGAACCCCAGATCGACATAGATTGCCGGGAGGTTGAGTTGGGCCACGAATTCCGGCACGGCATCGAGGATGTCGCCCCTCTCGTAGATGTCGCCACCGGGGACAAAGACCTCCGTGAGTTCGGCGTCAAGGATTGCCGCGCCGGTGTCACTGGCATTCGACGGCGCAGCGGCGGCAGCGATGGCTAGCGTTATCATGAACGGTAAAGTCATATCAGTCCCCTTTCCGGGCTAATTCAGGGCTTCTGGGGACACAATGGCTTCTGGGGTGGCTTCTGGGGACACAATACTGTTTTCTCCTCTTCGGCGGCGGGCGATTGCCGCGCGACGTGATGCGATTCGGATACGCGGGAAGCACGGCCCACGCCGACGATACCATACCGATAACCTAACACGAAAGGTCCTGCGCGTCAAGGTCAATGACGCATCGGGATTCCAGGACGGTGGGATGGTTGCGGGGGCGCGATGTGCGGGGGTGGGAAGAAGGGGCGGATAAACCCATCCGCATCGACCGCGAGAGCCTGCCGCCGCTGGAGCCGTAGCGCCAGGGCTGAGGCGTGAACATGGTCACCCTTCGGGATGACCATCCCACACGCCGCGGATCGGGCCGGGGCGCGGTGGGCACGATTGCCCACCGCGCAAACCGGGGATCATCGATTCGGCAACCTCAGGGTTCGGCGAGAGAAACGGCCGCGTGGGTGCGGAGCACCCACCCTACATTTCGTCCGAGGCAGCCATCTGGCGGAACCGCGTCTCGTGCTGTTGCCACGCGTCGGAGAGTTCGCGGGCCTTGTCCGGATGCTTGGCTGCCAGGTCGTTGGACTCGCATCGGTCGGCCGCGAGGTCGTAGAGTTCCCAGGGCCCGTTGCGGCCGGCGGAGACGAGTTTCCAGTCGCCGACGCGGATGGCACGGTTGCCGGAGTGGTGGAAGAAGAGGAAGTCGTGCGAGACGGTCCCGTCTTTGGCGAGCGCCGGCGCCAGGCTCCGGCCGGCGAGCGGCGGTGCGGGCTTACCCTTCCAGGTGGGCGAGGCGCGGGTGCCGGCGAGTTCGAGGACCGTGGGCAGGAGGTCCACGAAGTGGCCCGGATTGCGGCGGAGTTCGCCCCGTGCCGCAAGGCCCGCCGGCCAGTGAACGATCAGGGGCGACGCGATGCCGCCTTCGTGCACCCACGACTTGTGCAGGCGCAGCGGCGTGTTCGAGGCGGTGGACCATCCCGGACCCAGGCACAGGTACGACCGCCACGACCCCGGCGGGGCGGCGGGGTCGTGCTTGTCGCCGCGGATGATCTGCTCGGCGCTGGCGCCGTTGTCGGAGACGAACAGGACGGCCGTGTTCTCGAAGGCGCCCATGCTTTTGATTTGGTCGAGGACGCGGCCGATCTCGCGGTCCATGCGGTCGATCATGGCGGCATGGATGGCCATCTTGGTCGCCTGAAGCGTCTTCTGCGCCTCGGAAAGCGTGTCCCACGGGACGGCCTGCCCCGCCTCGCCGGGGCCGATACGCTCCTGCAACTTGTCTTCCGGCAGATTCCACCCGGGTTTGACATCGGGTTGAAGGGGCGAGAGGTTGCAGGTGACGATCCCCATCTTGCGCATGCGCTGCCACCGGGCCTTGCGCACGGCGTCCCAGCCGCAGGTGTACCGGTCGCGGTAGCGGGCGATATCGTCCTGGAGGGCATGCAGCGGGAAGTGAGGCGAGGTGAACGCCAGGTAGTGGAAGAACGGCCGGCCGGCGTGCTCGCGCGCGTGCTCTTTGAGGCAGCGGACCGCGTGGTCGGCGATGGCGGTCGTGGCGTAGTAGCCGGAGTCGGGCGAGACGGGCGGCAGGGGCCGGTCGTCTTCCCAGTGGCGGCTCGGCGAGAAGAAGCGGTCCTGGTCGGCCAGGTGATACGAGCGGTCGAACCCGCCGTCGGCCACCGGTTTCGGCGCCCCGCGGATGTGCCACTTGCCGCTGTGGTAACAGCGGTACCCGAGCGGCTTCAGGTAATGCGGCGCCAGGCGGGTCCAGGCGGGCAGGGGGCCCTTCGGCGGGTCCATGCGGACCTGCTGGGCGTAGTACCCCGTCAGGATGCACGCGCGGGAGGGCCAGCACCGGCCGGTGGAGTAGACCTGGGTGAAGCGGATGCCGCCGGCGGCCAGGGCGTCGAGATGGGGTGTGGCGATCTCGCCGCCGTAGCACCCGGCGTCGGAAAAGCCCATGTCGTCGGCCACGATGACGAGGACGTTCGGCGTGCGCCCGGGCGCGGCCGGTTTGGCAGCCGCTGTGCGGCGAGCAACCGACCCGTACGCCGCGCCGATGCCGGCGGCCGTCCAGGTCAGAAAATCCCGGCGGGTCCAACGACGTGGGACGGTGGTCATGGCTCGGCCCGTGCCTTTCCGTCGGTAGGCGGGTGGCGGCGCGCTTATACCGCGTGCCGGGCGGCAAGTCAATCGGATGGGCGGCAGGATGAGGACGGCGGCCGGGCGCTCTCGCCGGCGTGATGCCGCCGGGCATCATGGGCCGACCGCATCGCCACGCGGGGGCCCCGACCTCTTCGTGCGCGCAAGCCTTTCTGCCACAACACGTTAGAGCCGAGCAGATGGCGCACGCCGGCGCGCGGCACGCCACGGTGTTTCCGAGAAGCAACGCCGCCGGAACAACCGAACCTCGGTCGTTCTGGTCACGGAATCGGCGTTTCTGGTCCAAGAAGGCCACTCCACGCCGTCAAACCGCGTTCCTGAACCCGCTGGAACGGGACTTGCGGTTCACCCGGTCAAGGAACAGTGCGTTTGCGGGTGCGGGCCAAGGGCGTTGCGCACCGACCGCGGTCGGGCTGTCATCGCGGGTTGCCGGTGAGCGCGACTCCGCGCGAGGGGAGGGATTGGGTCGAATGACCCGCAAGACGGAAGGAGGGTATAAGCAATGAAAGTGCATGGTAGTTGGACGCGCCATCGATGGATCGCCGCCTGCTGCGCGGCGGCCGCGTTGGCCCTTGCCGCAGCACAGCCGGCCCACGGCCAGTTTCTGATCGAGTTCGACACCGAACTCGTGGAAATGAGCCTGTCGGGCGGACCGTTTCCGTTGCCGATCGCCAGCGATCCGGGGAACAACCTCGGCGACAGCATCGATGGGTACGGCTTCGTGGACTCGCTGGTCGAGGTCACGCTGTCGTCGCAGCGGGCGTCCAATCCCGGCCCGCCTTCGCTGGGGCATACCTGGGCGCACCAGGGCTTACCGGCCGGCCCGCCAGCCCTCAACGGTAACAACGGACCCGAACCGATCAACCCGGAGGACCTGGACGGCGAACTGTTCTTCGTGGAGAGTTTCTTCGACGTGTTCTTCGACATCACGGTGACCGACGTGGATCCGCGTCCGGGGCGCGACTACGCGGGGCAGCCGGACGGCGCGTCGGTCCTGCTGCCTGACAACGGCCCGGCGAATACATACGGCGATAACGAAGCCATCTTCGACAAGGACGCGCCGAGTTTCGGTCTGATTCCGCCGCCCGAGGCCGATCCGTGGATCGGCTGGTTCCTCATCGAGATTCCGCTGGGCGGCGACATCAACGGCAACGGCGAGAACGACAAGATCAAGTTCACTCTCGCCACGTTCGCGGTCGCCGACGAGAACCGGCAGTTCATCGTGTTGCCCGACGGCACGGTCCTCAACATGGGCGACATGGAATCGTTCCTCGAAGGCGCCATTGTGGACGAGTCGGCGGACCCGCCTTTCACGATCGGCGGCCTGGCCGGCCCCTTCGGCGGCCCCTTCACGATGACGAGCAAACTGCTGAACCCGATCGTGCCCGAGCCGGCCACGCTGACGCTGCTGGCCGCCGGGGCGGTCGCGCTGCTTCGCCGCAGACGCAAGGGCTGAGCGGCATAGACGCGAATCGGAAGAGCCAACGAGCGGGTGGGCCTCTCGGGGGTCCGCCCGCCGTGCCTGTCGCGGCGATCCCGGAGCCGGCGACGCTGGCGCTCGTTGGCGCCGGTGTGCTTGTGGCGGCATGCCGAAGGTCGCGCGGCCGCACCGGCCGCGGCTCGGCGATCGGGGCGCGCATTTAGCCGGCGGGCTTGCCCGCCGCGCGGCGAGTAAACTCGCCGGCTAAATGGGTGTCACTCCAGCCGCATCGTCCACTGGTTCGGCTTGTCTTTCGCCAGGACGAACTCGGCCGCCGTCGTCTTGCCGCCGAACTCGACCGTCACGCGGTAGGTGCCGCGGATGCCGCGGAACGCGAAGGCGCCGGTGCCGTCGGTGCGGCCGTCGGCCTTGGTCTTCCACTCGCGGTGGATGAGCCGCCAGAGCGCGTCGTACGCCGGCTTCGGGCTGAGGTCGTTCCGCAGCAACCCGCCGCCCTTCAGCCACGACCCGCTGTCCGAGAGGTCCCACCAGACAAGCGCGACCGTCGCGGGGTGGCCGAAGACCACCCGGTAGAACCGCTCGGCGTACTCGGCCTGGGCCGTCTCGTTCCACACGCCCTTGCGGTGCGAGCCGGTGATGGGGGCGCCGGCCGAGGTCGGCGTAAACTCCGTGATGTGAATCGCCTTGCCCAGTGCCGCGTACCGGTCGAGGATCCGCTGGACCCCCTCGAGGGGAAACCGCATGGTGCGCGGCTCGTGGGCCTGGATGCCCAGCCCGTCGAACGGCGTGCCGTCGGCCAGGGCCTTCTCGAGCAGCGCGAAGAACGGCGGGTACCCGTCGGCCATGACGTGGTAATCGTTCAGGATGAGGTGGGCCGTGGGGTCGGCCGCGCGGGCCCAGCGGTACGGCCCGTCGATCTCGACGCCCCGGCAGTGCGACGGCTCGTTCACGACCTCCCAGAACTCGATCTTGCGGGCGAAGCGTTTGCAGATCTCGGTGACGCGGGCCTTCTGGACGTCGGCCGGCGGCTGGCCGTTCGACCACCGCGGGACGCCCGCCTCATGGCCCCACAGCAGCGGGTGCCCTTTGAGGCGGATGCCGTGCTCCTTCGCCCACGCCACCACCGCGTCGGTGTAGGCGTAATCGGGTTTGCCGCGCTCGCGCTCGTACGCGGCCCAGTAGAAACCCGTGGTGGCAGCGTTGAAGAGTTCCCGGAACCGCCGCTTGTACGTGGCGTTCTGCTCGGGCAGTTTGTAGCGGTCGAAGCGGTAGATGTTGCATCCGAAGAGGAACTCGTGCCGCGCGAGTTCCGCCCGGACGACCGCGTCGGCCACGTTCTTGCCGCCGGAGACGACGCGGATCGTCGCGTCGGCCTTGCGGTGTCTCTCGACGCCCTCGGCGGCCTTCTTAAGTGCCGCCTCTTCGCGCCGCTCGCCCATGGCGGCCCAGTCGTCGTGGCTTGCGAGCGCCGGCTCCGCTGCGCCTGCGGCCGCACGAATCTCGATGCGGTCGAGGTAGAGATTGCGGTCTTCGCCGCCCGCGACGGTATCGTTCAGGAACGCAACGGCCACCGTGTGGACGCCCCGCGGAATCGTGACCTCGAACGGGTAGTCGCGGAACTCGCGCGACCCGACGCTCACCGGCTTGCCGGGCGTGCGATCGATCGAGACGGTCGCCAGCGGCCACACACCCGCCGCCGGGCTGCCGTACGCTCGGAGGGCGACGGTGTACGTCCCCTCTTCGCTGATGCGGACATAATCGCCCACCTCACCGTTCGAGTGCAGGTTCCACCCGCCCTTCGCCGCCGCGCCCGCCGTCCGGATGCGTGCGTTCTCGGCTTCGATCGTCAGGGCGCCTGCTCCTGCCGTCATCGTCGCCAGCAGCGCCGCCGCCACCAGAATCGCCGTCCGTCGGAGCATGATACGTCCTCCATTCGAGCGAACCGAAGCGCGGCGGGTCCGGAGACCCGCCGCGCAAACCGGCTTCGTTGTCTTACCTGGGCGCGAACCCCAATCCCTTGAGCCACTCGGCGCAGAGGGCGGGCCACTGGCGGGCTTCGGGGGCCTTGGCGGCGCGGGCGCCGTCGGCCAGGCCGATGCCGTGCGGGCCGCGGGGGAACACGTGCAGGGCGAACGGCACCTTGTGCTTCCTCAGGGCCGTCGCAAACAGGAGGCTGTTCTCGACCGGCACGGCGCCGTCGTCGGCGGTGTGCCAGAGAAAGGTAGGCGGCGTCTTGGCGGTCACGCGGTTCTCAAGGCTCATCTGTTCTTGCAGCGCCGGATCGGGGTCCTTGCCCAGCAGGTTCACCATCGAGCCGTTGTGCCGGAACTCGCCGAAGGTGAGGACGGCGTAACAGAGGACGGCCGCGTCGGGCCGGCAGGATTGGCGGTCGATGGGGTCGGCGGCGTCTGCCTTGCCGTCATCAAAGATGGTGGTGGCCGAACCGGCAAGGTGCCCGCCTGCCGAGAAACCCAGGATGCCGACGCGCTTCGGATCGATTCGCCACTCGGCCGCCCGATGGCGGACCGTCCGGATGGCCCGCTGCGCATCGCCCAGCGGAATCGGGTGCCGATACGGCCGCACGCGATAGTCCAGGACGAAAGCCGAGACGCCGAGCCCGTTCAGCCACCGCGCGATGGGTTCGCCCTCATGGCCCGCGCGGCCGGCGTATCCCCCGCCGGGACAGATGACGATGCAGGCGCGGGAGCCGTCGCCGGGCACCAGGTACGGCGTGAGGCGCGGCTTGTCCTCGCTGGTATCGCCCTTGGCGCCGGGCGCGCCGTCGGGCCAGAGGAGGACGGTCGGCCGTTTCTCGGTCACCTCGGCGGCCGAGGCGAACGGCGCGAGCGTCAGGCAGACGGTCAAGCAAACGGCGCAAATGGCGTGGTTCCTCATGGCGACACATTCTCCTCTTGGCGAATCCCGCGCGGCGGGCACACGGCTGGACAAGCCAGCCGTGCCACACCCATTCCTAACCGCGCGGGTGCCACTGGCGGCTTGCCCGCCAGTGTTTGCCTCCTGCTCCGGCGGCACTGGCTGACAAGCAGCCAGTGGCACCCGGCGCGGCAGACGCACGGCTGGACGAGCCAGCCGTGCCACACCCGTTTCTATCTCGGGTGCCACTGGCGGCTTGCCCGCCAGTGTTTGCCCCCTGCTCCGGCGGCACTGGCTGACAAGTAGCCAGTGGCACCCGGCGCGGCAGACGCACGGCTGGGCAAGCCAGCCGTGCCACACCCATTCCTAACCGCCCTGACCGCCGCGCATCCGGCGGAGGATGTCCCAGTAGGCCCCGCGTGCGCCGGCGGCGATGGCCTCGACGAGCGGCGCGTTGTCGTTGTAGTTGTACCCCTTGCCATCCTCGCCGGCAACCTCTTCGGCGGGTTCGAAGAACCGCTGGTCGCCCGCGATGAGGTCCTTGACGAGGGCGGCCGGCCTCTCTCCCAGCGCCGGCGAGATGTAGAACGTGGGCCGGAACGTGTCCACGGCGCCGTCGTATCGGCGGCGGATGCCGGGGTTCGATTCGAGCGGTCCCTCGGCCGCCAGCCGTCCGGCCGCCGCCGTCCCGGGGTAGAGGCGGATGCCCAGGGCGGCGCCCGCGCAGTCCGGCCCGGCGCGTTTGAGAAAGGTGATCGTCTCGGCCGCCGTCTCGGGCGTCTCGCCGGGACCGCCGAGCAAGAGGTCGATCATGACGGCGATGCCATTTTCGCGGCAGAGGCGGATGGCGCTCGCGAGGTCCTCCCGCCGGTGCGGCTGGCGATACGTCGCGAGCATGGCGTCGGCCGCCGCGTCGCCGGTGAAGTTGATGCCCACGCACCCGGCCTGCCGCATGGCTCGGGCCAGTTGGGCGTCGAAGGGCGTCACGGCCAGGTACGCGTACCAGCGGACGCGGTCGCCGAGGCGGCGGCGGATGAGTTTCTCGCAGACCGCCAGGGCATGGTTGCCGGGCACGTTGAACTCGCTGTCGGCGGTGTGCAGAACGTCCACGCCGCGGGCCGCGAGCGACTCGATCTCGTCGGCCACCTCGGCGGGGTCGCGGCAGCGCAGACGCGGGCCCTTGGCCAGCGGATCGGCACAGTAGATGCACCGGCGGTCGCAGCCGCGCTTCGTCTCGACCGCGCCCTGTCCGCCGAGGCGAAAGTAGGCGGCGTTGTCGATGGCGGCGCGCGACGTGGGAAGCGAAAGCGGCTCAGGCCATGCCGGCGGGTTGCTCCGCAGCCGGTCGTCCTCGCGCCACACGAGGCCCGGCACGCGGTCGAAGCGGCGGCCGCCCTCGAGTTCCCGGACGAGCGCGACGACGGCCGCTTCGCCGTCGCCGTGGATGCCGAAGTCGGCGCCCGTGAACTCCACGAGACGCCGGGGGAAGATCGAGTAGCCCACGCCCCCCAGGACGATCGCCGCGTCGGTCACCTCGCGAATCCGGCCGACCGTCTCGGCCAGGTCCGGGACGAACCACTCGGCGCTCGGCCAGAAACAGTCGTCCACGTTGCGAAGCGTCAGACCGACGAGCCGCGGATGGCGGCCGGCGAAATGGTCGCGCAGCGCCGCCTGCGGATCGGCGGCCAGGGCAAGGTCCAGGACCTCCGTCTCGACGCCCGCGGCCCGCGCGGCGCCGGCCACGTAGTCGAGACCGATCGGCGCGATGAGCGGTTCCATGCGGTTGGCGTTGATGAGGGTGAGCATGCGATAGAACTCCAAACCGGCGCCGGTGGCAGTCAGGTTACCGCTTCGGCCGAGCGCGGGCAAGCGAATGACGCCCGCCACGCGGAAAGGGCGCGGTGGGTGGGGACACCCACCGCGCTCGACTTGTCTCATTCCGCGTAGCGCGGCGGGCAATCCTGCCCGCCGTGCAAATCCTATAGCGCACCGCGTGACTGTTTGAAAACCGCGCGGCGGCGCGGTATGAATGGGACCGTTGCGGAGGGGAGGTAACCCGCATGGCGAGAGCCGCACCCGCTGTCCTGATTCCCGTGTGCCTGGTCTCGTGTTGGCTGAGCGCGCAGGCAGCCCGCGCATCCGAAGCCCCCGCTCCGCTCACGGTCAAGGCCAAGCGCAAGCCCGACATGGCGTGGAAGGAATATGAGACACGGACGCTGGCGGACCTGGCGGGTTTTCGGCCGGGTGCCGTGAAGACGCCGCTCTCGACGTACGGCGGGCGGCTCGACCGCAAGGTCAAGGCCACCGGCTTCTTCCGCGTCGAGAAGGTGGGCGACCGATGGTGGCTGGTGGACCCCGAGGGGTGCCTGTTCATCCACGTGGGCGTGTGCAGTGTCGGGGCAACGCTGTCGCCGGGTGTCAAGGCCGCGTACGGGTCGAAGTTCGGGAACCAGAAGGCCTGGGCCGACGCCGCCACGGCCATGCTGTGGGAAAACGGGTTCAACGGGACGGGGGCGTGGTCGCAGACGGCCGACCTCCGCGCCGCGGCCAGGCCGGTGGCGTACACGCTCATCCATAACTTCATGAGCGGTTTCGGCCGGTCGAAAAGCATGGTCTACCAGAAGCCCGGCCACGCGGGGTACCCGAACGACTGCATCCCGGTGTTCCATCCCGAGTTCCCGGCGTTCTGCGAGGCGCAGGCCCGGGCCCTGGCCGCGACGAAGGACGACCCGTGGCTCCTGGGCCACTTCTCCGACAACGAGATGCCCGGCCAGGTGACGCTGCTCGACAAGTTCCTTGGCCTCGACGGGTCGAACGCGGACCTTGCCCCCGGCCGCCGCGCCGCCGAAGCCTGGCTCGCCGAGCGCAAGGGCGGCCGGGCCACCCCGAGGGACATCACCGACGCCGACCGCGACGCGTGGCGCGGCCACGTCTTCGAGACGTATTACCGGATCACGACGGCGGCCATCCGCAAGTACGACCCGAACCACCTGTGCCTGGGGTCGCGCCTGCACGGAAGCGAGAAGCGCAGCCCCGCCATCTTCGCGGCCGCAGGCAAGCACCTCGACGCCATCGCCGTCAACTACTACGGCGCGTGGACGCCGGACGCCGGCCTGCTGGCCGACTGGACGCGGTGGTCGGGCCGGCCCGTCATCATCACGGAGTGGTACACCAAGGGCGAGGATTCGGGGCTCGCCAACACCACGGGGGCCGGGTGGATCGTCCCCACGCAGAAGGACCGCGGGCGGTTCTACCAGAATTTCACGCTGGCGCTGCTCGAGGCGAAGACGTGCGTCGGCTGGCACTGGTTCAAGTACATGGACAACGACCCGAAGAACACCAGGACCGACCCGTCGAACCGCGACTCGAACAAGGGGATCGTGACCATCGGCTTCGAGCCGTACGCCGACCTCGTGCACATGATGCGGGCGCTGAATCGCGACGTCTATCCGCTGATCGACCATTTCGATTCGCGGCGCCGGTAAACAACAGGGCAAGGGAGAGGCCCATGAAGACGCTCGTGCTGATGCTGGTGCTGGTCGGGGGCCTGGCGATGGCGCTGCGTGCAGCGCCGGCGCAGGAAGGCGAGGGCGACGCCGCCACCAGGGAGTACGTCTACAAGAAGACGCCGAAGGGCGACCTGGCGATGACCGTCCACTTTCCGCCGGGGTGGAAGGCGGCCGAGGCGCGGCCGGCCGTCGTCTTCTTCTTCGGCGGCGGGTGGAGCGGCGGAACGATCAATCAGTTCGCCGACCAGGCGGCGTACCTGGCGTCGCGCGGCATGGTGGCGGCGCGGGCCGACTACCGGGTGAAGTCGCGGCAGGGCGTTACGCCCGATGCGTGCGTCGAGGACGCCAAGAGCGCGGTCCGCTGGCTGCGGCAGAAGGCGGGCGAGTTGGGGATCGACCCGAACCGGATTGTCGGCGCGGGCGGGTCGGCGGGCGGCCACATCGCCGCCTGCGCCGCCATGACGCCGGGCCTGGATGCCAAGGGCGAGGATGCGTCGGTCTCGTCGAAGCCCAACGCGCTGGTCCTCTTCAATCCCGTCCTCGACCTGCAGAACCTGGGGCAGCACGCCGCCGGACTCGGCGACGACACGGTGAAGGCCATCTCGCCGAACCTCCACGTGGCGAAGGACACGCCGGCGGCGGTCCTCTTCTACGGCACGAAGGACAAGTTCCTGGCGCACGGCCAAGCCATGCTCGCCAAGTCGAAGGAGGCCGGCAACCGCGTCGAACTCTGGACCGCCGACGGCCAGCCGCACACCTTCTTCAACCGCCCGCCGTGGAAGCAACTCACCCTGATCAAGGCCGACGAGTTTCTCGTCTCGCTCGGGTACCTGAAGGGCAAGCCGACGGTCGAAGCGCCGGCGGGAACGACCGTGACGCTGAAGAAGGTAGAGTAGTTGCGCGGGGGGTGGCATGGTCATCCCGCAGGGTGACCATGTTGGCGCCGTAGCGCCGGGGGAGCGTGAGAGCATGGTCATCCTTCGGACTGACCATGCCACCCGCCAAGACAGTCAACGGTCCCAGATGAAAGGAGAGCATTGTCATGACGTTACGCAGATTTGCTGTGGTCCTGGGTGTGGTGTGCGTACTGGCGTCCTACGGCTGCGCCGGGAGCCGTTCGGCCGTCACACCCCTCCGGAAGGCCGACCGCATCGTCTTCCTGGGCGACTCGATCACCGCCGGCGCCGGCGGCAAGACGGGCTTCATCACGCTCATCCGGAGCGAGTTGGACGCCCGGCACAAGGACCTGGGGATCGACACGGTCAACGCCGGCATCAGCGGCCACAAGGTGCCGAACCTCCAGGCGCGGCTCGACAAGGACGTGATCGCCAAGAAGCCGACCATCGTCTTTATCTACATTGGCATCAACGACGTCTGGCACTGGCGGACGAAACCCGACGGCACCATGGCCGGCGGAACGCCCAAGGACGCGTACGAGGCGGGCCTGAAGGACTTGATCGCCCGCATCAACCAGGCCGGCGCACGGGTCATCCTCTGCACGCCGACCGTCATCGGCGAGAAGCCCGACGGCACGAACGAGCGCGACCCGATGCTCGAAGAGTACGCCGCCATCAGCCGCAAGGTCGCCGGGGAAACGGGCTCCCAACTGCTGGACCTGCGGAAGGCGTTCATCGAGTACCTCAAGGTTCATAACAAGGAAGGTAAACCGAAGGGCATCCTGACCGGCGACTCCGTCCACCTGAACGCGCAAGGCAACCGGCTGGTGGCCGACGAGATGCTCGCGGCGCTGGGCGTGACGCCGGCGAAGTAAAACCGCCGTGCGATACGGACGGTTCCGTGATTCGGCGGGTGGCATGGTCATTCCGCAGGATGACCATGTTCCCACCGCCCGCATCATGGTCACCCTTTGGGATGACCATGCCACCCGGTTACTTTGCCCGGGCCGGCGGCATGGTCATTCCGCAGGATGACCATGTTCCCACCGCCTGCATCATGGTCACCCTTTGGGATGACCATGCCACCCGGTTACTTTGCCCCGGCGGGTGGCATGGTCATTCCGAAGGATGACCATGTTCCCACCGCCTGCATCATGGTCACCCTTTGGGATGACCATGCCACCCGGTTACTTTGCCCCGGCCGGCGTCACAAGGTACCACGCCGTCTGGTGTTTGGGTGAGAGGACGAGCGTGGTTTTGCCGTCGCCGGTTTTCTCGAGCGGCACCGGCGCCTTCGGCGTGCCGTCGGGCGCGAGGGCATGGCATTGCCATCGGCCCGCGGGCAGGGCGACGCGGCCCTCGACCGGCTCGATGCGGACGGGGGGCCCGCCCCAGTTGCGTCCGACGGTCCGCCGGTCGGCTGAGAACTGCATCCCCGTGTTCTCGCACCGTCCGCAGGCGGTGACGAGAATGGCCTTGGCCCCATCGAGCGGCCCGCCCCCCAGGGAGACAAGCGTGACGGCGGCAAAGGCGGGGGCGGCGACCCCGATGCCTGCACCCTTCCCGCCCTTGGTCCCGCCGGCT
>DATKXP010000163.1:0-8540 GCA_035529015.1 Phycisphaerae bacterium | reverse complement strand
TGGCTTTCCGGGAACTGGCGGTCGGTGCCGGGCCAGAACGCCGGTTCGCAGACGGCCACGATGCCGGCCTCGGCCATCAGGCTGTAATCGTCGGTGGTGCGGCTCAGCATGTGGATGTGCGGGTCGATGATGCGCATGGGTCGCCTCGCCTGGATGGTCCAAGGGCCCCCCCGGAACACCGTGCCATAGGATAGCGACTGTCCGGCGTGAATCAAGACCGTAGCCGGCGACGGTTGAGCCGGAGGCCGTTGCCCGGCCGCAACAGACCGTTGCGGCTGCAAGCCCTGTCCTCAAGGCGGCATGGCGTTTGGTGCCAAGCGCTGTCGCATTCGCGGCAAGTGGCCTGACTTTTGTGGTGGCCTGGTGGCCGCGCGGTGTGTACCATCGCGCCCCGAAGCATCGCAACGACCGTTCACGGCGCCCTGGGAGGGCACCGTGCGGGAAGGGGCGCGGGAGTGCTGGACCACGCGAGAGAAAGGACGGCGGCGATGATGAGGCGGTGGGCGGTTGCGGCGGCGATGGTCGGGTGCGTGTGGTGTGTGGCGTGGGCGGCGGGGGCCGAACCGAAGACGCCGCTGGTTTCGGAGGCGGTTGTCTTTGAAGAAGTGGGCGGCCAGGTTGCTGTTGAGGCCGAGCACTTCTTCAGCCAGACGCACGCCGATGTCCGCCGCTGGCACCTTGCGACGCCCCGGCATACGCCGCAGGTGGACCCTGACGGTGACCCGAACCACTCCGCTACGGCGAGCGGCGGGGCGTATCTGGAGGCCCTTCCCGATACGCGCCGCAGCCACGGCGACAAACTGGTCAGCGGCCAGAACTTCAGCAACACGCCCGGCAAGATGGCGATTCTCTCCTACAAGGTCCACTTCAACACGCCCGGCCGGTACTACGTGTGGGCCCGCATCTTCTCGACGAACACCGAGGACAATGGGCTGCACGTGGGCATCGACGGCACCTGGCCCGAGAGCGGCCAGCGGATGCAGTGGACCGGCAAAGGCAAGTGGGTTTGGGGCAGCAAGCAGCGGACCGACAAGCAGCACGGCGGCGAGCCGCACAAACTGTTCCTCGACGTGGCGAACGCCGGCGAGCACGTCATCGCGTTCTCGATGCGCGAGGACGGCACGGAGTTCGACAAGTGGTTGATGACGACCGAGAAGCGAACCGGCATCGAGGGGCCGGGCCCTGCGCCGCGCCTTAAGAGGGGGACGCTTCCCCAGCCGTTCCCCGTGCCGGAGGGGATGGCTGCGGCGGCTGCGCAGGCGCAGGTGCCGGCCGCGACCGAACCGACGGCCGCCGGGGCGCGCACCAAGGCGAAGCCCGGCGCCGCGTTCCTCAGTGCCCTCGATTTCCCCGCAGGCAACGGGTTCTACAAGGACAGGGACAAGTGGCTGGCGATCAATCCGGAAAGCGACAAGCAGGCGGCCACGCGGGCCGAGTTCCCGTTCCGCGACGGCACCTTCGACGTGACGCTCCACGCGGTGGGCGAGGACGACGGCCCCTCGACGTACGAGGTGCTGGTCGGCGGCAAATCCATCGGCACGTTCAAGACGCCCGTGGGCAGCCAGAAGTATGAGGAGGGGCCGAAGTTCATCCATGCCTGGAAGGGCGTCGCGATCCGCAAGGGCGAGGTGATTGAAGTCCGCGGCGAGATCGGCTCGGCCGACGGCAGCGGCCACAGCCGCGCCCGGTGGTCGGGCCTTGAGATCATCCCAGCGGACGGCGGCCCGGCGCTCGCGGGCGCCGCCCGCCCCCGGCCGCGGCCCTCAGAGCCCACGGCGCGGCCGAAGCGTCAGCCCGGCGCTCCCCTGCAAGGTCCGCGCAAAGCCGACGGGAAGGGCTCGGTCGAGATTGGCGGCGAACTCAAGGCGTGGCACAAGGTCACACTGACGCTCGACGGTCCCTTTGCCCACGAACTGGACAACGCGCCGAATCCGTTCGCCGATTACCGGATGACGGTAACCTTCCGGCACGAGTCGGGCACGCCGACGTACGCCGTGCCGGGCTACTTCGCCGCCGACGGCGATTCGGCGAACACCTCCGCCGAGTGCGGCACGACGTGGCGGGCACACCTCTCGCCCGACAAGCCGGGCGTGTGGACCTGGGCCGTCTCGTTCGTCAAGGGCAAGAACGCGGCGGTGAGCGATGCGGCGGGCGAGCCGGTCGCGCCGTTCAACGGCAAGACGGGTACCTTTACGGTGGCCAGGACCGACAAGACCGGCCGCGACCATCGGGGGAAGGGGCGGCTCCGGTACGTGGGCAAGCGGTACCTGCAGTTTGCCGAGACGGGCGAGTGGTTCCTCAAGCAGGGGGCCGACGCGCCGGAGAACTTCCTCGCTTACGCCGACTTCGACGGCGACTTCAAGACCGACGGGCACAAGGACAACTTCGTCAAGACGTGGAAACCGCACCTGGGCGACTGGCGGCCGGGCGACCCGACGTGGAAGGGCGGCAAGGGCAAGGGGATGATCGGCGCGCTTAACTACCTGGTGTCCGAAGGGATGAACGCCTTCTCGTTCCTGCCTCTGAACATCGGCGGCGACGACCAGAACGCCTTCCCGTACGTGACGTACGACGACGTCTCCCACATGGATGTCTCGCGGCTCGCGCAGTGGGAGATCGTGTTCGAGCACGCCGACAGGCTCGGCTTGTACCTGCACTTTAAGACCCTCGAGACCGAGAACGAACTGCTGCTTGACGGCGGCGACCTCGGCCCCGAGCGCAGCCTGTACTACCGCGAACTCATTGCCCGGTTCGCGCACCACCTGGCGATGAACTGGAACCTGGGAGAAGAGATCAACAGCGCCTCTACGGATCAGAAGAAAGCCTGGGCCCGGTACTTCTGGGACCACGACCCGTACCACCACCACATCGTCATCCACAACGGCGCCAACCACTATGATCTTCTGGGACCGGCGTCGAGACTGACCGGCTTCTCCCTCCAGACGAACCGCCCTGACTTCAGCAACGTCCACAAGCAGACCAAGAACTACATCGACCGCTCCGTCAAGGCCGGCAAAGTCTGGGTCGTCGCCTGTGACGAGCCGGGCGATGCGTCCCACGCGTTGCGTCCGGACAGCGACGCCGGCAACTCCCACGAAGACGGCCGCCGGAACGCCCTCTGGGGGAACCTCATGGCCGGCGGCGCCGGCTGCGAATGGTACTTCGGCTACAAGCACGCTCAGTCCGACCTGACGTGCCAGGACTGGCGCAGCCGCGACCGATGGTGGGACTGCTGCCGGCACGCCCTCGAGTTCTTCCGCGCCGGCAAGATCCCGTTCTGGGAAATGACCTGCCGCGACGACCTCGTGGGCAATGCCAAGAACGACAACAGCCGGTACTGTTTCGCCAAGCTGGGCGACGTGTACCTGGTGTACCTGCCCCAAGGGGGGACGGCGGAACTCGACCTTCGAGACGCACGCGGGACGCTGGCGGTCGCGTGGTTCAACCCGCGTACCGGCGGCCCGTTGAAGGGTGGCGGGCAGGTCAACGGCGGCGGCAAGGTCACCATCGGACCGCCGCCGGCAGAGGACGGGAAAGACTGGTTAGCCGTCATCCGACGGTGACGGCGCAGTGCGGCGACGAACGCGCGGCAGGTCTCCGCACCCGCCGCGCTTGCATCCCGAAGAGCCTTTCGCTGACCGCTTCCGACGGCTCAGTTAACCTTCTTCGGTTTGCCGTGGGTGATGTTGGCCTGGGCGGCGGCCAAACGGGCAACCGGTACGCGGTACGGCGAGCAGGAGACGTAGTCGAGACCGACGCAGTGGCAGAACTCGATGCTCGACGGGTCGCCGCCGTGTTCGCCGCAGATGCCGAGTTTCAGGTTCTTTCGGGCCGCGCGGCCCTTCTCGACGGCGATCCACACCAGTTGCCCTACGCCCGTCCGGTCGAGCGTCTGGAACGGGTCGTACTCGTAGATGCCTAGGTCCTGGACGTAGGGGCGGAGGAACTTGCCGGCGTCGTCGCGGCTGAAGCCGCAGCCCATCTGCGTCAGGTCGTTCGTGCCGAAGGAGAAGAACTCGGCCTCGGCGGCGATCTCGTCGGCCGTCAGGGCGCCGCGCGGCACCTCGATCATGGTGCCGATCTTGTACTCGAACGGCACCTTCTTCGCCTTCTTGGCCTTCATCACCTCCTCGAGCGCCTCAAGGATGATCCGCTTCTGGTGGACGAATTCCTTCACGTGGCCGACCAGGGGAACCATGATCTCGGGCCGGGCGCCCTTGACGGCCCACGCCGCCTCGAAGATGGCCCGCGCCTGGGTGGCCGTGATCTCGGGATACGCAATGCCGAGGCGGCAGCCGCGATGCCCCAGCATCGGGTTGAACTCGTGCAGCGACTCGACCTTCTCCTTGATCTTCTTGGGCGTGACGCCCATGGCCTTGGCCATTTCCTTCTGGCCCTTGGCGTCGTGCGGCACGAACTCGTGCAGCGGCGGGTCGAGCAGGCGAATCGTGGCGGGGCGGCCTTTCAGGGCCTTGAAGATGCCGATGAAATCCTTCCGCTGGAGCGGCAGGAGTTTCTTGAGGGCCTTCTTGCGGCCGGCCTCGTCGTCGGCCAGGATCATCTCGCGCATGGCCACGATGCGGTCGCCCTCGAAGAACATGTGTTCGGTCCGCGTCAGGCCGATGCCCTCGGCGCCGAACCGGACCGCCACCGCCGTATCGTGCGGCGTGTCGGCGTTGGTCCGGACGCCGAGGCGGCGGTACTTGTCGGCCAGTTTCATGATCGTGCCGAACGGGCCCGTCAGGCCCGGCTCGACCGTCGGCAACCGCTGGCCGTACACGGCCCCGAGGGACCCGTTCAGGCTGATCCAATCGCCTTCCTTGAGCGTCTTGCCGCCGACCGTCATGCGTCTTTTCTTGTAGTCGATGACGGCGTCGGCGCAGCCGGCCACGCAGCACTTGCCCATGCCGCGCGCCACCACGGCCGCGTGGCTCGTCATGCCGCCGCGGCTCGTCAGGATACCCTTGGCCACGTTCATGCCGCCGATGTCCTCGGGGGAGGTCTCGGTGCGGCAGAGGACGACGTCGCGGCCCTTCTCGGCCCACTGCTCGGCCTCGTGGGCCGTAAAGACGATCTGGCCGGTGGCGGCGCCGGGGCTCGCGGGCAAGCCCGTGGCGAGGGCCTTGGCGGCCTTCTCGGCCTTCGGGTCGAACGTCGGATGCAGGAGTTGGTCGAGGGACTGGGGCTCGACGCGCATGACGGCCTCTTTCTCTGTGATGAGGCCCTCCCTGGCCATATCGACGGCGACCTTGACGGCCGCCGCGGCCGTCCGTTTGCCGCCACGTGTCTGGAGCATCCACAGTTCGCCGCGCTCGATCGTAAACTCGATGTCCTGCATGTCGCGGTAGTGCTCTTCGAGTCTGTGACGGATGGCGATCAGTTGCCTGTAGGCCTTCCGGTTGATCTTCTGGAGTTCCTTGATGGGCCGGGGCGTGCGGGTGCCGGCGACGACGTCCTCGCCCTGGGCGTTCATCAGGAACTCGCCGTAGAAGACGTTCTTGCCGGTGGCGGGGTCGCGCGTGAACGCGACGCCCGTGCCGCTGGTCTCGCCCATGTTGCCGAACACCATTATCTGGACGTTGATGGCGGTGCCGAGCAGGCCGCGGATGTCGTTGATCTGGCGGTACTTGACGGCCCGGGGGTTGTTCCAGGAGCCGAAGACGGCGTCGATCGAGGCCTGAAGTTGCTTGCGGGCGTCCTGCGGGAACGACTGGCGGTCGCGCTGGTAGACCTTCTTGTATTCCGCGACGACGTCTTTGAGGCCGTCGGCGTCGAGGTCGGTGTCGAGTTTGGCGCCTCGCCGGTCCTTGACCTTCTGGAGCGCCTCCTCGAAATGCTCGTGCTCCATCCCCAGGACCACGTCGCCGAACATCTGGATGAACCGCCGATAGGCGTCCAGGGCGAAGCGCTCGTTGCCGGTCAACTTGATCAGCGCCGGCAGCGTCTCGTCGTTCAGGCCCAGGTTCAGGACGGTGTCCATCATGCCGGGCATCGAGACGGCGGCACCGCTGCGGACCGACACGAGCAGCGGATTGCTGCCGTGCCCGAAGGTCTTGCCGGTGAGTTTCTCGAGTTTTCGGATGCAGGCGTCCACTTGCTTGTCGAGCCCGGCCGGGTACTTGCGGCCGTGCTTGTAGTACAGGTCGCAGACTTCGGTGGTGATCGTAAAGCCGGGCGGGACGGGGATCTTGAGGCTGGTCATCTCGGCCAGGTTGGCGCCCTTGCCGCCCAGCAGTTCCTTCATCTCGGTCCGGCCTTCGGCCCTCCCGCCGCCGAAGGAATAGACGTACTTCTTTGCCTTTGCCATCGCGCGAGTCTCCTGTGCTTGTGCGTGCGGTGGAATCCCAAGCCCCACCTGCGGATTGCCTGAATAAACGGCGCGCCCTGGACGGCGCGCCACCCCCCGGGGGCCACGCTTTATACCGGCCCCACCCGCGACCGTCAACCGTTTTCGCCTGCGGTTCGGTTGCCCGTCCGCGCAGCGTAGGGGCGAGGCATGCCTCGCCCGTGCGAAGGCCCGACGTTGAGGCATCGGCCGCAGGCGTTTAGCCGTCGGCGGAACGCCGACGGGGCCGGCAGCGGCCTACTCTGAAGCCAACGGCCGTCGCCCTGCCGGCGACGGCTAAACGCCGCGCGTTGCCTTTTCGTTTTGCCGTCGGCGGCACGCCGACGGGGCCGGCAGCGGCGTACTCCGAAGCCAACGGCCGTCGCCGTGCTCCCGAAGGGACCCCTTCGGGGCGGCCGACGGCTGAACGTGGCGCGTCCGCATGCGCCGCACCCACCGAAAGGGGCAAACGTTCGGCCGAGAACGCAGCCAATCCTTGATTTGTCGCGTGGCGTCGATAGGATGGTGGGACGCGCGGGGGCACGTAGGTCGCGGTAGAGGATAGACCGCATGAGCCGTCCGATCGGCATCTTCGACTCCGGCCTGGGCGGGTTGACCGTCGTCCGGGCGATCCGGCGGCACCTGCCGGCCGAGTCGATCGTCTACTTCGGCGACACCGCCCGCGTGCCGTACGGCATCAAGAGCGGCCGAACGGTGACCCGCTTCGCCGCCGAGGACTGCGAGTTTCTCGTGCGGCACGATCCGAAGTTCATCGTGGCGGCGTGCAACACGGCGAGCGCGGCAGCGCTGCCGGCGCTCCAGGAACGGTTCGCGGTGCCGCTGTGCGGGGTGATTGAGCCGGGCGCCGCCGAGGCCGTCCGCGTCGGCCGCGCCCGGCCCATCGGCATCATCGCGACCGAGGCGACGGTCGCCAGCGGCGCCTACCGCCGCGCCATTCTCGCTCTTGCCCCGGATGCGGCGCTCGTCGAGCAGGCGTGTCCGCTGCTGGTGCCCCTGGTGGAGGAGGGCCGCTCGCCGGGCGACCGCCTGGTGCGGCTGGCGCTGGAGGAGTATCTGGCTCCGCTCGGGCAGGCCGGCGTCGGCACAGTCGTCCTGGGTTGTACGCACTATCCGTTGCTTGCGGACGCGATTGCCGAGGTGCTGGGCCCCGACGTGGCGCTGGTGGACTCGGCCGAGGCTGTCGCGCGGGAGGTGGCTTCGCGCCTGGCGGCGCAGGGGGCAGCCGAAGCCGACGGGCCGGGCGAGGACCGCTTCTTCGTCAGCGACAACCCGGAACGTTTTCGCGAGGTGGGCGCGCGGTTCCTGGGCGAGCCGGTCAAGGCCGTCTCACAGGTTACGCCGGAGGAGTTCTTTGCCGAGTCGCACGTGACGGCGGCCGGCGCGGAGGACGTGTCGTGAGGCATGGGTTGGCCATCCTGGCGGCGGGTGTCATGCTTGCAGGCGGATGCGGCGGCAAGAACCCCAGCCTCGACGAGTGGGTCAAGACGAAACTGCTCCCGATGCCGACCTCCGCCAAGGTGGTCCTGGTCCAGAGCCACCTGCCCGACGAGCGACGCGAGGCCCTCCAGGCCATCACGAAGGATCGCAAGGCCCTGAAGGAGGAATCGGTCATCGTCCTGTTCTGCCTGGTGGCCGTGACCGACGACGACCCGTTGGTCCGCGGGGCAGCCGTTCGCGGTATGGCGAAGATGGAGAACCAGGGCGTCCGCATCGCGGCGCCCGAGAGCAGCGGAGAAACCACGCTCCAGAAACTGCTGAAGAACTACCCGGGCGCCGACGCCAACGGCGACGGCAAACTCGACGTCCTGGAGACGCTCTCCTATGCGGCGGTGAACGATACGGACCGCCACGTTCGCGCCGATGCCGTCGAGGCACTGGGCTGCCGCGTGCCGCCCGAAGGCATGCCCGCCGTCGTCAAGGCGCTGCAGAACGACACCAGCCCGGACGTCCGGATCAAATCGGCCGAGACGCTGGGCCAGTTCCGCGACACGGACGCCGCCCAGACCCTCGTTGCCATGCTCAACGACCGCAACCTGGCCGTCGGCCAGAAGGCCTGGGAGAGCCTCAGGTACATGACGGGGCAGGACCTGGCGCGCACCCCTGAGGTTTGGACCGAGTACTTCGCGTCGGCGGAGCAGCCCTTCGCGCGCTACGGCAAGGCACCCAAGTTGCCGAAGGGCGAGAACCGGCGGCC
>DATKXP010000162.1:0-2221 GCA_035529015.1 Phycisphaerae bacterium | reverse complement strand
GGCGGCGGGGATGGTCGAAGTCGCAGCAGTTGGCGTCTCCGCTCGTGCCGTTCGACATCATCGCGACGAAGCCTTCCCCGGCGCCGATCTTCTCGGCGATCTTCTCGGCGAAGACGGCGAAGTAATCGGCCGACAGGGCCGGCGCGCCCGCGTAGTGCGTCGAGTAGTTGGCCAGCAACGCCAGCGGCGTGCCGTCGGGCGTCTGGATCGACAGGACCGAGACGGCGTCATCGACCGGCCCCGTCCGCTTGACGGCGTCCGGGTTCTGGTAGCCCGGGTTCATCTGGCACTGGTCATCCGTGTGGCCGGTGAACCGGCTGGTGCGCGCGGTGCCGGGCTTCATGAGGTAGCGGCGGCAGAAGACGTTCCTGGAATCGGTGTCCACGGCCCAGCCGACGCGGGCGGGTTGGAGCCGAGCGTGCGCGTCGGCGATGCCCTCGGCGATGCGCGCGGCAAGGTACCGGCCGTACTCGGTCTCCTCGCCGCTGCCAAGGGCCGGGCAGACCGACGGCGCCGAGTGGCAGTGGGTGGCCGAGATGAGCATCCGCTCGACCGGGATGCCCGTCCTGGCGCCGGCCATTGCCTTGGCCTTGTCGAGCAGGGCCCGCGGGATGAGGCAGGAATCGACGACGGCGATGGCCAGTTGCGTCCGCCCGTCGTCGAGCACCAGGCAGCGGGCATGCAGCGGATCGACCACCTTGTCGGCCATCCGCTCGGCCATGCCACCGTTGACGATGACCGGCAGTGTTTGGGGCGTGACGTCGATGGCAACGGCTCCCGCACGAAAGACCGGAGCGTCTCTGTGCAGGGTCGGCCCCTTCGGCCCGCATCCTGCCACCAGCACTGACGCGATGGACAACAGCCACAGTCTGTGGAATCGGGGCATCGTCGTGGTCTCCTGTCTTCCTGCCGAGGCACGGCGGATCTCAAACGGTCATGACTCGCCGGGCCTTGTGCGAGGCGTAAGCCTTCTGCGTCAGCGTGAGGATGTGGAGGGCGTGCTCGGCGCCGTTGATGGCCGGCGGGCGGCCGCGAAGGATGCAGTCCGCGAAGTACTCGCACTCCGCGCGATACGGATCGACGGCGCGGAAGGGCACCTTTCGGAACCGCCGCGCGGTATCTTTGTCCTGGCCGGCGTCATACGAGGCTTCGCCCAGTCCGAAGACCCCTTCGACCTTTCCCCGCGTGCTCTGGCCGATCGTTCCCTCGGTCAGGACGGCCCCGCTCGAACCGTAGATCTCCAGGCGTGTCCGACTGGCCTCATCGGGGATGCAGAAGAAGCAATCGATGGTCCCGTGGGCGCCCGAAGCGAACTCAACGAGCGTCGTCGAAGCGTCCTCGGACCTGTAGTCGTGCACGAGATTGCCGGTCACGGCGACGATCCGCCGGATGGGACCCGCGAAGCACTCGAGCAGGTCGTAGAGGTGAGTGGCCATGTCGATGAGCGCCCCGCCGCCGCCTTTGCGGGGATCCTGCCGCCAGGCTCCGGCCATTTCCGGATACCAGCACGATAACTGCGCCCGCAGGTAGACGATCCGGCCGAGGCGGCCCGCGTCGATCAGTTCCTTGATCTTCACGTGGGCGCCGTGGAACGTCATCATGTAGCCTTCCTGGAGGAAGACGCCGCGCCGGCGACATGCGGCCACCGCCGCCTTGGCCTCCTGAAGGTTCCGCGCCAGGGGCTTCTCGCAGAGGACGTGTTTCCCGGCCTCGGCGGCCATCCGGATCTGCCGCGCGTGGCAGAACACCGGCGACGCGATGTAAACGGCGTCCACGTCCGGGTCGGCCAGCAGGTCGGCTTCGCGCGTGTACGCCCGGGGGACGTGAAAGGCGGCGGCGATCGACTCGACGTTCGACGGGTCCATCACCGCCACCAGCCGGCAGTTCCCGGCCTTGAGCATGGCAGGGATCGTCTTGCGGCTGGCGATGCCGCCGGCGCCGATGACGCCGAAACCGACCTTTCTCCCGGCCATGGGGGTGTCTCCCTTTCACCGGTCAACCATACGCCTTGATCACCTTGACCAGGGCGTCGGCGATCTGCTCCATGTCCTCTTCCGAGCACGTCGGAAAGGCGAAGCACGTGAACGTGTGCGACTCGTGCCACCGGGCATTGGGCACGTCCACGTTGCCGTAATCGACGCTGTCGGGATCGGCGTACTCGGTGGACGTGAAAGGGAAGCCCGAGGCGCCGAAGGCGTTCTTCTCGACGAAGGCCTTCTCG
>DATKXP010000161.1:0-5668 GCA_035529015.1 Phycisphaerae bacterium | reverse complement strand
CTTTCTTCGAGGGCTTCGGGTGGCACTACCAGAAGTTCGGCCCGATGACCACCGGCGGCAAGACCTTCACCGGCTGGCACGAACTGGCGCCGCGTCTCCCCGGCACGGTCTGGCAATGGGACTTCGACGCGGAGGGCCACGTCGTCGGGCTTGTGCAGTATGGGCAGGACCCGCGCACCATGGAGCATCGCTACGTGTACTACCACCGCGACGAGATCCTCCTGTGGACGTGGTGTGGCGACGGGGGCGACCCCGAAGGCCTCGGGCAACTGCGGCGCGCCTATCGTAGCTACCGGCAGAAGGATGACTACCAGGCCGCCGCCAACATCCGCATCGGCCGGCAGGCCTCGGGTGTGCCCTACGCCGTCGCCCCCGAGGGCGAGGAGATCACCAGCACCAACGCCGACGCGGTGCTCCAGTTCATGCGCGACATCACGACGGCGCACGACAGCGGTGGGGTCCTGCCGTGGGGTTGGGAACTCAAGACCTTCGACATCGGCAACGCGGACGTGCCCTTCGCCGAGCACATCCAGCGCCAGACCGAGGGCATCCATGATGTGTTCGGGACCGGCTTCGTGGTCATGGCGCAGGGCGGGTCCAGTGGGAGCAACGCTCTCTCACGGGACTCCTCAGCGTGGTTCGGCGAGGTCATCCTGGAGTGCATTGCCGACTGGATTTGCGAGGTATTCAATGCGGACGCGATCCCCGACTTTGCGAAGCGCAACGGGAGCACGGCGGAACGTCTCCCGCGTCTGGAGCATGGCAAGGTGGCCGTCCGTGACCTCGAACGGTACACGCGGGCGCTGAAGGTCTGGCACAAGGAGCAGCCCGGTGGCGTACCGTCCGACCTGCAGAACGAGTGGCGCAACGAGATGGGTGTGCGGCCGGCGGATGCGGTCGGCGAGACGCAGGACCCGCCGCCTGCGGGTGCGGTTCCGGCGCTGCCTGCGGCCCCCGCTGGGGGTACGCAGCCGACGCTTCCGGGCGTCACGGAAGGCATCGTGACGGAGCCGCAGTAGGGGTGATTTCATGCGTCAGAAACATGCACGCTGGCGAACGCGCGAGGCCAACAAAAAGCACAAGCGCGATGGTATACATGGTGGGCGCAGGCGAGTGAGTATAGGCTACACGGGGGCAAACATGAAGCACTGCTACTGCCATGGTTGCACATTGCCAGCTCGTGAAGTCGCAGCCGGAAAGCCGCAAGATCGGCGTGATCGCGATGCTTGGTTGGCTGGACTGCCACGATGATTTGTCCAACTTTCGCTTGACAAACGTAGAAAGAGTTGCCTAGACTACCTCTCGGACGATAGGCGTGACCCTCCCCGGCAGGGGACTCACGTAGCAATGAAGCTCACCGCGCCGCTTCTTCGTCCGCGCCGCCTCCCTTCAGCCGGGTGGGGTTTCTACGGGAACCCCACCCGGGAGTAGACCGAGAGGCGGCGCAAGCCATAAACCAAAGCGCGGGACGGACACACAGGGCGCGGGTCCTCACTACGAGGCACCTGCGCCGCTTCGCTTTGGAGAGACCGATGGCCTATCCGCAAGCGTGGAACAGTAGCAACGCGGCGCCCATCCCCAAGGACGGAACGCCGACTTGGCTCCCCGTCATCCCCCTCGGCAAGTTTCAGTTGCAGGTCGCGGACCCCGACCATCCCGGTCAGTTCAAGATGGTCGAGGTGGACATCAAGCGCGAGTGGCTGGACGAGATGGTCGCAAACTTCAAGGACGGCTTTCCGACCTCGCTGGGGGTGCCGGTCAACGAGCGCGCCGATCATTCCACCAACCCCGAGGGCGCTTACGCCTACTACGCCGACCTGAAGTTTGACGAGGCTGGCGAGTATGGCCCGGGCGTGTACGGTCTCTTCACCCCGACCGAGTACGGCAAGCCGGTGATCGCGTCGGGCAGTATGCCGTACACCTCGCCGCGGCTGACGGTGGGCGACTACCCGGACGCGGAGTGGGGGCGCAGGAACATCTGCATCGCGGCGGCGCTGACACCGTTGCCACAGTTCGGAGGCCAACCACATATGATCCTGGCCTCAGCACAGACGCAGGACCCAACGGCGGCGTCGGCCGCTGCCGACACAACGCACGGAGGAGTGATGGCTATGACGCCAGAGGAGTTGCAGGCGAAGATTGACGAGGCCATTGCGGCGGCGAAGGCCACCTGGGAGCAGGAGCAGGCTGATGCGCTGACCGCGCTGACGGAGGAACGTGACGGGCTCAAGACGCAACTCGATGAGATGGGCGCGAAGCTGACCGAGGCCGAGGCCACGGCGAAGCGTGTCACCGAGATCGAGGGCGAGCTGCAGCGCATGAAGGACGAGCGCGACTTCGCTGCTGTCGAGAGCGAACTGAGCAAGCCGGTCGAGGTCAAGCGCATCTTGCCGGACGGCGCGACGCAGGTGGACATCATGGCCCCGACGCCGGAGGCCGTGCAGATTGCCGCCTCGGCTCGGACCAACCCGAACGCTGAGACCGTCAAGGCGCTCACCGACCACATGGCTGCTCACGGTGGTTCGCTGGAACTGATGACCGTGACCGAGGGCAAGCCCGCCCTGACCATCGCGGCCTCGGCCCCTGGCGCGGCCCTTCCGGCGCCTGGCACCGAAGCCGAACTGCAGGCGGCTCTCGCGGGGAGCCCGAAGGACGAGCAGATCCGGGCGCTCATGGCTGAGGGCAGCCTGACGTACCTGGGCGCCTTCCGCAAGCTCGCGGCCGACGACGCCGGCCTGTAGTCGCACACGACCCTGGGCCAGTGGGCCCGAATGAGAGGAGCTTACGAACATGGCGTACACCGATGACGGGAATGTCTTCTCTGCGGTCGTGGGCGAGGCCGACGACCAAACGGACAGCGGTGCGGGTGGCACGGGTGAGACCTTTGCCATCGAGAAGGGGCAGGCGATCACGATTGACCAGGACGGTCTCATGTTCCTGGCCTGCGCCGACACCGACGCGACCCAGATGCCTTGCGTGGGCGTCGCGACGAAGCGGCTGGTCAATGGCGAGATGGGGACGTTCGTGAACCGGGGCTACATCCGGGGCGTGGACGACCTCACCGCGCCGAGCCGGGTCTACGTGAGCAACACGCCGGGCGTTTTCGGTAATGTCGCCGGCGACGTGGAGCAGCTCGTGGGCCGCTCGTATGCGGCTGACGACGCGTTCTACTTCGATCCCGACCTGTCCGTGGCGGATGACCACACGGCGGAGTCGTAGCAACCCGCACTTTGGCTGCGTAAGCCAGAAGGAGGAAGCAGATGCCAAACGTCCCGCCGCAGGACATGACCAGCTACGGTGCGCCTCCGAACTACGGAGCGTACACGTCCGACTACGTGCCGGACTACCCGCAGATCGTGATGATGAAGGAAAGCATCGAACTGCGGAAGGTCCACACGCGCAAGTTTCTTCAGGAGTTCTGCGAGATCACCTTCGACTCGCAGGTCCAGGTCAGCACCGCCGGCGTGAAGATGCAGGAGGTGGGCCGCGACCTCGCCGCCCCCAACCCGCAGCACATGCCGGAGTACTGGCTGGACATCAACCCACCCCGCAAGTTCCAGGCCGGCACGGCGGTCACGACCGACGCCTTCTACCACGGCATGAGCGAGGCGAAGCTGCGCCGCAACACCATGGCCCCGCTGATTGCGGACCAGGAGTGGTGCGAGCAGTTCATCATCGGCACGGCGCTGACGCCGGCGGGCTTCTACAACGCCGACCTGACGCCGCCGCCCGTGGGCGCCAACGTGTTCACCTCGGCCCACCTGCACTACCTGACGTTCGCGGCCGGGGGCATCCTGCTGCCCGAGGTCTCGTCCTACGCCAAGTGGCACATCAGCCACCACGGCTACAACGGGGCCAGCGTGGTCTGTTTCGTCAACAGCGCCACGGCTGTCCTGTTCGAGCAGGAGTACGGGGTCATGGGTGCCGATGCGTATGAGACCCTGCCGATGATCCAGTCGCTCATCTCCTACGGTTTCCAGCCGGGGACGCCGCTGTCGGGTGTGCCGACGCTGCTGACGGACTGGGTGCCGATCGGCTACGCGCTGTACCTGGCGCTGGGCGAGGAGAAGCCGATGGTCTGGAAGCCGGAGAACCGGCCCGAGACCATTGACGTGCTCATGTTCCAGGACGTGCCGATCCCCAACAGTCAGTATCACTGGTGGGGCACCGCGACGCGCTACGGCGCGCCGACCATCGTGTCGCCGGGGCAGGGCGTGGCTGTGCAGCTCGATGCCGACGAGGCTGAGGACGCCTACGTGGCACCGACCGGCATCCTCGACATCGCCGTCTAAGGAGAGTGTCTTCCGTGAGTGAGAACTTCGAGATCACGCGGGCACTCGAACAAGCTGTCGAGGCCGTTGGTGGCGAAACGACCGTCGCTGGCCTGGACCACATGGCGGGGTACGATGAACTCGTACTGTTCGCCAAGATCGTGGGCCAGGCCGGCGCTTCTGTCGTCTTCACGGTGCAGGTCTCCATGGATGGTACGACGTGGTTTACCGTTCCCGTGGGGGACTTGACCGGCGCTGATGCTGAGGCGCTGGCGGCGAGTGTGACCGTGGCCGCGAATGGCGCGACGGTGCAGAAGGCGGTGTTGGTGTTGCGCGCCGTTGCCCCCTATGTGCAGGTGAGCATGGTCGGTGCCGGGGCGGGTACGGCCGTTGTGGACCTGTACGCTGTCGCGAAGCGGTAGCGGTAGCCGTAGACATACCCCAGGTATTCACATGACAAGGAGTTGTACCTATGGCAATCGCAACAGGACTGAGGCCGCGCCAGACGGTCGTTGTGCAGGAAGCACCGCAGGAGCCTGAGCCGCCGTTTGTGGCCTTCTGGGAAGATGTGGAAGGCGGGTTGCGCGGGCAACCCAACGTGGTCAAGCTGCACACTCGCGAACAGATCATCCGGTGGGCCGAGAAGCGGCGGGGTGCGTTCGAGTCGACCTTCGAGCACACTCGGCAGGCGTTCAAGCTGGAGATGGCGCGCGTCGGGATCGAATTCTGCACGAAGCTCATTGCGAGCATGAACCGGCAGGCGACTGTGAAGCGGATGCGCGAGTTCGAGAAGACGCCGATGAACCTGGCGGCCATGCTCGCGAAGTACCAGAAGGACAATGCGCGCCGAACGCAGGACATCAAGGACCGCGAGCCGATCAAGGGCAACAAGCGCCAGGTGGACGAGCCGGACATGAGCATCCTGGACGAACCCGATGAGCCAGTGCGGCGGCGGGTGTTGCCGCAGCCAGGGGCCCAGGCGCAGCCGCAGGAACCGGCGAGTGAGACGGACGATGCGAACGATGAGGAGTAGCCCGCGTGGCCTACGCGACTTGGCAGGATGTCAAGTACTGGGTGGACAAGGATGCCGCCCTCAACCCCGGCGAGACGGAAGCGACGGGGCCTGCCGATCCGTTGACGCTCCAGACCTACGAGGAGCTGGCCGAGACCGATTTCCACAACGAGGTCCGCGGCTACGTGCGTGTGCCGGTTGACGCGACCGCTTCGCCTGAACTGTATGCCCAAGCCAAGGCCGTCTGCGCCATGCGCGCGGCGGCTTTGTTGTTGAAGGCCCGCAACCAGGCGGAACGCTCCGAGACGATGAAGTGGTTCGATGACTGGCTGGAGGCGCGGGCGCAGAAGATCGTGGAGCAGATGAAGTCCGACGCGACGAAGGC
>DATKXP010000160.1:0-14362 GCA_035529015.1 Phycisphaerae bacterium | reverse complement strand
GGGCTTCTCGCCCTCCTTGGCCGCCTTGACGAACGATGCCCAGTCGGCCACCGGCGAGTCCTTCTGCATGACGAGCATGTCGCCGTCGGTCTGCAGGGGGCAGAGGATCTTCAGCGGCTGTCCTCCGTCGGCAAACTTGGCCACCGGCACGACGCCGCCGAGGCCGACCTCGATCTCGCCGCGGCTCATGGCGGCGGGCATGCGCGACCCGCCGCCCACTTTGATGAAGTTGAGGCGTGCGAGCGTCGCGCCGCCGTCCACGAGGTCATACACCTCCTTCGGCTTGACCTCCTCCAGGTAAACGCCGTAGTCCTTCTTGAACCGCTCGCCCTCCAACGCCGCGACGTACAGGGCCAGGTGATGGTCGTGTCCGACGTGGCCGAGTTTGATCGACGGAGCGTCGGTCTTGGCCGGCGGCTCCCCCTGGCAACCGGTAAGGACTGCCGCAGCGACGCCTGCCAGGAACAGGGCGGCTGCCGTAGTGCGAGTCCGCGCCATGCGTGTCTCCTTCGGCGGATTCAGAACTTGTACGTGCACTGGACGAAGCCCCAGTTGGCCGCGTCGTCGCCGCCGGCGGTGTGCTTGACAAACGACCCCGGCAGGAACCACGAGTAGCCGGCGTAGAGTTCGAGGTTCTTCGAGACGGTCCACTTGATTTGGATGTCGATTTCGTGACCGAGTTCGTGGCCGCTGTTGCCGGTCCGGTCGCGCCGCTGCGGCGCCATGCTGAACCAGTACCAGGCGTCGGTGTCGGAGGCGAGCCGGAAGAAGTGGTAGTCCACCCAGGCCTTGAGTTTCTTGGTCGGCTTGACCTCGAACGTGGCCTGGTAGTCCATCATGTTCTGCCACGACAACAGGTTCATCCGGCCGTAGTACGTGGTCGGCGCGGTGAAGAGGTTGTCGAAGGTGTTGTTCTCGCCGTCGGCCGGACTGCGGTCGCCGCTGGCGTAGGTGAACTCGCCGGCGACACGGGGCTTCCAGGGGCAGTCGAGCCACGTGTAGCCGAGACGAGCGTTGGCGCCGTAGGCCTCGACGTCGTCGCCGCCCTGCGTGCCGAACTGGGCGGCCAGTGTGCCGGCGTAATCCCAGTTCTTCAGGAAGTTGCCGGCCGTGTGCACGCCAAGCGTGTGCCGCCGGATGTCGCCGGTGGTCCCCCGCTCGCCGCGCGCGTTGCCGTGATCGTCGTACCGCAGGATATAGAACGCGTCGAGGGTGCAGGGCAGGTTCTTGAAGTGAGCATAGGCCCCCATGGCGTCGAAGTCGAAGTGCCGGTTGTCCCAGCGGATCTGTTCGCGGATGACCCGCTGGCCGTAGAACAGGTCCACCTGCACGGGCTCGGTGTCGATGTACATCTTCGCGGCGTCCCACCAGAACCCGCCGACGTTGCCCCAGTTGCTCGGGCCCAGGAGCCGCCGGTCGCCGTAGTCGAGGGCCTGGCGGCCGACCTTGAAGCCGATCGGCGACCCCCCGATATGCTTCCACTCCACGTAGGCCTTCCTGACGTCAACCTGGTCGAAGTATGGCGACGTCAGCGGGAAGCGCTCGCGGTTCAGATCGCTGACGTAGGACCGGGCGTCCTGGAACATCACGTACGCGTGAGCGTCTTCGCTGAGCCTGTAGTCAAAGCCCAGCCACGTCCGAATCATCAGCACCTCGTCGTGCTCGTCGCGGTTATAGCCTTGGATGGTGTAATCGTTGTAGTGCTCCCACCGGGTCCGAAACTGGCCGTCGATGCTGAGCGTGCCCGGGCCGATTTTCATGTTCTTCAGCGGCGCATACCAGTCCTGGGGCGCGTCCTCTGCCTGCTGCGGCAGCGTCAGATTGGGGGCTTCGGCGTCGGTCGGTTTGGTGTCGTCCCTTGGCGCTGCCGCCATCAGAGCCGAGGCCGAACCGATCGCGGCCAGCAAGACAGCGGCCCTTGCCATCCACCGTCGTGTTGCCATGCCCGCTCCTTTCCCGCTGCGGTCTGTTGCCTGCCGGCCGCCGGGCCGACAGAAAAAGGGAGGCACGCGCTTGCGTACCTCCCCGGACGACATTCGAGATGTCGCTAGAGTCACTTCACCGTATGCCAGGTCCTTTCGGACTGCCACTGGAACGGCCCCAATTCGGGTTTCACGCGCACGGCGACCTTGCCGCTGAACCCGTCCGGCACTCGCCATGAGTGCCTGCAGGTGCCACCTCAACCGTATTCGAATGTGCCGGTGTGAATCACTTTTTCGGCCTCGTCAATGATCTCGAGGGTCGGCGCGGGCAGCCTCTTGCCGCCCTTCGTGGCGCCGGCGGCGTACTGCTCGCCCGCCTTGCCGACCAGCGAGAAGCCGATCGCCACGTTCCTGCCGTTCTGCCGCACGTCCGTTTTGGCCACGAGCGGCGGGCCAAGTTCGATGGCACACGTCTCGCCCGCCTCGATCCGGAGTTGGCTGAGTTTGTCCGTGCCGCCGGACCGCGTCAGCGTCCACTTGGCGCCGTCGGCGTCGGTCCGGTTCAGGCTGACCATGACGGGCATGTACTTACCCGCGGGCAGGCGGACCTTTCCGCCGCCCTGGATGTGCTGGAAGCCGAAGTCCGAAAACCCCATGATTTCCACATCCGACGCCCCCAGATCGAGGGTGCCGAAGCCGGGATCGGTCTTCGCCAGTTCAATCTTCGACCCATCGGCCGCCACGGTGACGGTGTAGTAGGTGTCTGCGACCTTGATGCCTTTTGCGAGGGGTATCCATTCCATCGGTTTGGTATCGAGAGCCGGCGGCGCGAACCGGCCGTCGCCGTTCAGATCGATCACCAGGGCGTCCATGTTCTGGGAGGGCATCGCATCGCCCTTGAGCGTGTCGTTGTAGCGTCCGTTGAGGTTGCCGTCGATCACAACCACGTCGTAGACCTTGCTCGCCAGCGTGACCTTGCCCGTGAGACACCCGGCCCCCCGCACCAGGAGGAACTGGGGCTTGGCGGGACTGCCGCCCATATAGGCCAGGAGGGCAACCTTCACCGGCTTTCCCTCGGAGGCAGTAAGTGCGACTGTCCCGAACGCCATCTGGGGACCCTCGGCCTTGCCGGCCAGAGGCTTCTCGTCGGCCAGGTCGTTGTCGCCGTCGGTGTCCACGTAGAGTTTGGGGGAGTCACCGCCTACGACGGCAGCCCAGACCGATTTCCCGCCGACATCCATCGAACAACAGGCTGCGCCGTCGGGCACGCCCTTGACCCCGGGCGGCTTGGACGGGGTGACGCCGAAGCCCCGCGATGCCATCTGCGTCACGACCTGGAGCGAACCCTCCGCGTCCTGGTACGTCAGCGGAAACGTGCCCTGGGCGTGCAGTGCGGCAGACAGGAGAGACACCGCCACGATTGCGGCCAGCATCCGCACGGTGGTTGCTCCTTCCGAAGGTGCGTGCTTATACCATCCGCCTCTTGGATGCGCCAAGAACATAAAAGTTCCGGTTTCGAGAATCAATTCTGCGCCACCTGGGCAGCCGGGACTTGCGGCCCGGTCGCTTGGCTTTGGCGGGCCGATGCGGTACAATGGCCCGCGACCCGGCCGCCCGGCGGGCCGGCCAGAGTGGAGGCTAGCGCGATGGCATCGGCCAAGGACGTGCTTCGAAACATCCCCGCCGTGGACCAACTCCTCGGGGACCTGGAGGACGAGGAAGCGGTCGCGCCGCGGCGCATCGTCGTGGACGCCGTCCGCGCCGCCGTCGAACGCGCGCGCGACGGTCTCCTCGCTGAGCCCGAAGAAGAGATAGCCGAAGCGGCCCTGCGCGAGGCGATCCTCGCCGATGCCCGATCCCGGATCCGTACCTGGGTCCAGCCGCACTACCGAAAGGTCATCAACGCGACCGGCATCATCCTGCACACGGCCCTCGGCCGCGCGGTCCTTCCGGAGAAGGCCCGGCGGCAGGTGGCCGAGGAACTCTCGGGCTACTCGCTGCTCCAGGCCGACCCCGAAACCGGCAAACGCTCTCGCCGCGACGCGCGGATCGAGGCGCTCCTCGCGAAACTGACCGGCGCGGAGGCCGCCACCGTCGTCAACAACAACGCCGCCGCCACCATGATCGTCCTGAACGCGGTAGCATCCGGCAAAGAGGTCATCGTCTCCCGCGGGCAACTGGTGGAGATCGGCGGGTCGTTCCGCCTGCCCGAGGTCATGGCCGCAAGCGGCGCCCACATGGTCGAGGTCGGCACGACCAATAAGACCCATCCCCGCGACTACTCCAGCGCGATCACCGAGAACACCGCCGCCATCCTTCGCGTGCACCCGAGCAACTACAAGATCTACGGCTTCTCGTCGGAAGTGCCGCTCGCGGACCTGGAACGGATCGCCCACTCCCACGGCCTTGTCCTGATCGACGACCTCGGTGCCGGCCCGCTCATCGACCTCTCGACGTACGGATTGCCGGCGGAGCCGACGCTGCAGGAGTCCATCCGCACGGGAGCCGACCTCGTGACATCGAGCACCGACAAACTGATCGGCGCCTCCCAAGGCGGCATCATCCTCGGCAAGAAACGATGGATCGACGTCATCCGCTCCAGCCCGCTCGCGCGGATCCTGCGCGTCGGTAAAATGACGCTCGCGGTGCTCGAAGCCACGCTCACCCTCTTCCTCGACGAGGAAACCGCCGTGCGCGACGTGCCGACGCTGCGGATGCTGGTGCGGGGCGCCGACGACATCGCCCGGCAGGCGGAGCGGATCGCCCAGACGCTCGGCAAGCGAACGAAGGCTGCCGCCTTCGCAACCATCGACGGCTTCTCACAATTGGGGAGCGGGTCGCTGCCCACGCACGACGTCCCGACGCGCCTGGTGGCCGTCTCGCCCGAGGCGATCAGCCCCGACGAGTTGGCCAAACGTCTGCGCTGCGGCACGCCAAGCGTCTTTGCGCGCATTCAGGACGACCGCGTCCTCATCGACCCGCGAACGCTCCAGGACGGCGAAGAGCAACCGCTGGTGGACGCGGTCGCCGATGCCCTCGCGGCCGCAGAGGACTAGGTTCAGTTCCGCGCGGTGGGTGTCCTCACCCACCGCGCGTGTGGCCGGGCTGGCTTGTCCAGCCCGGAAGAACTGTCCGGTGTCTCCCGGCTGGGCAAGCCAGCCGGGCCACACAGGTAAGAGTGCCGAGCGCGGCGGGTCGGGAGACCCGCCGCGCGGCAACGGGTTACCATCAACTCGCGGCAAAGGAGTGAACGTGCCAGAGGAGCGGGTCAACATCACGCTCGGGACGGCCGGCCACGTCGATCACGGCAAGACCGCCCTCGTCAAGATGCTGACCGGGTGCGACACCGACCGGCTGAAGGCCGAGAAGCAGCGCGGCCTGACGATCGAACTCGGCTTCGCCCCCTGCCGCATGGCAGACGAACGCATCGTCGGCATCGTCGATGTGCCCGGCCACGTGGACTTCATCCGGAACATGGTCGCCGGGGCCCACGGCATCGACGTCGTCCTGTTCGTCATCGCGGCCGACGACAGCATCATGCCGCAGACCCGCGAGCACCTCGACATCCTCACGCTCATGGGCTGCCGCCACGGGCTCGTGGCGCTGACGAAGATCGACCTCGTGGACAAGGAACTGCGGGAGATCGCCCTCTCGGACGTGCGGGAGTTCCTCGGCGGCACGTTCCTGGAGTCGGCGCCGATCTGCCCGCTCTCGAACATCACCGGCGAAGGATACGATGGATTCTTCAAGGCGCTGAACCAGGTGGTCGAGGGGTGTCGCCCGCACGAGATTACCGGCCTGTTCCGCATGTGGGCCGAGCGCGTCTTCTCGCTCCGGGGCATCGGGACGGTGGTTTCAGGCATCCCCACCAGCGGCGAGGTCCGCATCGGCGACCGGCTGCAGGTCGTGCCGGGCGAGGCGACGGGCCGCGTCCGCGGGGTCCAGGTCTACGGCCGGGACGCCGAGGTCGGCCGCGCGGGCGAGTGCATCGCCGTCAATCTCTCCGACGTGTCCGCCGACACACTGGACCGCGGGAAGGTCCTCGCCCGCTCCGGCGCGTGCGAGGCCGTCTCGCTGGTCGAGGCCGACCTGCGGCTGCTGGGCCACGCGCCCGCGCCGCTGAAGGATTACGCCGAGGTCCACCTGCACGTCGGGACGGCCGAGGCGATCGCCCACGTGGCGATCCTCGACGCCCATCACGTCGTGCCCGGCGAGACACGGCCGGTCCAACTGCGCCTGGCCGAACCGCTCGGCATGGCCGCCGGCGACCGCTTTGTCATCCGCGCCGGCCTCGCCGGTCTGGCCGGCGGAGGCGTGGCAACGGTCGGCGGCGGCCGCATCCTCGGGACCAGCAACATCCGCCTCCGCCGCAACCGTCCGTGGACGCTGCAGATGCTGGCTGCCCGGCGCGACGCCATCGACTCGCCCTCGGCCTGGTGCGAGGCCCTCCTGAAAGAAGCCGGCGAAGCCCTCTCGCCGGCCGAACTGGCCCGGCGGGCACAGATGCAGCCCCGCCGCGTGGACGACCTCCTCGCGGCGCTACGCGATGAGGGCACCGTTCTCGACGCGGGCGCCGCCGTCGTGCACCGCGACGTCGTCCGCGACGCGGCGGCCAGAATGTCGGAGCGCCTCGACGTGTTCCACGAGGCGAACCCCATGCGGCTGGGCATGGAGGCGACCGACCTCGCCCGGGAGGCCGGCGGCGGCCGCGGCGGTGCCGGCCTGGCGCTGGAGGGGTTGATCGCCGACGGGAAGGTCGAGCGGCACGGATCGGTCGTCGCGCTGGCCGGACGCGGAGCACGCGTGTCGGCCGAAGACGCCCGGCTGCGCGAGCAGGTCGAGTCGGCGCTGCGGGAGGCCGGCCTCACGCCTCCCCCGCCGGAGGCGATCGCCGAGTCGCTGGGCGCTGACGCCGACCGCGTGGCCGCGATCATGCGGCTGCTCGGCGACGAGGGAACGCTCGTCCGCCTCGACGAGGGCCTCGTCATGCACCGCGACGCCGTGGAGAAGGCCAAACGGGTGGTGCTGGACCTGTTCGCGAAATCGGGCGGTTTCTCGACGGTCGAGTTCCGCGACGCCCTCGGCACCAGCCGCAAGTTCGCCGTGCCGCTCTTGGACTACTTCGACACGATCCGCCTGACGGTCCGCTCCGGCAGCCGGCGCACACCGGGCGCCGAGGCGAAGCGGTTGCTGTAGATTGCACGCGGGTCGCGCTGCAGATGGGGGCACGTCTCGCTCTGGTGCGCGTCGCCTCACGGACGACGCAGACGCCTACTTCGCTCACCCATACTCGGTTCCCTTGCAGCCGAACTGGATGGTGCCGGCTGCAAGGTTGAGCGTCTTCTCGGCGGCGGACGCCACGTCGGCCCAGACGGCCTTGCCCCGGTAAACGATGGTGCCGTCCGGGGCAAAGAAGACGGTGGTCGGAACGAAGTCCACCTTCCACTTGTCCTGCGTGGCGTTGGTGATGTCGTAGAGGACCGGCGCGCCAATGTCCTGCCCGTCGTAAAACGCGCGGACGGCATCCTCGGGGTCGCCGACGTTCAGCAGGATGCAGGGGACCTTGTGTTGGGCAAGCGTGCCGGCCACCTTCTGCATGTCGCCAATGGCCTCGCCGGAGAATGGGCACGTGGTGTCTACAAAGACGGCCAGCATTCCTGCGGGGCCGAGGTACTCGCGCATCGGCTTCGCATCGCCCTTGAGGGCGGGCAGGCGCGTCTCGTCGAGGAGTTTGTGCACGGCCACTTTCGACACGCCGAACTGAACGGCGTCCGGGCCGGGGTCGGTCGTCTCGGCGGCCAGGGCCAGAACCCAGTCGGATAATTTCGCTTCCGCCGGCTGCGAGCCGCGATAGCGAACCCGGTCGAACTTGTCCACCAACACGAAGCGCGGATAGATCGTCGCGTCGAACGCCTTCGCGAGCGACGTGTCGGGGTCGTGGTACACGGTAAAGCCCGGCTTGGCGGTCGCGTAGTACTCGTCCACGACCTTCGTGTCCTTCTCGCCCTCAACGCGAGCGTAGGCCAGATTGGGGATGCCCTTCTCCTCGTGCAGCCGCATCATCATGTCCAGGCCCCTCTGGCTCAACTCACAGCCAATGAGCCCGAACTCGATGAGAACCACTCGCCCCTGGAGGTTGTGCTCCTTGAGGAACCGTACCGTCAAGGGTTCCTCGGCCGCGCGGTCGCAGCCGGCGGAGAACAACATCAGAGCGGCCAGCATACCCGCCAGCGCCGTGGCGGCGCCGCGACCGGTATTCTGCCTTCGCTTGACGTTCATGAAACGCTGTCCTTTGCCCCTTGCGACCGGTAACGCCCTGATTCAAGACGGGCGCGCACGGCAACGCGAAGCGTGGCCGTGCGTGCCCGCCTCCAACACGGCCGCCCTCCGGGCTGCCGTGCCACCCGTCGAGGTCGCCCACGCCCGCGACCGAAGGTTACCGCAGCCGGACGAATCACCCTGCAAGGCCACCGGTCAGGCCGACCGAAAAACTGGCGGAGGCGAATGGGAATCGAACCCACCCGGGACCTGTTCAAGCCCCACACTGGTTTTGAAGACCAGAGGCAGCACCAGCCACCGATCGCCTCCGCCCTAATCCTCGGGCATCTTCCGGACCGCCTCTTTGTAAAACATCATAGCCGGCGAGCCGCCGAAGGCAATAGCCATCCAGGCCGCCTCGTCGATCTCTTCCTCGGAAAAGCCCATCTGGCGAGCCTTCTTGACGTGAATCGCCAAACACGGCTCGCACTTCGCCAGGACCGACAGGGCGATGTTCAGCGCCTGCTTCGTCGCCACGTCAAGGGCGCCCGGTTGGCCCGCCTTGCCCATAAAGGCCTTGAACGCCTGCTCGGCATCGCCTGTGCCGCCGGGGCCCGCGGGAGCCGCCCCTTCCGCGCAGCAGGCGGCATCGCCGGGCGTCGATTCGGCGCAGCAGGCCTCATCCGAGCCGTGGGCACCGGCGGATACCGGTTCACCCCCCGCGCAGCACGGTTCGTCGGGTTCGATGGACATGGCGATTCCCTTTCCGGCGGTCTGCGGTTCGGCGGGAGCCGGCATGGTTCGTCGGCCGGTCGTCGTCACCGCCACCCGGCCCGTCCCCTCGCCTTTGACACTGCCGATGACCGTCGCGGCCGTCACGCCGTCGGCGTGCAGCCGCGCGACGAACGCCTCCGCCTCCCCGGGGGGAACCGCGATCAACAGGCCCCCGCTCGTCTGCGGGTCGAAACAGGTGTCGAGCATCGCCTCGGTGACGCCGGGGCCGGCGTCGGCGCTGGCGGCGGAGGACTCGCGATTGCGTTCGATGCCGCCGGGCACAATGCCCTCGGCCAGGCACTCCAGGACCCCCGCAAACAGGGGCACGTCGTCCCAGGCGACCTCGACATCGACGCCGCTGGCCCGCGCCATCTCCGACAGGTGCCCCATCAGGCCGAAACCCGTCACGTCGGTGCAGGCGTGCGCGTCGAACTCAGGCATCCGCTCCGACGCCGTCCGATTCAGCGCCGACATCGACTCGGCGATGGCCTGGGCGGCCCCGTCGGGCGCCCGGCCTATCTGAACGGCGAAGGCCAGGATGCCGGTGCCGATGGGTTTGGTCAGGACAAGGACGTCGCCCGGCTGGGCGCCGGCGTTCGTCAGGATGCGGTTGCGGTCGATGACGCCGGTGACCGCAAACCCCGCCTTGATCTCGGCGTCCCTGATGCTGTGCCCGCCGACCACCGGCACGCCGGCTTCGGCCATCTTGTCGATGCCGCCGCGGAGCACGTCGCGCATGACCGCGTCGGGCACCTCGCGAATCGGAAACCCGATGACCGAGAGAGCCGTCACCGGTCGGCCGCCCATGGCGTAAACGTCGCTCAGCGAATTGGCGGCGGCAATCTGACCGAACACGTACGGGTCGTCCACCGACGGGCTGAACACGTCCACGGTCTGCACGAGACACACATCGCCGTCAAGCGCGTAGACACCGGCGTCGTCGCCGGCGGCGGAACCGACGAGCACCTTCGGGTCGTCGATGTCCGGCAACCCGGCAAGGACGCGCTTCAGCGACGCCTGGTCGATTTTCGAGGCGCAGCCGGCCTTCTCGACCAGCGACGTCAGCCGCACCGGCCCGGTCGGGGCCTCCAGCGTCTCGCCCGCGCACAGGCACACGTCCTTCTCTTTGAAGAGGTCGCACGGGCAGGCCTTCTTGGGGTCGCAGATGCAGTGGCCGAGTCGTATCGACCGCTGCATGACCCGCTTGCGTTTCTCAAGATCGACCATGGCACCCTCCTGACGGAGCACGTGACACAGGCCCCGCATTATACCGGGGCACCGCGTTCAGCCAAAGTGTTTGACGTGGCGGTGGCACGCGAGGTTCTCGGAGGTCGGCAGGCCGTGGCCTCGCGGCGCCCTGTTCACGTGAAGGCCCGCCGGCCCTGGCGTTCGACAAAAAAGGCGGGGAAGCCTGCCCGGCTTCCCCGCCTCTCATTCTCGTTATGGCCTGGTCAGTCGATGGTGAACTTCGTCTCTTCGTGCGACCATTTGAACGGCCCGAGTTGGGGGTCAACCTTAACCGTGAACTCGCCTTTAAGTCCGGGTGGTACTCGCCATGAGTACGCGCAGACCCCGCCTCACCCATATTCGAACGAGCCGGTGGCGACCGCGTTCCCGCTTGAGCCCACAATCTGGATCTTCGGGTTGGGTACGCGGCTGAGACCCTTGTACACGACGGGCCGATAGTTCTCTCCGGCCTGCCCGATGATCTGGAGGCCGATGGAGACGGCCGTGGTGGGGCCCTTCTTGGAGATGCTCACGGGCGTCTTGACGGTGAGGGGTTCGCCGCCTTCGACCGTTGTGGTCTGGCCGTTGGTGACTTCGACCTTGGCGATCTTGCCGAGCGGCTTCGTGCCGTCGATCCGCCAGATGACGGGTTTCCCCTTATCGACGCCTTGAGCGTGGAGTTTGAGGCCCTTAACCTCGTACTCGCCCGCCGGCAACGGCACCTCCCGGTTCGGCGGAAGAGGAGCCGTCCGGCCGCGGACCTCGATTTCGACCACCATCCCCGGTGTTCCGACCTTGACCTTGCCGCCGTTGCTGGCGGCATAAGTTGCTACCGCGCCGGCGATCAACACCAGCGCTCCAGCCGCAATCAGCCACCTTCTCATGGTCTGGCTCCTTCCCCGGCTGTGCGTGAACGCAGCGCACGGAGTATTTCCCCAACCTCAGAAACTCCGCGCCCTCGTTACCAGCCCAATTCTACCCTATCCTGGGTCCGTGTCAAGCGGTTTTTCGGACTCCGCGCCTCGTTCTCCTATGAGTTCTTCGACGCACGAGAGGCAGAAAGGTTCGCAAATAATCCGCCCGCCGCGCGGGCGTCGTGCGCCGCTCGGACGCCGACGGCACACGTCACCGGTTTTGGCTGTATATCTCGCGCGAAGCCGGGTACGCTCACGTGCCGATAGATAAGGCCGGAGGGGCCGGTTGCGGGAGCGGGCCGTGGCGCTGAAGCGGGACCTGGGATTCCTCAACGTTTTCTGCATCGCCACGGGGGCGATGATCAGCAGCGGCCTGTTCGTGCTGCCGGGCATCCTCTACGCCGTGGCCGGCCCCGGCGTGTTCCTGGGCTATCTTCTGGCCGCCGTCCTGATGCTTCCTGCCGTGGTGAGCATGGCGGAACTCACTACGGCGCTGCCGAAGGCCGGGGGGGATTACTTCTTCATCGATCGGAGCCTCGGACCGACGTTCGGGATGCTCGCCGGTCTGGCGGCGTGGTCGTCGCTGGCGCTGAAGACGGCGTTCGCCCTGCTCGGGTTGGGTGCGTTTGCGCGGCTCCTGTGGCCGGGGCTGAGCCTGTTGGAGGTGCGTTTCATCGCCCTGGCTTTCTGCGCCCTGTTCATGCTGGTGAACCTGTGCGGCGCGAAACACGCGGGCCGGCTCCAGGTGGGGCTCGTGGCGTTCCTCCTCGTGCTGCTGTGCGGCTACGTGGTGGTCGGGATGGGCAAGGTGGAGGCGAGCCGTTACACGCCGCTCCTGCCGCACGGGGTCAACGCCGTGATGCTGGGCGCGGCGATGGCGTTCGTGTCGTTCGCCGGCCTGACGAAGGTGGCGAGTGTGGCGGAGGAGGTGAAAAACCCCGGGCGGAATCTCCCTCTGGCGATGTTCGCGTCGGGAGCCGTCGTCGCGGTGGCCTACGTGGCGGTGGTCTTCGTGACGGTGGGCGTCGTGCCGGGCGACCTGCTGTCGAATTCGCTGACGCCGATCTCGCTGGGCGGCGAGGCCCTGTGGCCGAAGGTGGGCCTGGTGGCGATGTCGGTGGCAGCGATTCTGGCGTTCGTGAGCACGGCGAACGCGGGGATTCTGGCGGCGTCGCGCACGCCGATGGCCATGAGCCGCGACGGCCTCTTGCCGGAGTTCTTCGGCCGGGTCGGCGAGTGGCGGGGCACCCCTCACTACGCGATCCTGTTTACGTCGGCGCTGATCGGCGCGTCGCTGTTCATGGACCTGGAGTTGTTCATCAAGTCGGCGTCGGCGATGATGATCCTGGTGTTCGCGTTCGACATCGTGGCGCTCGTCCTCTTGCGCGAGAGCCGGGTGGCGACGTACCAGCCGAAGTTCCGGTCGCCGCTGTACCCGTGGCTTCATGCGGCGGGGATCGTGGCCTACGTGTTTCTTCTGATCGAACTGGGCAGTCTGCCGCTGCTGGTGGCCGGCGGGATTCTGGGCACCGGCATGATCTGGTACGCGCTCTACGCCAAGACGCGGGTGGCGCGGGAGTCGGCGCTGGCGCACCTGGCGCAGCGGATCGCCTCGCGCACGCTTGGGGGTCACGACCTGGAGGCGGAACTGGCCCAGATCGTGCGGACACGCGACGGCGGCGCCGAGGACCGGTTCGACCGGCTCGTGCGCGACTGCGTTATCCTCAACCTCGAGGGCACGGTGTCGCGCGAGAACCTCTTCCGCGCGGTTGCGGAGAAACTTGCCTGGCGCCTCGACCTGCCGCCGGCCGAGATCCTGCGCCTGCTGCACGAGCGGGAAGAACTCTCATCGACCGTGATCCGGCCGGGCCTGGCCATCCCGCACATCGTGGTGGAAGGAACCGGGCGGTTCGACGTCCTGCTGGTACGCATCCGCGAGGGCACGCCGTTCACGCCCGACGCTGAGCCGGTACGGACGGTGTTCGTCCTCATCGGCTCGGCCGACGAGCGCAACTACCATCTGCGCGCCCTGGCGGCCGTTGCCGAGATCGCCCAGGACCCGCACTTCGATCGCCGGTGGCGCCGCGCGAAAGATGTCGAGGCCCTCCGGCAGCTCATCCTGCACTCCAGGCGCCGAAGGCTGCAGGATTAATCCTACAACGTTACGTCGCCTTTTTGTCCGCCTGGTGGCCTTCCCAGGCCACCAGGAACAGGCATAAACTGCGTTTGCGGCGGCCTGGGAAGGCCGCCGCGCGGAACGTAGCGTAGTAGTGTTACGCGAACCGCAGGTCACCAGCGGACCTGCTGACCGAGGCCTGACTGCTCGGCGCGGGCGAGGGCCGTGCGGGCGGCGACGGCGTCCTGGACGGCGACGCCGACGGCCTTGAAGAGCGTGATCTCCTCCTCCGACGCCCGTCCCTTCGCCCGCCCCAGGACGAGTTCCCCCAGTTCGGCCTGGATGTGGTCGGCCGTGATGAGGCCGGCGCGAATCGGTTGGATGAGATCGCCCGTCTCGGCCAGGGCGGCGTTGCGGCTGTCCACGACGACCCGGGCGCGGACGACGGTCTCGGGCGGCACCTCCTGGACGTGCGGCTGGTAGGAGCCGACGGCGTTGACGTGTGCGCCCGCCTTCAGGTCGGCGTCTGAGAACACAGGCGTGGCGGAGGTGGTGGCGGCACAGACGACGTCGGCGTCGGCCACGGCCTCGCGGGCGTCGGCAGCGGGGCGGACATCGGCGGGAACGGGCCCGCGGCCGGCCATCTCATCGATGAACGCCTCAACTGCGTCGGCCGCCGGATCGTACACCCACACAGTTTCGATCGCGCGGACCGTGCAGACGGCTTCGAGTTGCGTCCGGGCCTGGACGCCTGCGCCGAGGATCGCGGCCGTCCGGCTGTCGGGCCGCGCCATCAAATCGGTGGCGGCCCCCGATGCGGCGCCCGTGCGGATGGCGGTCAGCGTGGCGCCCTCCAGGAGCGCGATGGGACGGCCGGTGTCGGCCTCAAGCACCAGGACCGCCGCCTGGATCCGCGCAAGGCCGCGCTCGGCGTTGTGGTCGAAGAGCGAGACGACCTTCACCGCCAGGGCCTGACCCTCAGCGTCATCGACGAAGGCGGGCATGACGAGGCTGACGCCGTCGTGCGGCTCGACGGCGAGGTGGATGCGTTCGGGCACGACGGCCCGGCCGCTTGAGAGGGCGGCAAAGGCCCCCTTCATGGCCTCGATGGCGTCGGCCATGGGCAGGGCGCGGCGAACGTCTGCGGCGTC
>DATKXP010000159.1:0-3073 GCA_035529015.1 Phycisphaerae bacterium | reverse complement strand
GTGTTCGTGCTGGAGAACCGGCGCGACCGGAAGGCCGGGCTGACCACGGCGACCGAGACGGCGAGCACCTAACCGTTTCGGGGGGCGGGTCCATGCGGCCCGCCCCCACATTCACGAGGGGGAGCGATGGCGAGGCGAAGGCGACTGATTGGCAGTTTCGAGTTTTCAAGCGGCCAGTCTCTTTCCGAGGTGGCGGCGGAGATCGCCCGCCAGCAGGCCGAGGCCTTGCGGCAGGAGACACCCGAAAGCGCGGAGGAGGAACCCGATGGCGAAGGTGCAGTTTCTGAGTGAGTGGCGACGGGGCTGGGCACAGGAGGGGGAAGTGCGGGACGTGGCCGATGACGTGGCCGAGGAGTGGGTCCGCGTGGGGCTGGTCAAGATACTGCCCAGCCCGCGCAATAAGCAACAGACGAGGCGCGGCGTCAAGCGTCTCAAGAAGGTCGAGCCGCCGGGCCTCTAGCCCGGCGCTCACTTAGGAGCGGCTGACCTATGGAACGATGCCAGTGGAACTACCAGGGCTATCAGGCCGGCAAGGACGGCGTCATGCGCAACGTCTTCTCCCCGGCAACCGACGTGCGCAACGCCTACCAGTTCTTTGACGACTTCTGCCCGTCGCTGATCGAGAGCACAACGGCCTGCGCCGGTTACGACGTGACCGCGCTGGTCGCCGGCACGCTCGTCATGCAGGACACGGCCGGCGGCTGGCTGGGGCTGGTCGGCGGTGCGGATGGCCAGGGGATCCAACTCCAGGCCGACGGCGCGATGTTCACGCCGACCGCCGACAAAGACATCTTTTTCGAGTGCTCGCTGAAGATCGAGGACGCCGACGACGCGGACTGGATGATCGGCCTGGCCGTCACGGACACGAACATCTTCTCGACCGACCCGACGGAACTGATCGTCTTCCGTGGCGCGGACAGCTCGGCCAATATCGATTTTCAGGTGCGCAACGCCAGCACCGGCGCGTCGGCCGATACGGGCGTGGACGCGGCCGACGGCACGGCGGTCAGGCTCGGCTTCTGGGTGCGCGGCGTCACGTCGGTCATCCCGTACATCAACGGGACGGCCTATACGGCGGTCACGGCGAACATCCCCAGCGGCGACGCCCTGCGTGTCACCTACGGCATGCAGAACGGCGCCACGTCCGCGAACCAGACCGTGGCCATTGACTGGATCAAGGTCACTCAGGCCCGCTAAGGAGGCGCCAGAATGAGCATCCGAAGTACCTGGCAAAACAGCAGCCTCCTCGGCAAGGACGGGTTCTGCCGCTGCGTCTACAGCGCGGCCACGTTCGCGCCGTTGCAGTACATGGCCTTTACGGACTTCGTCCCCGCGCCGATCAAGGACGCGGACGAGATGCCCGGCTGGACCGTGACGCTGTCGGGCGGTGGCGAGGGCTCGCTGGTCATGGCGGACGAGGCCGGCGGCATTCTGCAACTGACCCCGGCGGCCGCCGAGGACCAGGGCATTCAGATTCAGACGGACGGCGAGATGTTCCTGCCGGCCGCGACCAAGGACATCTGGTTCGAGGCCCGCATCCGAGGCAACGACGTAACGCAGGTGGACTGGTTCGCCGGCCTCTGCACGACCGACACGAGCATCATCGCCAGCAACCCGGACAACGCCATCGGGTTCTGGACGCATGACGGCGACGCGAACCTCGACTTCGAGGTGGCCGACGGCACGGGCGCGCCCGTCGATACCACCGTGGACCTCGCCGACAACACCTGGATCAACGTCGGGTTCCTGGTCAACGGTGTCACGTCCGTGACGCCCTACATCAACGGCGTTGCCTATACGGCCGTGACGGCCAACATCCCGGCCACCGAGCTGGCCTTGTCATTCGCCGTGCTGTCCGGCGAGGGCGCCGCGAACCGCCTGGACATCGACTGGGTTCGCTGCACCCAACTGAGGTAAGCCAATGGCGAATACAAGCATCACCTACCACGATCTCGGCACGCTGCGCAAGCTGGTTTTCCGCTGGACGGCGAACCACCTGGGCACCGTGGCCGCCACGACGCGCCGCATCCGGGGCGTGCTGATCAAGGGCATCACGGACGCCAACGTCGGCTGGACCGATGAGGACTGGTCACCGTCCACGACGCTGTCCGTGTCCGCCTCGCCGGAGCCGACGGACAATTACGACATCGTCATCACCGACGAGGAGGGCGTGGACGTTCTCGGCAACTGCGACGACGACCTGCTGGACCGGGACGAAGCCACGACCGAGGAGGTGTACTTTCTGATCGACGATGCGGGCGGCACGACGACGAGCGTGCAGCCGGCGGTGGCGGACAAGCTCACCATTACCGTGACGAACGCCGGCAACGGCGGCACGGGCGAGCTTCACCTTTACTACTACAGCCACGACATCTAGGCGACACGCCCGGCGCTCGCGTTCGGCGGGCGCCGGGGCCCACTACCGGCTGGAGGCATGTATGGCGACGGTTGAGCCGGTGAATACGCTCCTGACCTACCCGCCGGGCCTCGTCGCCCCCGTGGCCCTGTTCCGGCTGGAGGTGCGGCATGCGTAACCATCCGGCGTTTCAGCGGGTGTTGGCCTATGCCGACGCCAACAACCTCACGTGGGAAGACGTGAACGGCGCTACGGCTGCGCAGGTGCGTCAACTCATGTGGCCCGATACGGGTGGCGTGAAGCCCGCCAACGAATGGCCGACGCCCCCGTTGGTCAAACGGTGCGCGGAACATCTGTACCGCGAGCGGCGGCGTGCGGCCAAAGCGCAGCGGGTGGTCGACCTGCTGGAGGCGGACGGCGTGCCCATTGAAAGCGTGACCGCCGAGGGGGACCGCACCTACACCGTTGTTGTGGGGGAGCCCGACTGATGCCCACCTACTACACCACACACAACGCCGGCGGCGGGGGCGTGGGCAGCTTCGTCGCCCCGTGGACGCTGCAAGAGGCGGCGGATTCGGCCGTGGCGGGGGACGAGGTGCGGGTGTGCAATACCGGGGCGTACACACCGGCGGCAGCATTCAACTGGGATACAAACGCCGGAACGTATCAATCGCCGATCTCTTTTTTAGGCTACAATGCGACCGGCACCACGCCGGA
>DATKXP010000158.1:0-2050 GCA_035529015.1 Phycisphaerae bacterium | reverse complement strand
CTCCCTCAGCATGACAACGCCGTGCCCCTGCCGTCACGCGTCCTCAATCAGCCTGCGCCGTTCGTCGTCGAGGTCGGCGAGGCGCGCGCGAACGCCTTCGATCTCACGCCGAAGCCTCGTGCAGATACCCTCGACCTCGCTCCGCGCCCCGCTCACCGCCGCCTCCGACCGCCGGATCTTCGACTGGACGTACCAGTCGGCGATGAGGCCGTCGAAGAAGTAGTCGGCGAAGGTGGCGAAACCGCCGATCTCGATTCGCGCGTCGAACCGCTCATTCACGTCGGCCAGTTCCCGCTTGAACGCACGCAGCCACCCTTGCGCATCGTGGGCCGCGCGGCGGGCGTCGTCGATCCTGCCATGCTTGATGGCCGTCGAGATAAGGCCCCCGCCGACCATGTCCCACACGCCCCAGTTGCCTGCGCTTCTGAGATAGTTGCCACACCTGTCCAGACTGGCCAAAGCCGTGCGCCCGGCTCGCAGCGCTTCCTCAAGTTCTGCCTCATCGGCCCTCAACTCACCTTCCTCTTCAGCAAGGGAGATGAGCCGCTTGGTATTCTCATCCCCGGCATCCGCGATGGCCTGGACCTTCTCCGCCACGAGCGCCTCGTACTCGACCTGCGGATCGCCGAGCGCCTTCAGGCGGCCCCGCAGTTCGTTGGAGGCCTTATCGAGCGCGTCGAGGGCCTCGCGGCACTCGTCGAACTTCAGTTTGGCCGCGACGAATTCCTCCCGTTCTTTCTTCCGCTGATCGTCCTTGTCGCCGAGGATGCTGTGGAACAGACCGGCCAGGCTCAGCCGGTCCAGTGCCTCCATGTCGGCGTGTTCGTTCTCCATTTGGGCCTTGAGTTCAACGAACCGTGCCTCTTCGGCGCGGGTACTGCGCTGGGCCTCCGCAAGCGCCGCCGTCAGTTTCTGATGCTCGCGCACCCGCGCCTTGGCGTCGGCCAGTTTCTGTCGCAGCGATTCGAGCATGACGGTTGCCACCTGTTAGATAACCCCGTTGTGATACGTTCTCGCAACCTGCTGTATTCGCGCCGCGTCCGCGCCAAAGCGCACGGCCGGGCAAGACCCCCAGACACCGGGGCACCGTGGCCCTGGCACACCAAGCGTCAAGCACCCCGCCCCACTACCGCGGCGCCAGCGCCTGCTTCGCAAACGCCTCCAGGTCCTTGTACTCGTTCCGCCACGTCGTGTACATCAGGCCCGCGGCGCCCTGGACCTTCGAGGCGGCGTCGCGCCAACCCGCGACGTTCGCCTTCACGTCGGATGTGTCGTAGTACCCCGCCATGAGCATCTTGTGGCCGCGCGCCGCGAAGAACGGCATCGACTCGGCACGCTTGCCGAAGTACCAGCAGCAGACGTGGACATCGCGCGAGAGCCCCTCCCACGAACCCTCGAACGTGCTGCCGACGAGATAGTACTTGTCGCGGGCGTTGTGGTGCGGGTCGAACATGTCGCTCCAGACGAACACCTCCGCCTCGGGGTCCACCTTGCGGATGATCGCGGTGCACCGCCGCACGTTCTCAGCCAGGGCCTGCCCGGCCGTCCGCCCGCCCGCGCGGCAGAGGTCGCACCACCCGGCCACGCGAATCTCGTCGTGGCTCATGAAGTACGTCTTCGGCGCGAGGTACTTCTTGACCAGCCGCACCTGTTCCTCCAGGTGCTTGAAGACGTCCGGGTGCGTGAGGCAGCAACTCACCTGCCCCGAGTGGACGACGGCCGTGTGGAAGAACGAGACGTTGAGCGTCTCGCCGTCCTTGATCCGCGAACCGGCCGCAAGCACCAGCGGCGGCTCCGGATGGACCACCTCGTACGACCCCGGCCACGGCACGCGGCCCATCTTCGGATACGCCCACCGCTCGAAGTCGCGCCCCTCCTCGTACACGGTTGCGCCGTCGGCGCTCGTCACGCGAAGCGGACACCCGTCGCGACGCAGCAGGTTGACGCCCGCCACCTCGCGGACGCTCACGTCGTCGATCCACATCGTGCCGTCGCGCCCGCCCCAGATGCCGATGTACAGGCCCACCTCCGCGTTATCGAGCGAGTTGAA
>DATKXP010000157.1:0-10977 GCA_035529015.1 Phycisphaerae bacterium | reverse complement strand
CCTTTGAGTTCCGGCGGCACCGGGGGGATCTTCGACGTGGCCCCGCCCGGGATGTACCGCGGCCCGACGACCATGGGGAAGTGGAACGTGTAGACGCCCATGTCGTACTCCAGGACGTCCACGTAGGAGATCTCGATCTTGACCTCCTGGTTCGGCTTGATGTTGCCGACGGACTGGGTGAAGATGTTGGGCCGCTCCTGCTCCAGCAGGGCCGCCGTCGCGCCTTTGGCGAGGGCGGCCTCGTAAATGGCGCGGGCCGCCGCGCGGCGTTTGATGATGCCGACGATCTTGCGGGCGCCGATGACCATCGTCATGTCGTCCACGGCCGCCTTGTGCGGCAGCGGAAAGACGTAGACCGCCTCGATCTTCTCATCGAGCGGGTTGTGGAAGGTTTGGGTGACCTTGACCCGTGCGATGAAGCCGGAGATCTCGGCCGTCACGTCGGTGTGCTTGAGGGGGCACTCGACGACCCCTCCGTCCTTCTTCGTGACGCGCAGCGCCCCTTGCGTGACGTCCTTCGTCATGGCCTCCATCTGCTTGGCCAGCGCGTCGGGGCCGACGGGGGTGGTCTCGACCGCCCGTGCTCCGGCCACCGCCGCGAGGAACAGGCCCGCCAAGGTGATGCAGACGCACAACCGCTTCGCCGTCGTAGCGTTCATGGCTTCCCATACTCCTTCTGCGACAGGTTCCAGGAATCCTCCGGCCACTTCAGCGACCGTCCGGTTCTTTGGACGAGACGCGATGAAGGGAGTTCCACCGATTCTGCGGGGAAGAGGCCGCGGCGTGTCGCCTCGCGGCCCCGAGGTCGCGATGACGCGACGGCGGCCGGAAATGACGCGGATCCCCTTCGGGTCGCGGCTGGAAGTGCGCTGGGCGCTTATGCGTCGGCCTGCCAGACGGCCTCGCCGCCGATCATGGTGAGGCGGACGTTGACGAGGGCGTCGAAGATGATCAGGTCTGCGTCTTTGCCCGCCTCGAGCGAGCCCTTCGATGCGTCGAGGCCGATGACGCGGGCCGGGCTGAGTGTGGCCATCTCGACGGCCTCCCGCAGACTCACACCCGCGAACCGCTGCACGTTCGCCACGGCCCGGTCCATCGACAGGACGCTGCCGGCGATGGTGCCGTCGGCCAGGCGCGGCGCCCCGTCTATCACCTCGCGGCCAAGGCCGCTGACGCAGTCGGTGATGAGGCACGTCTTGGCGACGCCCTTGCACGCGACCGCAGTGCGCACGGCGGCCGGGTGCAGGTGCACGCCGTCGCAGATGATCTCGACACTCACGTCCGGCCGCGCAAGCAGCGCCCCCACGGCCCCCGGCTCGCGATGGTGCAGGCCCGTCATGGCGTTGAAGAGGTGGGTGCAGTGGGTGATGCCGGCGTCGAAACCGGCCACGGCCTCATCGTACGCCGCGCTCGTGTGGCCGAGGGCGCAGACGACCGGCCCGGCCGGACCGCTCGCCGCGCGAAACAGCGGAATCAACTCAAGCACGCCCGGCTGCTCCGGCGCGATGGTGATCATCGAAAGGATACCGCGGCTGGCGTCGAGGACCCGCTCGGCCGCCTCGCGCGACGGTCGCTCGACGTACTCCGGCGGGATGGCGCCGCGCTTATCGGGCGAGATGAACGGCACCTCGAAGTACAGGCCGACGACGCGGCACCCGCCGTCGGAGCGGCCGATGCGCGGCCGCATGGTGCGGCAGACCTCCTCGGTGGGCCGGCACGATGCCTGGCACGCCGTCACGCCGGTCGAGGCCATCTGGCGGGTCGCACCGAGAAACCCCTCGTCGGACGGGTCCCACAGGTCGTAGCCGCGAAAGCCCTGGGCGTGCAGGTCGATGAAGCCGGGGGCGATGGCGCCGCCGCCGGCGTCGATCGTGGCATCGGCCGGCGGTGCGCCGCCCTGCCCTACGTCGGCGATGCGGTCGCCATCAACGAGGACCCAGCCGCCGGGGATCTCCTCGGTCGGGGTGATGAGGGTGCCGTTTGCGATGAGGGTCTTCATGGTGCCTCTCGACATCGGTGTGTGCCACGGCCGGTCTTGCCCGGCCGTGCGTTTTTCGAACGGCCTCGCGCGGGGCAAGCCCCGCGGCTAACGTGCGCTATTTCGATTGGCTTACCTCAATCGCCAGCGCCGCCGTCGGCGCGAGCGTGATGCGCCGCTGCCACTTCAGTGTCAGCGGCTTGGCCTCAGGCGGCGGCGCATCGCGATTCTCAAGGCCCGTGTGCTCGCGTGCAAGGAGATTGCCGGAAAAACCGCAGGCGGCGCCGTCGAAATCGAGGTCGAAGGCGCGGGGCTTCTCGTCCACGTTCACAAAGATGAGGGCAAGCGCGCCGTCCGTGGCCTGCCACGCGCCGGAGAGAACAGCCGGCGTCGTCACAAGGCGTTTGCCGTGCCACTGCCAGTCGGCCGTGACGGTGGCGCCGTCGGTCTTGATGCTTGGGGGCCGCGCCATGCGGCCACGGGCGAGGTACTTTCGCAGGTCGTACCTGAGGCGCGCGAGACGCTTGAGGAACGGTCCCGCCACCGGGTCATCGACGACGGCCGGGCTGATCCACCCGAGTTGCTCGCCCCAGCAGAGGGCCTGGGCGGTTTTCTGCCGCATCGCCAGGCCCTTCCACGAATCGCCCTGGTAGGCGCGGCTGAAGAGTTGCACCTGCCCGCCGTAGACGGCGGCAAAGAGCGGAATGGCGCCATCGTCCTGGAAGTGCCACGTCAGGTACCCGTCGAAGAGGTGGACGTAGGGCTCGGCGTTGCACTCGGTGGTGATCATTTTGCCGGGCCGGTCGGCGGCCATCTGTTTGCGCAGGTCCGTGAGCAGCGGCCAGTAACCTTGAGTCGTCCACCAGTTGCCGCCGGCCAGGGGGTGGCCGTGCGACTTGTCGAAGCAGAGCCGCGGCCGCGCGGCCGCTATCTGGTCGATGTACACGCCATCGACATTGAACTCCGGGCCCGTCAGGCGCAGGACGATGTCGCGCACGGTCTTCTGCCATAGGAGCGTGGTGGGGCACATGGCGGCGAGTTTCTGCTTCGAGCCGTACTCCTCGGTGTAAGGCTCACCTTTCTCGTTCCTGGTGGCGGCGGCGATGCCCTTCGCCTTGAAATCGTCGAGGTCGGTATCCCACAGCCGCCCGTTGATGTACGGCATGACGCGGACGCCGGCGGCCTGGAGCCGCTTCACGCCGTCGGCGAAGCCGTCCTTCGCGGGGAAGTAGTGGGGGTAATCGTTGTCGAAGGGGATCTGGTGCCAGTTGTACCAGTGCAAGGCCGTCGGGACGCCGAGGTACCCGGCGAACTTCGTGACGCTCTTGACGACGGAGTCGGCCCCGCCGCCCGTCAGTGCCCAGACGCTGATGTCCTTCATCCAGTCGGGCGTGTCGGGGCGGCCGACCTGGCTGCCGCGCGGCCACCACTTGGCTTCCTTGCTCGCCCACTCGCGATAGATTTGGGCGAAGTCGTACCAGTCGCCGTCGAAGGGCCGGATGACGACCTCGCCGGGCATCTGCCACGCGTTGCCGGGCACGCCGCAGTCGGGCGCGGGCCACGTCCACTGTATCTGAAGGTGGCCGTCTTTCGTGTCCATCTCCAGGCGCTTCGTCGAGGCGGACGGATCGTGAACGCCCACGTACGTCCCGCCCTTCGGCCCGTAGAGCCCCGCACACTGCATGGTGAGCCACCCGCTCGGGTAATCACCGCGCGCCTGGAGGCGCTTGCTCAACGGCTTCTCGTGCAGGCGTCCGCTCACGGAGGGGACGATGACAGCGTCGTCGTCGGTGAGGGCAAGGTTGAGGATGGGGAAAGTGATTTCGCGGAGGGCGACCTTCTTGCCGCGGTTCTCCACTTCCATCTTCCAAGTCATCCCCGGATTGGCCCTCAGGATCAGGATGCGTACGCTTAGGTCCTCCGAACCTTCCAGCCCAAGTCTGTGCCAGGAGATGTCAGCAGCGTAGAAACCCCAGCCTGTCGTTGCACTCCACAGCAAGCCGGGGTCTCTGCTGTCGATACGCTTGGTCGTGCCGTCCGGCATCTGAACCACGAGGGCCCAGTGTGGAAGCCCGGCGGGGCCAGGCTTCAATCTCTCGGCCAGCATGCCGTAGAGGTCATCGACCTCGGCTGCGCGCGGCGCCTCGGCGGCAAGGGCGGGGAGGGAGAGGGCAAGAAACGCAACAGCAACAACAACGCACGGCCGGGCGAGACCGGCCGCCGGCCACGGCACGATCCGTAGCCGTGCCAGGGTGGCACACTGTGCTGTAGCGGCACGGGTTCGCATGGTTTGCCCCTTGTGCAAGTTCACCGACCAGGCACGGTACAACACAGCAACGACCACGGCGAGATTCTTCGGCGCGCAAGCGGGCTTCAGAATGACATCGCTAAACGCGCGGCCGTCTACGCTTTCGTGCCCGTCAGGGCGATGCCTTCGATGAAGAACCGCTGGGCGACGAAGAAGAGCAGCAGCGCCGGCAGGACCATCAACAGCGCCGCCGCCATCATCAGGCCCCATTCGGTCACCTGGACGCCGCGAAGGTGTGCCAGGCCCAGGGCGATCGTCCGGTTTTTCTCGCTCGTCAGGTAGATGAGCGGGCCCATGAAATCGTTCCACGCCCGAAGGGCCGAGAAGATCATGACCGTGAGGAGGGCGGGCTTGGAGAGCGGCAGGACGATCTGCCAGAAGACGCGCCACTCGCTGGCCCCGTCCAGGCGGGCCGCCTCCAGCAACTCCTCCGGAATCGTCATGAAGAACTGGCGCAGCAGAAAGATAAAGAAGGCGTTGCCGAAGAACCACGGCACGATAAGCGGAAGGAACGTGTCCACCCAGTGCAACTTCGTGAACATGATGAACTGGGGGATCATCGTGACCTGGAAGGGAATCATCATCGTCGCCAGCAGGAGGGCGAAGATCAACCACCGGTCGGGCCATTTCAGGCGGCTGAAGGCGTACGCCGCCATCGAGCAACTCACGAGCGTCCCGATGGTGTTGCACACGACGATGATCAGGGTGTTGCCCATGTACTTCAGGGCCGGGAACTCCAGCAACGCCTTCCTGTAATGTTGCAGCGTGACCGGGTCGGGGATCCACTGCGGCGGCAGTTTGAACATCATCTCGTCCGTCTTCAGCGACGTCGATACCAGCCAGAAGAACGGTCCCAGGAAGACGACGAGCAGGCCCAGCAGGACGATGTGGACCATGAGGTTGCCCATCCGTCGCCGGGCTTGGGTCTGGAGCATCACGTCCGCGCCCCCTCGTAGTACACCCACCGCTTCGCGAGCAGGAACTGAAGGCCCGTCACGGCCAGGACAAACACGAACAGGACCCACGCCATCGCCGAGGCGTACCCCATATGCAGGTCCTGAAACGCCTGCCGAAACAGGTACAGGACGTAGAACAGGGTCGAGTTGACCGGCCCGCCGTTCGTCATCAGGTACGCCTGCGTAAAGACCTGGACCGCCCCGATGACGCCCATGACGGTCATGAAGAACATGGCGGGCGAGATCATCGGCAGCGTGATGTGCCGGAAACTGGACCAGGCGCCCGCGCCGTCGATTCGTGCGGCCTCATAGAGGGAGCGCGGCACGCCCTGGAGCGCGGCCAGGAAGATGATCATGCCCCCGCCCACGTGCCACATGCCCATGACGATGATCGCCGGCTTCGAGCAGTACTCGCTCGTCAGCCACGGCACGTCCGGCAGGCCCAGGTAGCTCAGGGCGATGTTGATGAGGCCGAACTCGCCGTTGAACAGCCACATCCACAGGAGGCTCCCGGCGACCAGCGGCACGACCGTCGGCAGGTAGAAGGCCGTCCGATAGAACGACCGCCCGCCGATCTCGCGGTTCAGAAGCAGCGCGAGCGTCAGGCTCAGCGTGATGTTCACCGGCACACTGATGCCCGTGAAGTAGAACGTATTCCAGAGGGCCTTGAGGAAGTAGCGGTCCTCGGTAAACAGTTCCCGATAGTTCTCCAGCCCCACCCACGAGGCGGACGTGATGATCTCGTAGCGGGTGAAACTGTAGACCAGGGCCGCAATGACCGGGCCGATCACAAAGATCGCCAGACCCAGAATCGCGGGCGCCGCGAACAGGTACCCCGCCACGGCCTGCCTGCGTCCCAGTTGCATGGCCTTGATGCGCCGGTAGGAGTACCATCCCCGGACGGCGATGAGCAGGCCGACGGCTCCCGCGATGGCGGTCGCCCAGATCCGCCAGTCGATCGGCTCGGCTTCGGTCTTCTCGAGAAACCGGTCGAGCGTCTCCTGGCAGACGGCGTTGGCAACGTCGAGGGCCTCCTGGGGCGTCAGTTTCTGGTGGATCACGTGGTCAACAGCGGTCTGCATCTCGGTGGCGATCGTCTGGCCGACGGGGGTAATCGGCCGGTACAGCGAGTGGTTCATCTCGCGGATGGCCAATCGCCAGAACGCGCTCGACTGGAAGAACGGGTCGTCCGAAGCGCCCTTGAGAGCGGGCAGTTTGTTGCTCGAGGTGGCCATGTACCGCTGCGACTCGTCCGTCAGGATGTGGCGGCAGAAGGCCCACGCGCCCTCAACACAGCCCGACCCTTTCGGGATGACCAGGCTGAAGCCGCCCGACCACGTGGCCGGGACGCCGTCGTCGGCATACGGACACGGGGCGGCGGCCCAGTCGAGGTGGGCCCCGTACTTCTGGATCGTGCTCAGTTGCCCCACGTCGAGGACGATCATGGCGACGCGGCCGGTAATGAAGGGATTCTGGGGATGGCTTCCCCAGTCGCCGAACCCCGCCTGGAGCGACAGCAGGTGCTCGAGATCATACTGAAGCGTGAAATCGCGGATCCACTGGAGCGCCTCGACGTTCTTCGGGTGGTTGAGCATGACGGTGCGGCCGTCCTCGGAGAGGAACCGCCCGCCCTTCTGCCACCCGTACAGGTAGAGGGAACCCACGTTGCCCCACGCAGGGGCATAGCCGACCTGGTCGAACCTGCCGTCGGGCCGGCGTTTCGTCAGCCGCTGCGAGCAGACGCGCAACTCGCTCCAGGTTTTCGGCGGCTTCTCCGGGTCGAGGCCCGCCTCGCGGAAGGCCTTCTTGTTGTAGTAGAGGACGCGGACGTCGGTATCGTACGGGACGGCGAACTGCCGGTTGCCGTAGAAGCACTCCTCCCATGGGGCCTTGAAGAAGTCCTCGGCGCGGAGGCCTTCGCGCCCGACCAGATCGTCGAGCGGTCGAAACGCCCCGCGGCCGGCGAAACTCGCGACCAGGAACCGGTCGAAGATCGAGACGTCGGGCGGCACGTTCCCCGCCACCGCCGGCAGGATCTTCGTGTGGATGTGCGAGTACGGGATGTCCACCTGCTCGACGAAGTACGCCGTCTGCCGCTCATTGAAACGGTTGACGAGGTCCGTCACGACCCGGAGCGAGTCGCCGGCCGTGAAGAGGTTCCAGAAGGTGATCTTCGTGCGGCCGCCGGGCGCATCGGCACCGCGAGCCACCGCGCCGGTCAGGGCGGCGATCGCCGCCACAAGCAGCGTGGCACGTTTCGCGGTTCGCGCAGGTCCGAACATGAGCCGGCGATTATAGACCGTGACCCCATGCCAATCAACAGGCGCTGCCGGGGGGCGCTGTCAGGAAGTCCGTGTCAACTCGGCCCGTGGTCTTGTGGGGTGGCCGGTGCGATGGTTGAGGCGCTTCGAAAGAGGACGTTGGGCCTGCGGTGTGGACTTCGTGAGCCTGTCTCGCGCGCCGCGCGGCAACCCAGAGCCAGCGCTGCCGCGCCGAAACCGACGGATGTCACCAGGTCACGTCGTCGGACCCGCTTCACAGCGTGTTTTTCCCCCTTACGCTACTTCGCCTTGGCCAGGCACTCCTTCATGTACCGGATGCTCTCGCGGGCGAGGCGTTCGGGGCCGGGGGTGTAGTCGAAGACTTCGACCGAGATCCAGCCTGAGTAGGCGATGTCGCGAAGGGCCGCGAGGATCGGAACAAAGTCCAGGTCGCCAAATCCCGGCCCGAGGCTGCACGGGTCGTTGGCGTGGAAGTGGACCAGATGCGCGCGGTGGCGGCGGATCAGGTCGGCGTGCGGGCTCGACTCGGTGGCCATGGCGTTGCAGTCGAGGATCAGCCGGCAGCGGGGCGAGTCGATACGCTTAATCAGTTCGACCGCCTCGGCGGCCGTGCTCAGGAAGTTGGTGATCTTCGGCGAGAGCGGTTCCATAGCCAGCGTCACGTCGGCCTTCTCCAGGGCCGGCAGGGCCGCGCGGATGACCTCGACGGCATGGTTCGCCCCCTCTTCGCGCACCACGCCCTTGAGGAGGTTCCGCTGTTGGGGCGACCCGAAGATGAGCAGGCGCCCGCCCAAGTCGGCGCAGAATCGGGCCAGGGCGCCCAGGTACTCGGCCGTCTTACGGCGGACGGCGGCGTCGGGGTGGGTGAGGTGGAAGCCCTTGGTCTTGGCGAGCAGCCAGTGGAGGCCCGCGACCTTGAGGCCGGCCTTTTCGGCCTGGCGTCGGATCTCGGTTCGCCGCGCCGCCGGGATGTCGGTCACGTCATTCGAGACCGTAAACGGTGCGATCTCGATGCCCTGGTAGCCGCACTCGGCCGCCAGGGCAAAGGCCCGGTCAAAGGGCCAGTCGCCGAACGTCTCGTTGCAGATGGCGAACTTTGCGCGGAACATGGTGTCAGCCCCCAATGCTTGACCTAGCGGCCCTGCGGCCGCCATCCCCATCGCCGCCCCGACGCCTGCGGCAGCGCGCTTGACGAACGTGCGACGTGTCTCGGCAGCCATGCGTTTTCCCCCGCCTCGGCAGACGCTTCTCCGATGGCCTGGCGCTCACGACCGCCGTGAGCCGTTTGGGATACTGTACCACCGGGGTGCGTTCAGGCAAGGTGGTATCTGGCTGGAAGTGAGAGGCGACGCTCTGTCAGGACAGCGGTTATGGGCGGCGGCTGAACCGACGGACTCGGCGCTGCCGCGCTGCGGCTACAAGCAGGCCCGCTGCCAGCAGCCCCAGCGTGGCTGGCTCGGGGATGACCGCGAAGGCGAAGTCCACCGGTTCGTCATAGAAAAGCGTCCAGGCCACCCAACCCGGATCGAACATGACGACCTCACCGATGTGGTCGTTCGCGTTGTAGAATATGGTGTCCCCCATACACAACAGTTCCGAGCGAAGGCTGTAGGTCCCGGGCTGTTCCACACGAAGCCCGGTGATGTGGTCGAGCGGGCCGAAGAGCGTCAGTCGCACGTCGTCGTAGTCAGAATCCGGCGAAGGGCCTTCGTCGCACTCGAACAGCCATTCCTCGGGGCCCATCTGCGTAATCTTGACCCAGGGATGTTGGACCAACGGGACTCTGTAAGACTGTCCGGACGAGTGGTATACCTCAAGTTCGAAAGCCTCCGCGAGGTAGTCGGCCTGGTCGAACCGGCAGCCCAACCTGGCCGGCTCGGCCGTCTGGGCTTCGGCCGTGCGCCACTGTGGGGCCCAATCGTCTTCTTCCCGGAGCAATCCAAGCCAGTACCTCTGGGTGCCGGTGCCCGGGTCGTGCGGCAGAAAGGGCGTGGCCAGCGGCAGATGGTAGGCGTAGATACCGGGGTCTGGCGGCAATCCTCCTGTGAGAATTATTCTGCCCGATCCGACGCCGCTTGCGTGCGGCGGCACGAAGTTCCAGGGGAGGCATGGGGCCACGTGCGTCCGCGTGTACTCGCCGGGGGCCCACACGGCGCTCCAGAGTTCGTCGCCCGGCGTCGCGCCGATCAGGCCGGTCGGGTCGTCGGCAAAGATGCCGACGCGGAACGTGGGTGGCCGGTCGCCCCCGAGCCACCCCACCGCCCAGATTCGGATCTCCTCGATGGGCACACCGTCCGTCCACTCGAAATCGTCGGCGATCCACGCGGGGGGGCGGCCGCCCACGCCCTCGGCGCCGTCGGCGCTCATCTCGGGCGCCTGCCACCAGTAGTCCGAGTCCGCGTGCGCAGCGCCGCCGAGGATCAACAGCGCGCCGAGCGCCCCTATGAGCAAAACCATCGCGCTGAGTGCACACCCGCAAATACGCCGAGACCCGCTTCGTGCAGACATGACAGACCCTCCCCCAGACTTGCCAAGTATAGCATGGTTCCCTGAAATGTCAAATCGCAGGAAAGGGAAATCTCGGGCGCAGAGAACTGTCCGAGTCCCGGAGGGGGTCTGCGGAGTCAGTCGCCCCTGGCGGGGCTCTGGGTTTTCTTCCGCCTCCGCCACCACGGGCTCGCGCCGCGTGGCTACATGGCAGGCGCCCCTGCGGGGCGGACAGAACCCCGACCGCGCGGGTGCGGCGCCCTACCAACTGAACACGATCTCGTACCGCATCCAGAGCGCGACGTCGTTGCGGGTGTTGTCGTAGTAGTCGCCGGGCAGGAACACCTCGCCCTTCAGGTGGTGCTTGACGTGCTCGCCCAAGGTCTGTTTCGCGATGGCGGCGAGGAGGTGGCCGCGGAACCCGCCGTCGTCCGTGAAGCCCGCCATACCGCCGAAGGGGTTCCGGTCGGCGAACAGCAGCTGGTGGTTGACCATAAGGTCCACGTTTCTGGCGGGCTTGCAGCCCCAACCGTAGTGGAGGCGGTGAAGGTTCGCCGACCGGTGCGACTGGCCTTCGAGGACGTCGATCTCGCCGGTGAACACGTCGCTCCATTGCGCGACACGGGCCCAGAGGATGTCGAAGGCGCCGTCGGGGTCGTCGTCGCCGCTGCGGTACTCGTACCCGGCGTGGAGGCGGTTGTCGAGGTCGTCGCCGAAGGCGTACTCCACCTGGCCGTTGAAGCCGAGCGCGCAGATGTTGGTGCCGTTCTTGTGCCCGAACTGTGGGGCCAGTTCGGCGTGGTATCGCCAGTGCTCGCCGGGCGCGCCGGCCACCCGGCAGCCGAAGGTGTAGATGTCGGCGTTGTTGCCGTCGGCCTCGACGCGGTCGTCGTGCTTGTAGATGAAGTACCCGTCGATCGTGGTTTCCGGAAGCGAGGTGTTCGACACGTAGAGGATGGCGCCGGT
>DATKXP010000156.1:0-7781 GCA_035529015.1 Phycisphaerae bacterium | reverse complement strand
TTTTCCGGCATCGCCGCGTGGTGGGCGCCGACGTGGTGGAACTGGCGCCCTCGGGCGACTTGGCGAGCGACTTCGCCGCCGCCCGGCTTGCGGCCCGCATCGCGGCCCTCGCCCTCTACGCCAAGGGGCAAGCCTAGCCCTGCAACGCCACTTCGCCTTGTTGTCCGCCTGGTGGCCTTCCCAGGCCACCAGGAACAGGCGTAAACTGCGTTCGCGGCGGCCTGGGAAGGCCGCCGCGCGGAACGTAGCGTCGTAGTACTAGGCCCGGCCGGTTCAGCCGCGACCTCCCTCCGCTTCGTGGGTTTAACGGGACGCCTCTGCGCATCCGAAGGAATGCCTATGCGTCGCGTGCCCGACGGGTTCCTGCTGCGGCTGGCGCTGGCGGCTGGGTGGCTGTCGGCGGCGGCGGTGCCGTGCGCGGCGCGCGGCACGGGGGGGTTCCTCCGCGAGTGGGCGGTGTGCGGCCCGATTCAGGGCACGCGTCTCGATGCGCCGCACCTGCCGGCGGACTTCGCCGGATACCCCGGCCTTTTCGCCTCCGGCGCCGTGTGGCTGCCCGTCCAGGCCCAGCCGCAGGGACGCATCGACCTCCGAGCGCTCTATCCTGAGCCGCCGTCCGGTACGGCCTTGCTCCACGTCTTCTTCGAGTGCCCGACCGACGCAGCGTACACCTTGCGGATCGGCAGCGACGATGCCGTCCGCGTGGACATTGACGGACGCACCGTCCACCGCCGCGACGTCAAGAGGCCGTGGCGCGCCGACGAGGACAGGGTCACGGTCGAGTTGGCGCGGGGCTGGCACCGGATGCTGGTGCGGGTGGTCGATTACGGTGGCGAGTGGGCCGCGAGCGTCCGTGTGGCGAACGCGAAGGACCAGCCGCTCGATGTGCGGCACCAGGCCGCGTGCCCGCATACCCTGGAGGCGGCGTGCGGCCTGGCGGAGCCCGTCACGGTGGAGGAGCGCGGTGAGGCGGCCGAGTTCCTCGCCGGGGAAGTCGCCGGACTCGTGGCCGACCTGGAGGCCGCACTGCCGCGCCTGGCCGAGACGCCCGAGGGATACGTCACGTTCGCCGAGTACGAGGGCGCACGCAACCTCGGCCGCACCTTCTTCCAGGCCATGGTGTCGCTCTGGCGCGTAGCGGTGGCCGAGGACCTGGATGCGGAGGCGGTGCGTGCGGCCCAGCACATGGCGGTCGAGGCGGCCCGAGGCTTCTCGGAGGTGCTCGCCGTGGAGACCGAACGCGTGGCGCGTTCGCTCGTCCGCCGACACGATCTGTGGGAGACGGCCGGCGAGGAGCCGCTGGCGCGCCGGGGACTCGCGGCCGCCACCCTCGAGGTCGCCGAGTTGCTCTCCCGGAGCCGGCGCCTGGCAACGCAGATCGAAGACGAACGCATCCGCAATGCGCGCCTCGAGAACGACATTCGCAACTGGCGCCAGCGCGACGTCAGCGTGCACGTCGTCGATGCCGAGGGCAGGCCGGTGGCGGGGGCCGACGTCGAGGTCGTCCAGCAGCGGCACGATTTCGGCTTCGGCTGCAACCTCTTCGCCTTCCGCCAGTGGGACGACGCGAAGAAGAACGCCCTCTACGAGCGCCGGTTCCAGGCGCTCTTCAACCTGGCGACGGTCCCGCTGTACTGGTCGGTGCTTGAGAAGCGCCGCGGCCGGCCGGACGTGGAACGGCTCGATGCGGCCGTCGAGTGGTGCCGCGAGCGCGGCATCGCCGTCAGGGGCCATCCGCTGCTGTGGGAACAGGCTGTGCCGCCGTGGGTCGGCCAGATGACCGGTGAGGAGGCCCGCGACGCCGTCCGCGACCACGTGCAGCGGACCGTGGCACGGTACCGCGAGACGGTGGCCTGGTGGGACGTGGTCCATGCGCCGGCCGAGCGGGTTCGCGTTGGGCGGGGCGAGATCGAGACGGCCCAGGTGCTTCGCTGGGCGGCCGAGGCCGAGCCGCGCGGACGGCTGCTCATCAGCGGCGATGACCCCGAGGCGCTCGTCGAGATCGCCAAACAGATCGGCGCCGCGGACGTGCGGCTCGACGGCATCGCCGTCACGGCTCACCAGCACGACGGCGCCTGGCCGCTCGGGCGCGTCCGGCAGACGCTCGCCCGATGCGGCTCGGTGGGACGGCCGGTCCACGTCTCGGCGGTCACGCTGCTGGGTCGGCCCGAGACGGAGGCCGAGCAGGCCGAGGCCGTCCGCCATTTCTACACGGCCGCCTTTGCCCATCCGAAGGTGGTAAGCATCACGTGGTGGGACCTGTCGGATCGGTTCGCGTGGCAGAATGCGCCGGCGGGCCTGTTGCGGGCCGACCTGTCGCCCAAACCCGCCTACAAGGTGCTCGACCGGCTCATCAACCACCTGTGGCGGACCGACGCGGCGGGCCGCACCGACGCGCGCGGCAAGGTGAGGGTCCGGGCGTTTCTCGGGACGCATCGGATCACGGCCCAATCCGACGGCCGCCGGGCCGTCCTGGACGTCCACCTCGACCGCGACGGTCCCGGCCAGGTCGAGATCGTCCTGCCGCCGGCCAGGTAGGCACACGCCCGCACGGCCGAGAGTGACCCCGACCTCCCGGTCGGGGCTCGCAGCGGGTGGCACGGCAGCCCCATCGGGGCGGCCGTGTGCCCGGATCGCAAACCACGGCCACCCTTGCGGGTGACCGTGCCACCCGGCGACCTTACGGTATGGGCCGGGGGCATCACACGTCCTTTTCGGGTGCGGTAAGGTCGGCGTAGGTGCCGCGGCGGCGGATGAGGCGGGCCTCGGCGCCCTCGACCAGCACCTCGGCCGGACGCGGAAACGAGTTGTACTCCGACGCCATCGCCATGCCGTACGCCCCGGCGCAGAAGACGGCCAGGTAATCGCCGCGCGCCACCGGCGGCAGGTGGCGATCCTTGGCGAAGAAGTCGGACGATTCGCAAATCGGGCCGACCACGTCCACCGGCTCGGTGCCGGCCAGCGCCTCGTCGCGGCTCCGCTGTTCGGGCACGAAGTCCTCGCCCGGCTCGAGCGGCCAGATGTGATGGTACGACCCGTACAGGGCCGGCCGGATGAGTTGGTGCATGCCGCTGTCGCACAGAAGGAACGTGCGGTCGCCCCCCGCCTTGACGTACTGGACCTGGGTGATGAGGATGCCGGCGTTGCCGGCGATGAACCGCCCCGGCTCCATGATGATCCGAAGGCCGCGACCCTCCAGGACCGGGACGATGGCCGACGCAAAGGCCTGGGCCTGGGGCGCCTCGCCGGTCTCGTAATCGGCGCCGAACCCGCCGCCAAAGTCAAGCGTGGTGATCTCGTGCCCGGCTGCGCGAAGGCGGTCGATCAGCGCCACGATCTTCTCGAGCGCCTGGACGTACGGCTCGACCGTCGTGATCTGCGACCCGATGTGAGCCTGGATGCCCGTCAGGGCAACGTGCTCGGCGCCGGTCGAGGCGGCGAAATCGCGGAATACCCGGTCGGCCCGTTCCAGGTCCACGCCGAACTTGGTCTGTTTCTTGCCGGTGGCGACGTAGCGGTGGGTCTTGGGGTCGACGTCGGGGTTGACGCGGAGGGCTGCCCGTGCCGGCCGCCTTGTCTCTTGGGCGAGGCGTGCGAGGTTTTCGAGTTCGGCCTCGCTTTCGACGTTGAACAGGAGGATCCCGGCGTCGAGTGCGAAGCGGATCTCGTCGTCGGTCTTGGCGACGCCGGCGTAGCAGCACGTGGCGGGGTCGCCGCCCGCCTCGATGACGCGGTGCAGTTCGCCGCCGGAGACGATGTCGAAGCCGCAGCCCTCGTCCTTCAGCAGCCGCAGGATGTGGATGTTCGAGCAAACCTTGACCGAGTAGCAGATGAGCGGCTCGACGGCTGCGAAGGCCGACGCGAGTTTGCGATAGTGCTGCCGCAGCGTCTCGGCGCTGTACAGGTAGAGCGGCGTGCCGAAGCGGCGGGCCAAGTCGGCTGCGGGGAGGTCCTCGCAGTACAGTCGGCCCTCTCGATACTCGAAACGGTCCATGGCCCGCCCCCTGCCGCGGCAGATCCGTCCCGCGGAACCGGACAGTCTAGGGAGGTCTGTGCCGGGTGTCAAGCGAGCGGGCCGTCGGGGGCCATCGGGGGCGGCCGTGTGCGGCTGGCGCAGCGCCGAAGAATCTTTTTCCAGCGAGGCACGGCGTTCCCGTATGCCATGCCATCGTGGCGATTCTCGGGGGCACGGCGGTGTCGGACGGGCCTTACAGGGACCCGCGAAATTTGACTTCGGGGCAATTGTGTGTAGAATCATGGTGAGGGGTTATGCGCGCTCGGGCTGAGCCCGCCCGGCGGCGGCCCAGCCCCTTTCATCATTCCAGGCTGGAGAGGGGTCCTTCAGCGGCAGCGGTCGGGCCGGCGGTTCCGGTTTACGACGACAGGCGTGTTCGCTTGCCGCCGCCCCGCCATAGGGCAACGAAGGTCCACCGTAGACGCTCTGCCGGTGGAACGCGGGAAGCCGTGCCGCACTGCGGCCCGAGGTGGATGAGGGGTCTGATATGCAGCGTCGAAACCTGGCGGTCGCTGTCGCCTGGCTGCTGCTGGCGGTGAGTCCGGCAGCGGCGCAGACGGACTACTGGTGGCTGACCGATGACGATGGATCGTGGACCGATGTGGGGAATTGGGCCCCGCCGGGGTATCCCGACGGTCCCGGCGACGGGGCGCTGTTTGACCTGTTCCTCTCGGCTCCGGTCACGGTCGATGTCAACGCGCCGGTCACGGTCGGCCGCATCCTCCTGAAGGACCTGGACTGGAACTCGCCCCGGTTCACGCTGGCGCCGGGCCCGGGCGAGGGATCGCTCACGTTCGACGGCGGTGGGGGCGGGGCTTCCATCGAGGGATTCGGCCGCCACGAAATCGCTGCGCCCATCTTGCTCAGCGATACGCTCTGGATCGAGAACGCCGACGAGCGAGAACTGGAATTGGAACTCGTGCTGTCGGGCGGTGTCTCGGGCGGCGTCGGCCGCGACTTCGTCCTGGACGGCATGTACCTGGGCGTTGAACTCACGGCGCCGAGCAACCCCATCCAGGGAGCGGTCATCGTCTACCCCACCGTTCCGTACGGCGAGGCGTCCGGGTTGAACCTCAGGGGCGGGGCAACGGTTCTGGGGGCCACCCGCTTCGAGGCGCATCTGGGCGCCGTCATCGGGCTGGACAACGCCGTCACGAACGTGGGCAACCGCGTGGCCAGTCCCGTGCAACTGTTTGGCGGTGGACTGGGTCTGCATGGGAATGCGGCGGCAACGACCGAGGCGATTCCGCGCGTGGAGTTGGTCAAGGGCTCCTGCAGCCTCGCGGTGGCGAATTTCCCCGGCGGGGCTGCGCCAACGCTTGACATCGGCACACTGGTCCGCGCTCCCGGTACGACCGTCGAGTTCCTGGGCTGGGAACTGGGTTCGGCAGACATCATCCGCATCAACCACCCGGCCGGCCCGCCGCGCGACTGGGGCGGACTGATCGGCGGATGGGCCGTCGTCAACGACTGGCTCGGCCAGAACTTTGCCACCTACGGCGTGGGGATGGGCGTTGTCGCTCTGCCCTTTTACGCGAGCGACATCAAAACGGCCGGCGCGTGGGAGAACGTCCTGCTCAGCGCGCCGGATGTGCTCTGGTTCTCCAACACGATCAACTCGCTCAAGATGGTCGGCGATGCGACGCTCAACCTGCAGGGGCACTCGCTCGACATCACAAGCGGCGGCCTGCTCTGCACGCTGACTGCCGGCGCTGTGGGGACCGAGGGGCCCGCCGTCCAGGGTCTGGCCGGACCCCCCGCCGTCATCAGCAATGGACAGTTGACGGCCGGCGGCATGGTGCCCGAGGATCCCGAACTCGTCATCCACGTCCGGCAGGACCTGCAGATCGCCGCCAACATCGTGGACAACGGCGTGGCTCCCGTCGCCCTGACCGTCTCAAGTTACTCGCTGCCGTGGTGGGCGTTCGCTCCATTTCTGGACCCTGTTCTGACCCTGTCGGGGCTCAACACCTATAGCGGCCCGACCACCATCTGCTCCGCCCGGGTTGCCGCCGACAGCGACGCGCGCTTCGGCCACCCCGCCGGCCGCCTGGTCCTTGCCGGGGGGATCGTTCAGGCCACGTCCACGTTCACGACGAGCCGATGGGTCGAGGTGTTCGACGGGGCCGCCTTCGAGGTCGTCGCGGGTCGGACGTTGACGCTGGCCGGCGGGGTCAGCGGAGATGCTTCCGAACTTCACGTTCGGGCACTCGCCGACGGGGGTGCGCCCCAGGCGACGCTCGTCCTGGCCGCGCCCAACACGTTCCGAGCCGATATCGTTGTCGGCGAGGGCGGCGGCACGGGGCCGACGCCCGTCCTCCAAGTCAGCAGCGATGCGAATCTGGGCGATCCGGACCAGGACATCGTCCTGAACCGCGGTGCCTTCCGCGCCGCCGGGTCGTTTGCCGCGCACCCCGGACGTATCTTCGTTATCGACGGGGGCGGCGGCACCTTTGACGTTAGCGCCGGCAAGGTCTTCTCGCTCGACGCCGAAGGCCAACTGGAAGGCGGCGGCGTCGGCATGAAGGTCGGCCCCGGCAAGATGGTCGTCTCTGCGGCCAATCTCAACTACTGGGGCCAGGACATGGAGGTTGCCGAGGGCATCCTCGAACTCGGCGACGCCCGGGCCCTGAACGCCCGGCACATCACCCTGGCGGGCGGCGTGGTCAACCTGCGGCACGACAGCGACGTCGAGTTCCCCGACGACGTGACCGTCCGGGGCACCGGCGGCATCGACGTGGACGGGTCAGCCGCCGCCGACCCCGTTCTCTCGATCGCCGGCCTCGAACTCCAGGAGAACGCCACGCTGACGGTGACGGGCGGCCCCGGCTACAGCCTGGCGGTCGCAGGCGATACCGACGTGCTCGGGTTGATCGGGACGATCCGCACCGAGACGGCCGACCTGACGCTGGGTGGGACACTTCGGATGAACGAGCCCACGGCCATGCTTGTCAAGGAAGGCCCCGCCACGCTCACGGTCGGCGGTCCCCAGGAGCCGGCGGCGCTGGCCAGCCTCCGGGCCATCGACGGCACAACCAACATCGACACGGACGGCGGCGGCCAGGGCGCCCCGCCCGTCAGGAACCTGACGGTCGAAGTCCACGGCGCCGACGCGGTCGTCAACTTCCGGCACGCCCAACATCTGGCCGGTATCAGGCTCGCGAGCGGCGGCACGGCCACGGCGGCCGCCGTGGGAATCAACACCCTCGTCACGAACGCCCTGACGATTGACCCCGACCTGCACGGCGCGCCCGCGGGCACCCTCGACCTGGCCGACAACAACCTGGTGGTCGATTACACGGGCGGCACCAGCCCGTTTGACGAGATCGTCGGCTGGGTCCGGTCCGGTCTTCGGGACGGGCCCACCGGTTACTGGGACGGGCCCGGCATCGCCTCCAGCGCCGCGGCAGCCATGGCGCTGACGGCACTCGCCGTCATCGACAATAACGATCCGAACCCCAAGATCGGCGGTCTGACGGACCTGGATGGCGAGCCGGTGTCGGCGGAGTCGGTCCTGGTGAAGTACACGTGGTGGGGCGATGCGGACCTCGACGGGGTGATTGACTCGAACGACTACGACCTGCTTGACAACACGTACGCCCGGTACGACCCGCAGAATCCCGCGCCGCCCGCGGGTGGTTGGCGGTGGGGGGTGGGCGACTTCACCTACGACGGCGTGGTGGACTCCAACGACTACGACAAGATCGACAACGCCTTCAAGCAGCAGACCGGTGCGCTCGGCTCGAACCTCGGCCTTCCGGTCCCG
>DATKXP010000155.1:0-14470 GCA_035529015.1 Phycisphaerae bacterium | reverse complement strand
CGGCCGGTGATTTCGAGCCACGTCTTGGGTTCGGCGGCCGCCTCGAACAGCCGCCCGCCGTGCTCGAACGGAATGAGGTCGTCGCCGCGGCTGTGGACGATGAGTTTGGGGCACGCGATGCGGCCGATTCGCGCGAGCGTGTCGTACTGGAACCGCGCGAGCAGCCGCATCGGCAGCCATGGATACAGATCGGCGGCCACGTCCGGCACGCTGGTGAAGGTCGATTCCAGGATGAGGGCCCGCGGCGGATGCCTCTCGGCCAACTCGGCCGCCACCGCCCCGCCCAGCGACCGGCCGTGGAGGATGAGGTCGCCCGGCGCGACGCCGCGCTCCTCAACCACGTGCCGCCACGCCGTTTCGGCGTCGCGGTACATGCCGGCCTCGCTCGGGCCGCCCTCGCTGGCTCCGTAGCCGCGGTAATCGAACAGAAACACGTTCATCCGAAGGCGGTTCAGGATCTCGACCGTGCTGACGCGGTGCGAGATGTTCCCCGCGTTGCCGTGGCAGAACAGGACCGTGCCGCGCGCTTCACCCGCCGGGACGTACCATGCGGCAAGGCGCACGCCGTCGGGCGTCCGCAGTGTCACCTCCTCGTACGAAAGGCCCACGCGCTCGGGCGTGCGCTCGATCTCGCGGAGCGGATGGTAGAGCAGATGCGACTGAAACGCAAACAGCACCAGGCAGATGCCCACGTACACGCCCACGGCAATCCGCACGAGCGACTTCGCGACGCGCCACGCGACGCTGCGCTTCGCCTCGCCTTTTTCCGTCGTCGCGCGTGTCATCCGCCCCACTCTACCGGCCACGGGAAGGACCGTCCAGCGCCTGCGCCGCTTTGTTGATGACCGCGCCACGCCGACACGCTACACTCCTCGCCATGCGATGCATCCGCATGACGGTCCGGTACGACGGCACCGCCTACCACGGGTGGCAGGAGCAGCCGGGGCTGGCAACGGTCCAGGGGACGCTCGCCGAATTGCTGGCGACGATTCTGGGCGAGCGAACCGCCGTCGAGGGCGCCAGCCGCACCGATGCCGGCGTCCACGCGCGGGGGCAGGTGGCAGCCTTCCGGACCGAGCACCGCATCGAGGTCCCCCGCCTCCAGGCGGCGCTGAACAGCCGGCTGCCGGCCGATATCGCCGTCGTCGAGATGGCCGAGGCGCCCCTTTCCTTCCGCCCGTCGCGCGACGCCGCCGGCAAACACTACCGCTACCGGATCTATCGCGGCCCGATCAAGCCCGTTTTCGAGGAACGGTTCGTCTGGCACTGGCATCGGCCGCTCGAGGTCGAGCCGATGCAGACAGGGGCGGGGCTGCTCGTCGGCCGGCACGACTTCAGGAGTTTCGAGACGGGCGGATCGGGCCGCGAAGACACGGTCCGCGAGATCTTCCGGTTCGACGTCACCGAGGACGGGCACCAACTCCTTCTCGACGTCGAAGGCGACGGGTTCCTCTACCGGATGGTCCGCAACCTCGTCGGCACGCTGACCGAGGTGGGACGCGGGCATCGACCGCCCGAATGGGTCGCCGAGGTGCTCGCCGCCCGGGACCGGGCGGCCGCCGGCCCGTGCGCGCCGGCCAAGGGGCTCTGCCTGATGGAAGTGCGGTACTGAGGCCATCTGAGATCTGAGATTTCAGATTACAGATGGCAGCGCGGCTGATTGCATCTGAGGCATGTGTTTAGCAGGGTGGCACGGCCCTTGGGCCGTGCAGACGCACTCGGCGCGACGCGGCACACGGCCGCGGCTCCGCCGCTGCCGTGCCACCCTCTTGGTGGCGCGTGCAACGCTGAACACGTACCATCTGAGATTTGCGATTTCAGATCTCAGATTGCTCATGGCGGATTCGCCGATGGCCGAGCCGTCGCGGCCGCAACCGGGAATCGCGGGTCCGGGAATCGAGAACGCTCGATGAAAATCGTTCACGTCATCACGCGGCTGATCCTCGGCGGGGCCCAGGAGAACACGATCCTGACGGGCCTGGCGCAGTCGCGGCTCGGTCACGAGGTGGTCCTGCTGACGGGGCCGCCGCTCGGACCGGAGGGCAGCCTGCTCGAAGAGGCCGCCGCCATGCCGTTTCGGACGGTCCTCGTGCCGGCCATGCGACGGGCGGTCCATCCGTACCACGACCTCGTGGCGCTGGCCGACCTCGCGAAGCACTTCCGCGACGAGCGCCCCGACGTGGTTCACACCCATTCCGCGAAGGCGGGGATCCTTGGCCGCCGCGCTGCACGCGCCGCCGGCGTGCCGTGCATCGTCCACACCATCCACGGGCTGCCTTTCGACGCGTACCATGGCCGCCTGGCGAATTGGGGCTATCGGACGGCGGAACGGCGTGCGGCCCGTTGGTCGCACCGTCTCATCGCGGTCTGTGAGGACATGGCCGACCGTGCTGCGGCGGCGGGGCTGGCGCCGCGCGACCGCATCGACGTGGTCTACAGCGCGATGGACACCGAGCGGTTCCGCGCCGCCGAGGGCGAGCGCGACCGCGTTCGCGCCGGGTGGGGCGTCGGGCCTGCCGCCTTCGTCTTCGCCAAAGTGGCACGCCTGTTTCACCTGAAAGGGCACGCGTTCGTGCTGCCGGCGTTCGCGCGCGTCGCGCAAGGCTGCCCGCACGCGGTGCTGGTCCTGGCGGGCGACGGCGTCCTGCGGCCGCGCCTCGAGGCCGAGGCCGAACGGCTTGGCATCGCCGACCGCGTCCGGTTCCTGGGCCTCGTGTCGCGCGACCAGATACCGGGCATCCTCTGGGCGGCCGACGCCGTGGTCCATGCGAGTCTGAGGGAGGGTCTGGCGCGCGTGTTGCCGCAGGCCGGCCTGTGCCGGCGACCGGCGGTGACCTATGACATCGGCGGCGCCCGCGAGGTGGTCCGCGACGGCGAGAACGGCCTTCTGCTTCGGCCTCCCGCGCCGGGCGACGCGGCGTCGTCGGCCGCCGGTCCGCTGGCCGAGGCGATGGGCCGCCTGGCGTCGGACCCGGCCGGCGCGCGGCAGATGGGTGAGCGCCGGCCCAAGGAGGTGCTCCGCCGCTTCGATTACCGCCCGGCCACCGATGAAATCATGCGGGTCTACGACCTCGCCCGGCGGGTTTAACCAAGGCGGGACTGGACTTCGTGCCGCCCGCTGCTGAGAATCCAAGCGTACGCCTCTGACCGAAACGCGTCCGACGGGCGTGTCGTGGGAACACGGACATGCGACGTTCCATCCTGATGGCCGTGACGGTGGCGCTGCTCTCGGTCCCGCTCTGCGCCCAGACGACCGCCATCGGCCCGCCGACGCTCGCGGAACTCACCACCCAGGCCGTCAACCTCGACGCCGCCCTGCGCCGGACGCGAGACGCGGCCGCACGCCGCCGGCTCCTTGACGAACTCGAAAAGGTCAGGCACCAGATGGGGCCGTACGACGTCAAGGGCAAACGGATCACGTGCCAGGCGATGTGGCACGATACGGCGCTGGCGTCTCTGGAGAAGGAACTGAAGCGGTTGTCGCATCGGCCGGCCGGGTCGAAGCCCAAACCGCTCGAGGCCGATGCCCGCCTCCACACCCGCCGCATGGCCGCCACCTGTCTGACCTTCGGCTGGCAGATGCCCGCCGACACGCCGAAGTACCAGGTGGACGTGTTCGGCCAGTACCTCGCGAACAACCTGCGCGTGTTGGATACCCTGTTCGAGTCGCTCTCGGACGCCGAGGCCCGCGAAGCCAAGGCCGATGCCGACGCCGGCGACCGCGCGGCGGCGAAGGCGGCGCTCGAAAAGGCCAGGGCGGGCATCGAACAGACGGGCGAGGCGGCCAAACGCCTGGCGGCGCTGCCGCCACAAACCCTGGACAAGTCGTCGTTGGCGGAGATCCTCGGCCAGTTCGTGCAAGGGCTGGCGGCGGCTCGCGATGCCCGGTTGGTGCTCCGGAAAGACGCCCCGGCGAAGGACGAGACGAAGGCCGAGGACGCACCGCCGGATGGCGAGATGCCCGAACCCGCCGAAGCGCCGCCCATCACCGACGCCGAGAAAGCCCGCATCGCCAACATCAAGAAGGTGGCCGCCGGCCTCGAAGGCGACGACTGGACCACCATCAGCCGGTACCTGGAACGCTTTGCCGCCGCCGTCGAGGCGGGGTTCGCGGTGGCGAGCGCGCGGCCGCAGGCGCGCCAGTTCCTCGGCCAGATTGAGGAGGCGGCCGACCTGGCCCGGAGCCTGCAGGCCAGCAAGATTATCACGCCGGAGTACCTGGCGTTGCGCCAAACCGGACTGGCCTCGGCGCTGGAGGCGATGCAGAGCCCCTTGCGGCGCGCAGAAGGGTACGCGAACCTCCAGATCGTTCAGGCCGAGGACCAGTTTCGGCGGCGTATCGAGGCGGCGGGCCTCATACAGGGGGCCGCCGGCGGCCTCGTGCAGACGCTCTACCTCCTCGTGCCGAAACTCGAGGCGTCGGATACGGCCACCGAGGCGGCCCTGGGCGACCAGGCGCGCCGCTCCTGCCGGGCCGTCGCCGCCAGGTTCCAGAAGATGCAGCGTGATTGGCCGCCCAAGGGGATGTCTCCGAAACTCCTCGAGTGCTACAAGCGTCAGGCGGCCCTCTTCAAGAAGGAGGTCGAGCAAGCCGGCCTGAAACTGCCCGCCGCGCCCGACGAGGGGTTGCCCCTGTTGGCCGGCGCCGTGCCGCGAGGCGACGACCTCGGCCTGATCGTCCGCGCCGACAGGGCCCTCGATGCCGTGAAGACGTATCGGCCCGCCCGCACGGCGGCCGTCGCCGTCCAGTTCACGCGAGCCGCCCAGGACCTGGTGCTGAACTCTGCGGCGCCGGGTGTCGCCCGGCAGGCGCTGGGCGGCCTGGTCAGGCCGTTCGAGGACCTGGCCACCTTCCCCATCGCCGGGCCGGAGCATCGCCGCGCCCTCGGCCGATTGGGCGGGCGTGCCTACCCCGCCGCCGCCGCCGTCCTGTCGAAGGAACTGAGTCTCGGCATCGACGCCGCCAGCACGGGCGATCCCGTGCCGCTGCAGCAGGCGCTTCGGGCCGCCGCCTTGTTCGCCCTTCTGCGGAACCGTGCTGCGGCCGAGGAGGCCGGACTCGAAAAGGCCGGCACCGCGAACCTCTCGGCCTTCTCGATGCCCGAGAAGGTGTGGAAGCCCTTCACGGAGGAACTCGACAAACGCCTTCGGATCATGCTCGCCGACTACGCACGGACCGGTCACCGCGTGACGTGGCTCCGCACGGCCGCCCATTGGAACCTCATCTACCGGTCGGTCGTGGCCGGTCAGCAGGAGACGCTCGACGCGCGCCTCGAAGGCGAGAGCGAACTCGATTTCCTCATCCGCAACCTCGAACGCGTGGCCGTGCCGACCCCGCCGGACACCCGATGGTACGCCTGGTACGTCGGCTACCACACAACCGAGGCCGCCGTTGCGATGAACGCCGGCCTCGACGCCACCGCCGAGTGGCACCGCGACCGGATGAGCGACTACGACAGTTACCTGGCGAAGGTTGAACTCGACCCCGACCGTGCCGCGAAGGGCGCGGCGAAGTAGGTCGCCCGCGCCGGACCGGTTCGGGGAAATCGAGGTCGGCGAGGCCCGCTCGCCTGCGCTCGCGGCTGGGATTCGCTCTTCCGAGCCGCGAGCGCAGGCGAGCGGTGGGCGATTCACCGCGTGTCAGAGAACCTGAGAAGAAAGGAGTCGGCAATGCGTAAGCCATCAATCACCGATCGACACGCCGTCGCGTGGATGCTGCTGGTGACGTTGGTCCTGGTGGCCCCGAGTCTTCTGACGGGGTGCCGCGAAAAGGCGAAGCCGCCGGAGACGCCGCCCGCCGAGAAGCCTGCCGAAACGCCGGCCGAGAAACCCCCCGAAGAGCCGCCGCCCGCCACCACCACCGACACCGACAAAGGTTGGGAGAGCCTCTTCGACGGCAAGACGCTCAAGCATTGGAAATCCACCGAGTTCGGCGGCGAGGGCAAGGTCGTCGTCGAAGACGGACAAATCACTCTCAACATGGGCACCGGCGACATGACCGGCATCACGTGGGCCGGCCAGCGCGACGACCTGCCGCATATCGACTACGAGATCTCGCTGCGGGCCATGCGCGTCGAGGGCGACGACTTCTTCTGCGGCCTCACGTTCCCGTACAAGGACTCGCACGCCACGTTGATCTGCGGCGGCTGGGGCGGCGGGCTGGTGGGCATCTCGTCGCTCGACCACATGGACGCCTCGGAGAACGAGACGAGCACCTACTACGAGTTCAAGAGCGGCCAGTGGTACGACATCCTGCTGCGCGTCCGCGACAACAGCATCCGGGCGTGGATCGACGGCAAGCAGGTCATCGATGCCCAGCCGGGCAAACGCAAGGTGGACGTGCGGATCGAGGTCGAGGACTCGATCCCGCTGGGCATCGCGATGTGGCACACGAAGGCGGCGCTGAAGGACCTCCAACTTCGCCGCCTCCTCGACGAGTAACCCGACGCGGCGTCCTCGCGCGGCGGGTCTCTCGACCCGCCGCGGAAGCCCGCCGGTCGAGCCCGCCGCCCGAGCCCGCCGCGGAAGCCCGCCGGTCGAGCCCGCCGCGGGAGCGGCGGGGTATCAACACCCGGCATGGCACGTGCCACGGCCGATGAGCGTAACCCGACGCTTCTGCGTCGGGCTCGACGCGCGCCGCGTTAGCTGCCGCGCTTGCTCGACGCGCGCTGTGAGGAGCCAGCCGTGCAAACCACACGTATCGGCGCCGAGCAGGCGATCATCCTCGTCGCGTTGCTCGCCGGTTTCGCTGCGGCCGAGCCGGGGCCGTTTCCGAAGGCCGACGGGTACCGCGGCATCTGGTTCACCCTCGGCCAATTCTCCGGCGAGTACGGAGACAAGTACTCCGGCGGCCTGGGCACCTATACCGCCAAGCACGTCCCGCTGGCCGTCTATTCGGCCAAGGCCAACAAGACCTTCTTCGTCTACGGCGGGACGCCCGAGGCGAAGAAGCGGCACCTGCTGGCCATGGTCTCGTACTACGACCACGAGCGGGGCGTCGTGCCCCGCCCCACCATCGTCCACGACAAGGGCGGCGTGAACGATCCGCACGACAACCCCAGCATCTGCCTCGACGGCCAGGGCCACGTCTGGGTCTTCGTCAGCGGACGCGCCAACCACCGGCCCGGCTTCAAGTACCGCAGCATCGAACCGTACAGCATCGACCGATTCGAACGCGTCTGGGAAGGCATCGTGGCGTATCCCCAGCCGTGGTGGATCGAGGGCCGGGGCTTCCTGCACTGCTTCACGAAGTACACCAAGGGGCGCGAACTCTACTGGGAAACGAGCCCCGACGGCCGCACCTGGAGCCCCACCCGCAAACTCGCCGGCTTCGGCGGCCACTACCAGGTCACGTATGAGCGAGGCGGCACCCTCGTCACGGCCTTCAACTGCCACCCCGGCGGCAACGTGGACAAGCGGACCAACCTGTACGTCCTCCGGACCGACGACTGGGGCACGACCTGGAAGACCGCCGCCGGCGAGCCCGTCGCCACGCCGCTCGAGACGGTCGAGAACGCCGCCCTCGTCCGCGATTACCAACGCCACGGGCGCAACGTCTACATGAAAGACATCGGCCTCGACGCCCAGGGCCGGCCCGTCGTCCTGTACGTGACCAGCGGCGGGCACAAGCCGGGGCCCGCGAACGACCCGCGCGAGTGGACCATCGCCCACTGGACCGGCGGCAAGTGGGCCTTCCATGCCGTCACCACGTCCGACCACAACTACGACATGGGGTCGCTGTACATCGAGGCTGACGGCACGTGGCGGATCATCGGCCCCACCGAAAAGGGCCCGCAGCCATACGGCACCGGCGGCGAGATGGCCATGTGGATCAGCCGCGACCAGGGCGAGACGTGGAAGAAGGTCCGCGACCTGACCGCCCGCAGCCGCTTCAACCACGCGTACGCCCGGCGGCCGGTCGATGCGCACCCCGACTTCTACGCCTTCTGGGCCGACGGGAATCCGTTTGAACTGTCCGAATCGTTCCTGTATTTCACAAACCGCACCGGCGACCACGTGTGGCGCCTGCCGCCGGTGATGAAGACCGACTTCGCCAAGCCCGAAGTCATTCGGTAGCGTACGAACCCGACGCTGGCCGCCCGAGCCCGCCGCGGGAGCGGCGGGGTATCAACACCCGGCTTGGCACGTGCCACGGCCGATGTGTGTAACCCGACGCTGCCGCGTCGGGCTCGACGTGCGCCGCGCCCGATTTAGCCGGCGGGCTCGTGCGCCGCGCCCGATTTAGCGGGCGGGCTCGTGCGCCGCGCCCGATTTAGCCGGCGGGCTCGTGCGCCGCGCCCGATTTAGCCGGCGGGCTCGTGCGCCGCGCCCGATTTAGCCGGCGGGCTTGCCCGCCGCGTTCTGTGAAGGAGCAGCCAATGCGAATCTCACGCTCACGCGCCGAACAGGCGATGATGCTTGCCATACTCGTTCTCGCGGCGGCCGCCGCGCACGCCGCCGAGAAGGCGCCGCCAGCCGTCATCGACGCCTCGGCGTTCGCCGACCTCCAGGCGGCCTTCGACGCCGTTCCTGCAACCGGCGGCCTGGTCCGCCTGCCGCCGGGGACGGTCGAGATCACGCGGCCGCTGGTCCTCGCGCGGCCCGACACGCGCGTCGAGGGCGCCGGCACCGCCACGCACATCGTCAACAAGAACACCGACGGGCAGCCGGCGCTCATCATCCGCCCCGAAGGCTACAGCGAGAAGAGCCGCAGCAAACGCGTCTGGCGCGTCCAGTTGGCCAACTTCCGCATCAGCGGCTCCGACTCCAGCGGCGACGGCCTCCTCGCCCAGGGCGTCAACGAGATCTTCATCCACGGACTCGCGGTGGACCACAACGGCGGCCACGGCATCAACCTGACCGACTGTTACGAGGACCCCCGCGTCTCCGACTGCATCATCACCTACAACAAGGCGGCCGGCCTGAACCTCCTTCGCTGCCACGACATCGTCGTCGCCTCCAGCCAGTTCGAGGAGAACCAGGACGCCCTGCGGTGCATCGATTCGTTCAACCTCTGCATGACCGGCAACAACCTCGACGACCACACCCGCCACGGCGTCGTCATCGAGAACACCTACGGGTCGGTCCTCTCGGGCAACATGATCGAGGAGTGCAGCGGCACGGCCGTCGTGATTGACCGCGACTGCTACGGCATCACCGTCAGCGCGAACGTGATCGCCCACGAGGGCGGCGGCGGGGTGGACCTCGTGGACGCCTGGGGCTGCGCCGTCTCGGCCAACACCTTCACCATGGTCAAGCAGTTCGGCGTGCGAGTCGGACCCAAGGCGGGCCGCATCACCATTGCGGCCAACAACTTCTCGAACGCCCACATCGGCGGCGGCCGCAAACGCGACGACGAAGCCGCCGGCGTCGTCCTCGATGCGACGCGCGACGTCGCCATCTCGGGCAATGTGTTCACGGGGCTTGCGGCCGAGGCCGTCAAGGCCACCGGCACGTGTGAGCGGATTCTGGTGCAAGGGAACGTCATGACCGACCTCTCGCGCGCCGCGCCCGGCAAACACCCGGCCATCGACGCCGGCAAGAGCAAGATCATCGAACAGGGCAACATCGTCGCCCCCGACGCCCGCGACGAAAGCCGTTAACATCGCCCGAGCCGGCTTCGAGCCCGCCGCCCGAGCCCGCCGCCCGAGCCCGCCGCGGGAGCGGCGGGGTATCAACACCCGGCCTGGCACGTGCCACGGCCGATGTGTGTAACCCGACGCTGCCGCGTCGGGCTCGACGGGGGCCACGGCCGATGTGTGTAACCCGACGCTGCCGCGTCGGGCTCGGCGGGGCATGGCCGATGAGCGTAACCCGACGCTACCGCGTCGGGCTCGACGGGGGCCACGGCCGATGAGCGTAACCCGACGCTGCCGCGTCGGGCTCGGGGGGCCATGGCCGATGAGCGTAACCCGACGCTGCCGCGTCGGGCTCGGGGGGCCACGGCCGATAAGCAAACCCGACGCTGCCGCGTCGGGCTCGACGGGGGCCACGGCCGATGAGCGTAACCCGACGCTGCCGCGTCGGGCTCGGCGTACGATGCGCCCCATTTAGCCGGCGGGCTTGCCCGCCGCGAGGAGGTACCCCGATGCCCAGCAAGCAAACCCGACGCACCTTCGTCAGGCAGGCGGCCGGCATGGCAGCCTTGGCCGCCCTCGGCGCAGGCTGCGAACCCGGAGGACGCCCGGCCGGACGCCGGCCGAACATCCTCCTGATCCTCTCCGACGACCAGGGCTACGCCGACCTGGGGTGCTACGGCGGCACGGACCTGAAGACCCCGTGCATCGATGCGCTGGCGTCCGAAGGCGTCCGCTTCACCAACTACTACGCCGCCGCCGCCGAGTGCACGCCCACGCGGACCGCCCTCTTGACCGGCCGGTACCTGCACCGCGTGGGCGGCCTGGAGTGCGCCATCGGCACCGATAACGTCGGCCGCTACGACGATGCGGTGCGCCTGGCCGAGGCCCACGACCTGGGCCTGCCCGCCGACTTCTCGACGCTGCCGCGGATGCTCAAGGACCGCGGCTACACGACCGCCGTCTACGGCAAATGGCACCTGGGGTACGAGGCGAAGTTCCTCCCGAAGCATCACGGGTTCGATCATTTCCTCGGCATCCTGGGCGGCAACTGCGACTACTTCCACCACGCGGAGGTCACCGGCCGCCACGTCCTTTTCGAGGACGATAAGCCCGTCGAGCGCGACGCGCACATGACCGACCTCATCACCGACGAGTCGGTGGCGTTCCTCAAGCGGCAGCGGGCCGGGCAACCGTTCTTCCTCTACGTCGCCTACACGGCGCCGCACAGCCCGTACCAGGGACCGGACGACCGCCGTCCCCGGCTCCTCTCGAAAGAGGAGTGGGACAAGGGCGACCGCGCCGGGTACGTCGCGCTGGTCGAGCACATGGACAAGGGCGTGGGGAAAATCCTGAAGGCCCTCGGCTCAAGCGGTCTGGCCGACGATACGCTCGTCATCTTCGCCAGCGACAACGGCGGCAACCCGAAGGCCAGCAACGCCCCGTTCTCCGGCCACAAGAGCAGCCTGTACGAGGGCGGCATCCACGTGCCGTGCATCGCCCGGTGGCCCGGCGTCCTGCCGAAGGGCGCCGTCTCGGACCAGACGTGCATCACGATGGACCTGACCGCTTCGATGGCCGGGGCCGCCGTCGCGCCGGTGGCGAAGTACCTGCCGCTCGACGGCATCGACATCCTCGGCCGCGTGCGAAGCGGGGGCGGCGACACGCCCCGCGACCTCTTCTGGCGCAACCGACGCGGCGAGCGGACCTGGCGGGCCGTCCGAAGCGCCGACCTGAAGTATCTCTCCCTGACCGACGGCGACGCATTCAGCGAATGGATGTTCGACCTGGCTGCCGACCCCGCCGAGAAGAAAGACCTCCTGGCGGCCCGGCCCGACGACGCGCAGCGCCTCAAGGCACTGCTCGCCGACTGGGAGAGGCAGGTCCAACACACGCGCGGAACGGCGTGATCCGGCGCCTTCAGCGAGTACGCCCGGCGGCCACGGCCTGACCGGGACCCGCCTCCACAATCCCATTGACAGGACCGGGTCTGCACGCTACAAGATGCCCCGCGCAAGGGGACTCATCGGCCGTTCAACAGAAAGGACGGACTATGGACGTCAAGGAAATCGAAGCCAAGGTCATGGCAACGCCCGTGCCCCAGGTCAAACGGGTGGCGCTGGCCTACTCGGGCGGTCTGGATTCGAGCCTGTGCATCGAACTGCTGCGCCGCAAGTACAACGTCAAAGACGAAAACATCGTCCCCATCACCTGCGACGTGGGCCAGGGGCAGGAGGAGATCGATACCGGCAACGCCAAGGCCAAGACGCTCGGCTTCAAGCCGATCATGATCGACCTGACCGAGGAGTTCACCGAGAACTGGCTCGCCAAGGCCATCCGCGCGAACTCCGATTACGAGGGGTACCCGGTCTCGACCTCCATGACCCGCCAACTGGTGGCCCGCGAGGTCGCCAAGAAGGGCACCGAACTCGGGTGCGACGCCCTCATGGAAGGCTCCACCGGCAAGGGCAACGACCAGTACCGCATGCACAACGTGTTCAAGATGTTCGCCCCGGACTGCACGGTCCTGGTGCCGGTCCGCGACTTCGACCTCCTGCGTGCCCAGGAACGGGCCCTGTGCGAGGCCTGGGGCGTGCCGGTCGATGAGCAGATCGAGGGCGGCGACGACAAGACCCTGTGGTGCCGAAGCATCGCCTCCGGCGCCATCGGCCTCGACCAGGAACTGCCCGACGATATCTGGATGTGGCTCGTCCCGCCCGAGAAGGCCCCCGACAAGGTCGAGCAGATCTCGCTCACCTTCACCGAGGGCATCCCGACGGCCCTGAACGGCAAGGATCTGCCGCTGGGCGAACTCGTGCCGCAGTTGAACGCCATCGCAGGTCGCAATGGCGTCGGCCGCATCGACATGTTCGAAGACGGCATCATGGACCTCAAGAGCCGCGAGATCTACGAGGCCCCCGCCGCACACGTCATCCTCCGGCTCCACCGCGACCTCGAACAGTTCTGCCTGACGAAGGACGAACTCGAGTTCAAGGCCGTCGTCGACCGCAAGTGGGCCTACCTGGTGTACCACGGCATGTGGTTCCACCCCTTGAAGAAGGAACTCGACGCGTTCTGCCTGGCGGCGTCGCGATTCATGAACGGCACGTACAAGGTCGGCCTGTACAAGGGCAACATCGAGATCGCGAAGCGCGAGAGCGCGACGAGCCTGTTCTCGCCCGAGATCCGGTCCATCAAGTCGAGCGGGTTCTCGCAGCAGATGGCCAAGGACGCCGCCACGATCCGCGGCCTGCCGTTCCAGATCCTCGCCCGCCGAGGCGGCATCGAGTAGCGATGCCCGCACCGAGCCCCGACCGGGCGCACGTATTGAAATCCTATCGGGTGCGGGGTATGCTGCCTCGCACCCGATCGTGTTATCATGGCGAGGCCGGGTTCAGCCGCCGCGCTTGCGCGGCGCGTGGATGCCGCGGGGCACCGTTCTCGCGCCATGGAGGTTCGTCGTCATGGCCAAACTCTGGGACAAAGGCTACGCAATCGATCCCGAGATCGAGCAGTTCACCGTCGGCGAGGACCACCTCCTCGACCGCGCCCTGGTCCGCGCCGACTGTCTGGGCTCGGCCGCCCATGCGACGATGCTCGCCAAGGTCGGCATCCTGAAGGCGGCGGAGCGCGACCGGCTCCTCAAGGGCTTGAAAGCGGTCCTCAAGGATTTCGCCGCCGGACGGTTCGCCATCCGCCCCGAGCAGGAAGACGTCCACACGGCCGTCGAAGAGTACCTCACGAAGAAACTCGGCGCCCTCGGCAAGAAACTTCACACCGGCCGCAGCCGCAACGACCAGGTCCTCGTGGACCTGCGCCTCTGGGGCAAAGAGCGGCTGCACGTTCTGGCCGAGCGCGTCATCGCCCTGGTGCGGGCGCTGGCGGCCTTCGCCAAACAGCACGAGTTCGTCCCGATGCCCGGCCGCACCCACATGCAGATTGCCATGCCGTCGAGCCTGGGCCTCTGGGCCGGGGCGTGGGCCGAGGCGCTCCTCGATGATCTGGAACTCCTCAAGGCCGCCCACACGCTCACCGACCAGTCGCCTCTCGGTTCGGGCGCCGCCTACGGGTCGGCCCTGCCGCTCGACCGCCATGTGGTGGCCGACCTTCTGGGCTTCGCGAAGGTCCAGAACAACGTCCTCTACTGTGCGAACTCGCGCGGCAAGGCGGAACTCGCGACCCTTCAGGCGTGCGCCCAGGTCATGGTGGACCTCTCGCGCCTGGCGACCGACCTGGCCATCGGCTCGACGCCCGAGTTCGGCTACTTCCGCATCCCGAAGGAGTTGTGCACCGGCTCGTCGATGATGCCGCAGAAACGCAACCCCTGCGGCCTGGAACTCGTGCGGGCCAAGGCCGCCGCCGTCCTCGGCGCCGAGGGGCAGATCGCCGGCATCCTGCGGGCCCTGCCCTCGGGCTACAACCGCGACGTCCAGGAGACCAAAGGCCCCTTCATGCGCGGCGTCGAAGCCACCGCCGGGTCGCTCTCCGTCATGCGCCTCACGTTCGAGAAACTGGAGGTCATCGAGGAGAACTTGCGCGCCGGTTTCCCGCCCGAGATCTACGCCACCGACCGGGCGCTGGAACTCGTCGCCGACGGCGTCCCCTTCCGCGACGCCTACCGCCGCGTTGCCGCGCACCTGGAGGAACTCTCCGACCGCGACCCCGTCAAGAACCTCAAGTCGAAGAAACTGGTGGGCGGCCCCGGCCGGCTCGGCCTCGCGCTCCTGACGAAGCGCGCCGACGCCGCCGCCAAGTGGCTGGGCGGCGTCCGCGAGCCGTTCCAGGCGGCCCTGGCGAAGTTGATGGGGTAGGTCCAAACTGAGCCGCGACCGCCACCGAGCCGCGACCGCCACCGAGCCGCGACCGCCACCGAGCCGCGACCGCCACCGAGCCGC
>DATKXP010000154.1:0-2009 GCA_035529015.1 Phycisphaerae bacterium | reverse complement strand
TCTGTGCGGCCTGTGCGTGCGGATGTGCGAGGAGCAGATGATGGCCAAGGCCATCGGCTTCCGCGGTCGCGGCCAGACGCGGAGCATCGGCACGCCGTTCGACATCAAGTCGGACGTCTGCCGGCAGTGCGGCGGCTGCATGTACATCTGCCCGGCCTGCCAACTTCGCTGCACGTATAACGAGCCGGAGAAGGCGATCTGCGGCGGCTGTGCGAACCTGACCCCGCCCTGCATCGGCAAAGACCCGTTCGACGACATGATGTGCTACATGGACCCCTGTGTTGCCTGCGAAATCGCACCAGACAAGTAACCCACAAAGGAGCCGACTCTGATGATCACGACGCTTTCCAAAACGAACGCCTCGGCGGCCACCCTCACGAAGAACCGCACGGAGGGCTCCGTGGTGCCCTCGTCCGGCATGTGCGTGACCTGCGTGGACGGCTGCATCGGAATGTGCGAGATCGGCAAGAGCGCCTATCGCGGACACGAGGTCATCTATCCGCAGCCGTTCGGCGTCATCACCACGGCGGCCGAAAAGTCCTATCCCGTGGACTACTCCCACTTCAACATCATGGGAACCGCCGCAGGCGCCCACGGCATCGAGGCCGACAGCGACAAGGCCATTTTCCCCGCCGTCAACCTCGAAGTCGCCTTCGGGCACGACGGCGGCATCCGGTTCCGCCGCCCGTGGATCATCCCCGGCATCGGCTCGACCAACATCGCCAAGAACAACTGGGAAGGACTCGCCATCGGATCGGCTCTCGCGGGCACCGGTCTCACCATCGGCGAGAACGTCGTCGGCATGGACCCGGAGGCCGTGTTCAAGAACGGCAGGGTGGTGGACACGGCGGACCTGAAGCGCCGCGTCCAACTCTACAAAGACCATCAGCGCGACGGGTACGGCGCCATCATCGTGCAGGCGAACATCGAGGACACCCGCCTGGGCACCCAGGAGTACGCCATCGAGAAACTCGGCGTCGAGTGCGTGGAACTCAAGTGGGGCCAGGGCGCCAAGGACATCGGCGGCGAGGTGAAAATCCGCGACCTCAAGCAGGCCCAACTCCTCCACGAGCGAGGCTATCTTGTCCTGCCCGACCCGACCGACCCCGACGTCATCAAGGAGTTCGAGCGGGGCGCGTTCAAGGAGTTCGAGCGGCACTCCCGCGTCGGAATGGTGACCGAGGAGTCCTTCGCCCAGCGGGTCGAACAGTTACGCAAAGCCGGCGCCAAGTACATCTTCCTCAAGACCGGTGCGTACCGGCCGGCCGACCTCGCGCGGGCCGTCCTGTTCGGCTCGCGATACAAACTCGACCTGCTGACCGTGGACGGCGCGGGCGGCGGGACGGGCATGAGCCCGTGGCGGATGATGAACGAGTGGGGCATGCCGCCGGTACACCTGCACTCGCTGCTGTACCGCTACGCAAAAAAACTCGCCGACAAGGGCCAGCACCTTCCCGCCATCGCAGTGGCCGGCGGGTTCGCGTTCGAGGATCAGATCTTCAAGGGCCTGGCCATGGGGGCGCCGTTCGTCAAACTGGTCGGCATGGCCCGCGCGCCGATCGCCGCGGCGATGGTCGGAAAGACCATCGGACGCACCCTCGAAGAAAACCAGGTGCCCGTCTACATCGAGCGGTTCGGCAACTCGAAAGAGGAGATCTTCGTCACGGCAGGCTCGCTGCGGAAAGAACTGGGCGATGAGGAATTCGAGAAACTCCCGACGGGCGCCCTCGGCCTGTATACCTACTACGAACGCCTCGACCAGGGCCTGCGCCAACTCATGGCCGGCAGCCGGAAGTTCTCGCTCGAGCATCTCTCGCGGGACGACATCGCCGCCCTGACGCCGGAGGCCGCCCAGGTCAGCGGCATCCGCTACATCATGGACGTGGACCAGGGGAAAGTCGAGTCGATCCTGGACGGCTGAAGCGGCGGGCAATCCTGCCCACCGCGCGGCGGCCAGGCTCGGCCGCCGACATCTCCCGCTTCGGCCCCCGCCGACGCGCCGCCCGATA
>DATKXP010000153.1:0-4859 GCA_035529015.1 Phycisphaerae bacterium | reverse complement strand
ACCAGAAAGGATGCGTAGGCAGCGTTCTTCGGCGGCACGAAGTAGGATCGCGGACCGTAGCGTCGCGTGGAGGCCTGCATGAGCATCTTGCCCTGCCGGTCGTACACTCGGACAATCACCACAGAGTTGTACCCGTTGCCGGTGGCGATCGCCGACAGCGCGTACGTGCCCGGTTCGGACAAGGGAATCATCTGCCCGGTGGACCCATACTTCGTGTCGAGAACGGTCTTGCCGTCTCGCTGGATCAACCGTCCGCCGTCGGCGATGTTCCGCCAACCGGAGTAGTTCCACGGTCCGAGTCGAAACGCCGGATTCGCGTTCATCGCCGCCTCGTCGGGAGTTTCCGCGATCTCCAGTCTCGACAGCACCAACCGGACGCCTTTGCCGGATGTCAGGCCGACCCGCGCGATCACCGCGTCCACCGGCGTATGGAACACATCCTGGTAGGTTCGACGGTTCCTGAACGGCATGGCGTACACCACAGACCGTCCGGTGGACTTGCCCGCGGCATCGAAGAACTGGATCTGTCGCGAAGGCAGACGCGGGCCGGTCTGTTCGGGGCGGGTGAAGATCTCGAACCGGGGATTCTCCTCTATCGACTCCACATCGCCCTCGAACGCGGCGGTCAGGCTCAGCGTGTACTTGGTGGCCGGCTTGACGGTCATGTCGCCAAGTCGAGCGGTCGAATCGGCAAGAACCATGGCCTGCCCACCGTCCACCGAGGCGACCCGCACGCGCCCTGCCGTATCCCGGGTGAAGTAGTCCCCGGGCTCACCGGATGAGAAACTCATGGCAGGCGGCGCGGCAGCCGGCGCCACGTGCGCCCATAGAGCGATGACGAGGATCACGGTCGGTTTCATCGATGGCACTCCAGACCTATTCAACGACGATCGGGAACTTGCGGTAGTTCAGCGGGAGGCCCTGATAGGACACATGCTCCGATTCCCCTTTCTCCCGGCCGATCTCGCGCGTGCAGAACCAACGGCAACTCGTCGCTTTGCCCGGCGCGAATCCGAAGGTCGACAGCGGCAGCGTGGCGATCGCCTCCCACCCGGACACGGTTCTTCGGACCTTCAGATCCCACTGGGAATCCCAGGTGCGATCCAGGTTTCTGGCATCATATTTCGCGCCGTTGGCGTTGAACGCGAACACGTAGCGAGCGCCGCCGTCGAAAAGCCACAGCTCGACATGGTCTCCCACCGGCCACCGTTCTTCCCCGTCCACGGGCACGATCGCGTCCCGGCCGTCCGCCTTCGTGGTCTCCATGCGGAACCGCAGAAAGAGCGACTTGCCGTCGTGCGCGGCCTGAATCGCAGTGCGCCGCGGCGCATTCGACGTTTCACCGGTCCGCGTGGTGAGCTTGAAATCATCGCAGACAGCCGGCTTCTCCCATTGCAGAGAGTCGAAGTTGTCCGCCTCTCCTCGAATCTCCGGAATAGGGGCGACGACCAGCCGCGCCATGCCTTTGGAGAATCCCTCGTACTGCTCGCGCATCCGGCGGATCATGGTCTTGGAATGAGGGTGCCGAGCGGCTGCTTCGGCCTCGGTCAGCAGTCGCATGCACTGCTTCTCCAGACCGCGGTCCACAATCAGCCCCTTGTAAACGCCCGAGATGCTCGCGTGGCAGGAACTGTGGGTCTTGTTGTCTGGCGCCAGCCAACTGGATTTGATGAGCTGGTAGTAGGCGAGCATCTGCGGGGCGGCCTCGCGATAGGTCCGCTGAATGTAGTAGGCGTAGAGCGAATCGACATCCTGCCGTGGATCCCAGAACAGCCGCGTGTAAACCCAGTGGTTCATCAATCCCACGTCCCACCCCAGCTCGCCGTTGCCGATCCCGTCCCGGCCGAAATCGTTGCTCATCTCGGCGTAGATGAGCGCGTTGCGATGGTCGGGCCGGCTCATGACCGCCCTGAGATTCGCGGCCGCGTAGAAGCCGTCCGGCGAGGGCTTGGCCTCGAAGTACTCGTAGAATCCCAGCCGGTCATTCATGGTCAACCACTTGCGGAACCTGGATCGCCATGGCTCGGGTTGGCGCGGGTCCAGCAGCGGGAAGTGCAGGTTGCTGGTCGGATAGGGAGCGAACCAGATCCCCAGGTCCGGATGGACGGCCACGCGCGGGGGCTCGGCAAAGTGGATGTACGCCAGCACGTGGATGGTGATCTCGGGGCGAAGTGTCTTCCAGGTCTTCATCGCCTCGTTGATGAACATCGTGATCTGGGTGGAGCGAAACTGCGGATCCTTGATGGAGTCGGGGTCTTTGCACTGCAATTGAGAGCCGTCCGGCAGCTCGAGCGGAGCCAGGCATTGCTCGCACTGGCAGCAGAACCAGTTGTCCCCCGGTCCCAACCGAATGTGGTCGACCTTGCGTCCGACTTTCGCCTCGTGCGCGGCGACGTTCCTGGCGAGCCCCTGCGCCCAGATGGCCGGCAATCCGGGAACGCTCAGGCACATCGTTCCTTCCCCGTGTTTGACGAAGCGGCGGGATCGGGTGATCGGATTGTAGCCGAAGTACTCCGGGTGCTTCTCCTGATGGTCGGCGATCGGGACCGCGAAATTCGTCCCGTAGGTCTCGATGAGGTCGAGTTCCAGGAATCCTTTGTACGATGCCCGATGATCCCGGGTATTGTCGCGGTTCCGCAGCAGCCACACACCCGTGCCGCGATGGGCCGGCCAGTTGGGGCCGAAACGCCGCTTGAGGAACACAGGCGTGTCGATGAAGTCGGTCTCCGTCAACACCAGATCCGCCGTCTTTCCGTGAACGGTGCCGAACGCATCGTGCGGCCGAGCGAAGATCAGGTCGGTGTTCTTCTCCAGAAACGCATACAGACCGTACAAGGTGCCTCGCGGACGGCTGCCGAAGACATGGACGTTACTGCCCTTGCGACGCACCGCGAATCCGTCGTTGCCCTTCAACCGTTCCAGATCGCTCCTGAAGTCGGCGGCAAAGGCCGTTCCGACGAAGACCTTCACATTGGCCTGCTTACTGGGTTCGTGGAGGATCGGCACTTTGGCGCCGGTGATCTGCTCGATCCAGTGGCACACATCCTTCGTTCCGAACGACTCCGCTGGTTCGGGGGGATTGCCCACAATGAACTCGCCGACGGCCTCGCCGTTCTTCACGAAAGGGGCCGCCCAAGTCGGCATGGCCGCGAGGCAGAGGAATCCAACGAGCAGCGTGCTGGTCTTCATGTTTCGCCCGCTTTCCGGAATGTCCTGTCCGGCAAGTATTCCGCGTGGAGTTCCGAGTTCCGGCGACATACACCTTATCTGTTGCGTTTTAACTTGCGGCCGGGTTTGCAGCGATGGAGGCGGCGGTCATGACCATGGGGACATAGTAATGGTTTGGCGGGGGTTGGGCAAGGGCCGAGAAAGACGGGTGACGGCAACGGCGAGGGCCATTTGAGTGCGGCATGCGGAACCGGCAGCAACGGCAACGGCGAACATGGGCTTTGAGGCGCGGTGGGTCCGGGGACCCGCCGCGCGAAATGGCGACGTGGCCTTGTCGTACTACTGCTGCACCAGTTTCTTGAGTGCCGGGCGGATCTGTTCGGCCCAGACCTCGTAGCCTTTTTCGGTCAGGTGGCCCACGCGGTCGGCAATGGCGCCTTTGGTCTTGAGAAGCGCAGCGTTGATATTCAGATAAAAGATCTGTTTGCCGTCGTGGAGTCTGGCGATGATGCCGTTCACGTCGTCATTGTTGTCTTTCCCGAAGCCGCGCGGGAAGACGCCCAGCAGGAGGACCCTGGCGTGCGGCACTTTCTTCTTCAGCCTTCCGCAGATCGCCTCGATCCCCGCCGCAATGTCCTCGGCGTTGTGGCGGTTGATGCCCTTGTTGTTGACGCCGATCATGACGACGGCCACTTTCAGTTTCGGGAGGCCGTCCACCTCGCCATGATCCAGGCGCCAGAGCACGTGTTGCGTGCTGTCACAGTTGATGCCGAGATTCAACGCCTTCATCGGCACGTATTCCTTCTCCCAGACCTTCAGCCCCCCTTTCTCGCTGTCCCAGCCGTCCGTGATGGAATCGCCGATGAAGACGATCCGGGCCTCTCCCCGTCCGGGCGCCGACAGGATTTCTTCATGACGCTTCTGCCACCATCCCTTGGGCAATCTCTTGGTCCACGGGTTCGGCGCCGGTGTGGCCGCGTTGCATGGCGTTGCTGTTTCAGCCGGCGCTTCTGCGGCGGCGACACGTGCGGCCTGGACCGAGCCCAGGACGAGCATGCCGGCCAGAAGCATGAGACATCGACGGCGCGTCAGGTTCATGGTTCGCGTCTCCTCAAGGTTGGTCGGCGTCGATTCACGGACCCGGCCATTCGCGCTGGTATAAACCGGATTGCGGGAGACGGGATGCGGCTCTTTCTCTTCCCCGGTGGTCCGGCCTCGCAAGACGGCGTCGCGTTCCCTGAATCCTCTCGCACACACGGGCGGTGCGCGTGGCGGGTGGGGACACGTGCCGCCGCGCGCCAGCGAAAGCATGGCACTGGGCTTTGAACATGGTCACCCTGCGGGTTGACCATGCCACCCGCCGCCGCGCCGCGGCACGCCGCGGCCTACATGGCTTCGGGATGGCCATGCCACCCGCCGCGCACAGAGAACGGGCGGCTCGCGGGGAGCCGCCCGTTGGTTTTCGGAAGTCCCCTTGGGGGGACCGCTCATTTGCGTTTTCGGCGGATCAGGAGACCGAGCGCTCCGAGGGCGATCAGGGCGAGGCTGGCGGGCTCGGGCGTGATCCGGACGGCGCCCGGCAGGCTGTAACTCACGGTCATGCCCTGGGCCACGACGTCGCTGATGTCGTCGAAGGCGCCGGACAGGACGCCGGTGTAGGTCATGATGGTGTACTCCTCTTCGGTCAGGAG
>DATKXP010000152.1:0-5441 GCA_035529015.1 Phycisphaerae bacterium | reverse complement strand
AGGCGGGTTGCCGCCTGCCGCCGTCAGCCCCAACGGGGCGCCAAGCCAGTAGCCCAGGGCAACGCCCTGGGTTACCGAACCACACACGCACCCATTCCTGAGCCCTGTAGGGGCGGAAGAAACGTGTTCCGCCCTTTCAGGACGGATTTGGCAGGTGGGCGGGTCTGATCCTCACCCCAGGGCGTTGCCCCGGGCTGATGAATCCGAGCCTTTCAGGCTCTTGCCGCTTGCCTTTCGCTGTTTGCCGTTAGCCAGTTCCTTGCCGTTCTCCGCGTTCTCTCTGTGCCCTCTGCGTGCTCCCTGGCACGGGTACGGCTCGTGCCGCGGTCAAGCCACGGCAGGCTTGCCCTGCCAGGGTGGCTGGCTGCTTAAGGTCCGTCGCCGCTGGCCTGCCGATACCCGCTTCCCTTCGGGGCGCGGCTAAAAGGGCTGTTGCCGTCGCCGTTACCCAATTCCCTGCCGTTCTCCGCGTTCTCTCCTTACCCTCTGCGGGCTCTGCGTTAAGATCTGTCGCTGTTGCCGTTTTTTGTTAGAGTTCTAACAACTTCCCCCACCCCATCCGAGACGTAAGTCCTTGCGACACAAGCGCTTGCGCGGATCGCCCGTTTTCGGCCTGACATATTGCATTCGGGCCATACGTCGAATCCGGCCTTGCGCGGCCCTTTGGCCGAAATCGCCCTTTTCGATAGCGCCAAGGCCGTTTTTCGCCTCCCGCGATTGTTAGAGTTCTAACAATTTGCCGTGCCTCCAGCCTCCGGTCTCCGGCCTCCAGCCTCGTCCGTCCCGCCATTTTGTATACTTTAGCACCTATTGACCCCGCTGCATGGGGGTTAAAAAAGGGGTAAAAAGGACGAAGAACGGACTAAGTTTGAGCAAAAAGGAGCAAGAAACCGATCAAAACGACGCGCGTTTTGCCTTGCCTATCTTAACATTTGAGGGCCGAAACGCCGTTTCCAGGCCAGAAACGGGCTTCGACCCGCCGAAAAGCGCCATTTTGGGGGGTCCAAAGAAAGGCCGTTTTCGTAAAGTATATAACGGCAGCCGCAAGCCACAAGCCGCAAGCCACGAGCGGCGAGGCGCGGGCCGCACGCCAAGACGCAAAGGCGCAAAGAAAAAGCAGAATCGAGGCATCTGTTCTTGGCGGCTTGGCGCCTTGGCGTGAGGCATCGGGTACGGCTGGGGGCCCCCTGGCCGCACATTTCCTTGACCTCCGGGGCCGGGGGGCCTAGAATCGCCGTCTCGCGTCGCCGCAAGGGGAAAACGGTATGGCTGACCTCCAGTTACCAGAGCGGCTGAATGCGGCCGCCGTCTTTGTCGATACTCACGTCGCCGCGGGCCGGGGCGAAAAGACCGCCATCCTGTGCGGCGACCGGACCGTCACCTACCGCGACCTCTATGAGGGGGTGAACCGGTTCGGAAACGCCCTGAAAGGCCTCGGCATCCGCATGGAAGAGCGGGTGGGCATCCTGGTGCCCGATACGCCCGAATTCCCGTTCACGTTTTTCGGGGCGATGAAGATCGGGGCGGTGGCCATCCCGATGAACACCCTGCTGATGCCGGCCGATTACGAGTATCTGCTCAACGACAGCCGCGCGCGGGTCCTCGTGGTGCATTCGTCGCTCGTGGACCGCATCGCTGAAATCCGGGGGAATCTCAAGTACCTGGAGCACATCTACGTTTCGGGTGACGCGGCGGAAGGCCCTGAGAGCCTCGACGGCCTTCTGGCGGGCGCCTCGCCGCAACTCGACCCCGTCGATACCAGCAAAGACGATGCGGCGTTCTGGCTGTACAGCAGCGGCACAACGGGGTTTCCGAAGGGGGCCATCCACCTGCACCACGACATGATCGCGGCGGCCGACCTGTACGCCCGCGACATCCTGGGGCTGGAGGAATCGGACGTGTGTTTTTCGGTGGCGAAACTGTTCTTCGCCTACGGCCTTGGCAACGGCCTTTATTTCGCCCTGCGGATGGGCGGCACGAACGTGCTTCTGCCCGGCAGGCCCATGCCCGACACCGTGTTCGAGGTCATCGACACGCAGGGGCCGACGGTCTTCTACAGCGTCCCCACCAGTTACGCCGCCCTGCTGCATACGGCCGAGAAAGCGGGGCGGACGAGCCTGGGCCGCGTCCGCATGTGCGTTTCGGCCGGCGAGCCGCTGCCGAAGCCGATTTTCGAGAAATGGCGCGACCGTTTCGGCGTCGAGATTCTCGACGGCATCGGTTCGACCGAGATCCTGCACATCTTCATCTCGAACCGGCCCGGCCGCGCCAAGGCCGGCAGCACGGGCGAGATCGTGCCCGGTTACGAGGCCAGAATCGTGGACGAAGCGGGCAACGAGGCGCCGACCGGCGAGATCGGCAACCTCCTGATCAAGGGCGACAGCATCGCCCTGGGGTACTGGAACAAGCACGAGCAGACCAAGCACACGTTCCTGGGCGAGTGGATCGACACGCACGACAAGTTCCGGATGGATGAGGACGGCTACTTCTGGTACGCCGGCCGCAGCGACGACATGATGAAGGTCAGCGGCATGGCGGTCTGGCCCACCGACGTCGAGGCGCTGCTTCAGGAGCACCCGGCGGTTTTGGAGAGCGGCATCGCGGCCGCGGCCGACGCAGAGGGCCTCATCAAGCCGTACGCGTACATCGTCCTCAAGGACGGGCACGACCCGTCGGATGCGCTGGCGACGGAACTTCAGGACTTCGTCAAGAGCAAGACGGCCAAGTACAAGTATCCGCGATGGGTGGAGTTCGTGAAGACGCTGCCCAAGACGGCCACGGGCAAGATCAAGCGGTTCAAACTCCGCGAGACGGCGGCCCAGACGCTGGCGTCGCAGCAGCCGTAGCGTGGCCATTCCACCGCCAAGACCACGTCACATCCGCAGCAGCGCCGAGGCCCAGACGAAGCCGGAGCCGAAGGCCACGAGCAGCACGAGTTTCCCATCGCCCGCCATGCCGTTCTTGCGGGCCTGGTCGAACGCGATGGGCAGGCACGCCGACGCCATGTTGCCGTACTTCTCGACGTTCACGAAGACCTTCTCCTGCGGCGCCTGGGTGCGTTCGATGATGGCCTCCAGCATCCGCAGGTTGGCCTGGTGCGGAATGAGCACGTCGATGTCGTCCATCGTGATGCCGTTCGCCTGGAACGACTCCAACACGGCCTCCGACATCCGCGCGACGCCGTTCACGAAGACCGCTTTGCCGTCCATCCGGAAATGGACGCGGCCGGCGTCGATGTCGTCCTTGGTGATGTGCTCGACGCGACCGAGGGCGCTGCCGGGCGCTGCGGTATAGAGGTCCTTGGCATGACTGCCGTCGGCGTGGAGGATGGTCGAGAGGATGCCCTTCTGCCCGTCGTCCGCCGGTCCCACGACAACGGCCCCCGCCCCGTCGCCCAGAAGGATGGCGATGTTGCGGCCGTCGTACGACCCGTCCATGCGTTTCGAGAGGACCTCGCTGCACGCGATGAGCACATGGCGGTAGGTCCCCGCCCGGACGAAATGATCGGCGATGGCCATCCCGTAAATCAGGCCGGCGCACTGCTGGCGGATGTCCATGACGGCGATGCCGGGCACGCCGAGTTTGTCCTGGAGGAAGAACGCGCACCCCGGGTCGGCAGCGTCGGGGGTGATCGTGTTCATGATGAGGAGGTCGATGTCGGCCATGTCGATGCCGGCGTCCTCGACGGCCGCGCGGCACGCGGGAACCGCCAGGTCCGAGGCGCTCTGGTCCGCCTCGGCGTGCCGCCTCTCGCGGACGCCCGTCCGCGAGACGATGAACTCGTCACTGGTCTCCATCATTTTCATGACGTCGAAGTTCGTGACGACCCTTGGCGGCAGGTAATGGCCGGTTCCGACGACGCGCGACTGTGGCATGGCAGTCCTCTCTCAAGGCCTTTCTGTTGCTCCGGGTAGAATGAGTCAAACCGTGTGGCACGGCTGGCTAGTCCAGCCGTGTGTGCCGGAGGGCTTCCCCACGGCCGGACAAGCCGGCCGTGCCACACGCGCGATTACATTGGTTTCCCAGGCCTCAACGGCCCTCTGCACTCAACCCCTCGTGCCGCAGCGACTGTTTGACGAGCAGGCCGCAGTTCTTCTGGAAGAACTCGATCGGCAGGAGCGGCGTCTTCTCGTACACCTCTGCGCCCAGTTCTTCGGCAATCTGCCGGACGGACTTGCCCGCTTTTGTCCCCTCGACGATGCGCCCGTGATACTCCTCAGTGGCGGCAATCGCGCCGTCGAAGTAGGCCTGCACGTCCTCGACACCGGTGACGACGCCGTTATGGCTGAGGCAGAGGACTCCGGCGCCGAGGCCGGCCAGCCGCCGCATCGATTCCAGGTACGTTGCGTAGCCGGTGAAGTAGTTCGGCCACCAGTACTGGTCGTCGGGCAGGTAGTAGCCGGTGGCGTCGGAGATGAGGAGCACGTCGCCGGCGGAGTCGTGGAAACTCAGGCTGCCGTCGCTGTGCCCCGGCGTTTCGAGCACCGTGAACGAGGCGGCGCCTGCGACGGCGATCGTGTCGCCCTCCTTGATGATGCGGTCCACGGCGATGCGCGGTTCGGCGAGCGGCTGGGGACGGTCGGCGTCGGTAATCATCCCGGCCGCAAGGAGCGAGGCGGTCAGCGCGTCGTCCACCTGCTGGAAGAAGGCCATGGCCTTCTCGGCCGACATGACGGCGGCGGCCGACGACGACGCCAGGACCGTCACCCCGGGAAACATCTCGCGAAGCATCGGGACGGCCATCACGTGGTCGGGGTGCGCGTGCGTGACGACCACCTGCGTGACGGTGCTCGTGTCGATCCCGAGGCGCCTGAGTTGGCGTCGGAGGACGGGCCCCATGGCGCCGGTTCCGCCTTCAAAGACGGCGCCCTCGCCGTCGCCCTTGCAGAGGAAGAGCGGGTACGCCGTCGTCCCGAGCATCAGGAGGTTGGGGGCGACCTCGACGGGGGGATTCCTGATCAGCATGGTTGCTCTCCTTTCCGGGCCCGCTCCCGTGCCAGCAGGGCGGCTCCGAATGCCCCGACGTGCTGGGGATCGGGCGGCACGAGGACCTCTGCCCCGAACGACTCCTCCACGAGCGTCGTCAGGTACGGATTGTACGCCACCACGCCGCCGGTCATCACGAGGGCGCCGTCCACGGTGTCCATCTCGAAGATGCGTTTGACGACGCTGCGGAAGGCCCCTTTGACGATGTCCTCGGCCGCTTCGCCCGCGCGGATGCGTTCCAGGATCTCGGTGGCGGCAAAGACGGTGCAGAAACTGCCGAGCGTCACGTCCCTGGTGGACCGCTCGGCCAGGCCGTTCAGGTCCCCGAGGGGCAGGTCGAGCCGGTACGCGATCTCCTCGATGAAGGCGCCCGTGCCGGCGGCGCACTTGCGGTTCATCTTGAAACTGGTGCGGCGGCCGGCGCCGTCGAGGTGCATGACCTTGCTGTCCTGGGC
>DATKXP010000151.1:0-5560 GCA_035529015.1 Phycisphaerae bacterium | reverse complement strand
CCCCGACGGAACCCTCGACGAGGAGTGCCTCCACATCCTCGAGTGCATGGCCCGCTGGATCGGCGTCAACGGCGAAGGCATCTTCGAGACCCGCCCCTGGCGCGTTGCGGGCGAGGGACCGGCCCTTGCCCCCGAAAGCGGCTCGTTCAAGGAAGAGGAGCAGGAGTGGACCGGCGAGGACTTCCGGTTCACCGCCAAAGGCAACACGCTCTACGCCTTCCAGATGGCGTGGCCCGCCGACGGCAAGGCCGCGATCAAGAGCCTGGCTTCGCGGGAGGGATCCAAAGTCGCCGCGGTCCGCCTTCTCGGCCACGATGCGCCTCTGCCGTTCACGCAGACCGCCGCGGGCCTCGACGTCGCGCTCCCGGACACGAGGGTGCGCGACTACCCGCACTGCCTGCGGTGCGAACTGGAGTAAGAGACGCGGACGCGAGTCGAGCATCCGCTGCCGCGATCCCGGCACGTGCTGCCGACCGACCGGAGGGCCGGACGTATGTTCCGGCGCGTCACTCCTGCGCCGCGGCCTCGGCGCGCCGCGACAGCGCGAGGATGACGAGGTCTTGAGCCATCTGCGGTTGCGGACCCGGACGGGCCGCCCGCCGGGCGACGCGGCCTTCGTGGCCCGGCCGGAGTCGCTGAGCGGCCGATGGCTGGCCCCGCGACCGGGCGGCCGCCCACGCAAGACTGCGCGACCTTGAGCACCGAGCGAAAACATGGGAACCGTCCCCAATGGCAATGAATGGCACGAGGAGGGGGCCGGAGCCTGGCACTGAATAACGGGCGATCGTGTTCCGAGGCCAGGCGGCGGAGGCGATGAGGAGATCCGGACATGAGCGTGCCGCTTGGATTTCATGTTGTCCTTGTTGGCTTGGTCGCATGGGCGGTTATGCCGGGCTGTGCAGCAGACCAGGAGGAGGTTTCGGACCGTTACCAAGGGGTTCTTGAGGATCACTATATTCTTGAGATGGACGGGCGGCTCGGGGAAGAGGGCGGCAGGCGAGAGCGGTCGTATTGGATCATCGGCCCTCCAGTGCGAAACCGGGGCTGGTGGCAAAAGAACGAGGTGGGTAAGGACGCAATTCGGAACTGGATCCGGGTCCACCAAAGGGCCCTCAAGCAGGAGGGCCCGACCGGCTCGGTCAACGTCCCGCCCGACGGCTTGGGTTTGTGGATCGTGCGTCGGGAGGATGTCAAGTTTTGGTGTCCTGTGTGGCTTTTTCGTCGAGGAGAGATGACCTGACATCCCTTGGGGTCCTCGGGCCAGAAGGCAGGGAGCCAGTCCGTCGAGGCCATGGAACAGCTCGAGGCGGTTTTTCGCCTGCATGGCCGTGAGCCAGACCAGCGCACACTTCAGCCCATCCTGGAACGATACAAGGAGTTTTTCCGCCGGCATGCCCCTGAAGGGGTCTATCTGCTCGAGTTGATCTCCGACCCACGAGAGCCAGGGCAGCTGATGGAAATGAACATGACTACCGGGACCGAGTCGGTGGAGGCGGAGGAGCGGGTGTATTCTATGGAAAGCGAGCAAGGCCAGAAGGCGGTCGCGGACTGGGTTCGAGCGAACCGAGAGGCTCTCAACCGGCGCGACCCGTTCGAGAAGCGGAATGTCATCTTCCCGTTGACATGTGTGTTACGCCATATCCGTGAGAATCGGGTGCGCAGCTATCTGATCCAAGGAAAGTCTTTCAAGCCGCCCCCGCCTGTGGAGAAGATCGTTTCGGAGAGGGGGCATGTCAAGGTCGTCGAGCATGTTCCCGTTCAGCAGTTTGAACGGCTCCTGGAGGTGTTCCACCGTTATGGGCGCGAGCAGGAAGGTCCGTACCGTACCAGGGATGGCTTCCCCTATGGCAGCTCACCGTTCCGCGTTTCGGACTGATGGCTCCTGGGTGACAGCCGCGGGGATTTCCGATGACACCCATGAGCAGGCCTCTGTGAAGTCGGAAGCGGGCCGCCTGCGCCCAGCAGCCGGGATTCGGGGGACACCCATCTATGAGCAAGTCCCTGTCAAACCGGAAGCGGGCCGCCTCCGCCATAGTCCCGATGGTCGGGACGGCGGCTGCGTTCTGAAGCGGATTTCTTCCAGCCGTCTATCCGGTGTCGTCAGGTGGGACACGCTAGACGATTGCCGCGGCGCGCCGCGGCCTACATGAACTGATACCAACAGCGGTCGTAATCCCGCGATGCGTGCATGAGCAATAGGGTGGCAGTCATCCAGACCGCCGACGGCCTGGTGCACGCGACGTACACCTGTCATCGGCAGTCCGTCAAGCACGTGGTCCTGGACCCCAGGAAGATCGACTGAGCCGTCTGGCCCCACCCGCCGAGCGTGCAGTTGGCGGCTCGGCGCTTCACTCATCCCCCGCCGCCTCGGCGAGGGCGAGCAGGGCTCGCGCGGGGGCGTCCTCGGGGTACACATCGAGGTGCCCGCGGAGCAGCCGCGCGGCCTCCGTGCGACGCTCGCGGTGCAGGTACAGGCGGGCCAGGTACAGCGTGGCGAGTTGCGAGGCACGTCCGTTGAGCGTGCGTGCCCGCCGGTAGAGGGTCTCGGCTTCCGGCCAGTCCTGTGCCGTCTCGGCCAGATGTGCGGCCCAGAGGAAGGCGGCGGGGTCGGTCTCGCCCGCCTCGATGAGCCGCGCCAGCGCCTCCCGGGCCGCCTTCGTCTTGCCCTGCCTGAGCGCCAGCCGCGCCGCCACCAGACGCATGGCCCGGGTATGTGCCTTCTCTCCGACGCGGTCGAGCCACGCGGCCAGGATGTCGTCCTGCCGTCCCATGTCGGCGCCGGCGAGCAGCAGTTCCATCGTGCCGGCGTCGGCCAAGGCGGCCTTGCCGAGAGGGCCTTCCAGGAGCGACCGACCGTGCCCGACGACGGTCGGCCAGTTTCCGGCCGCGAGTTCGGCCGCCAGGAACCGCCGGTGCCGCACCAGGTCCGACGGATCGCACAGGAGGCTTGCCTCCAGGGCCGCGATCCGCCCGACATCCTCCTCGGCCCCGGACGCCGCCACCGCGACGTGCTGCCAGAGAGCCGCGTCGGTCGGATCCGCCTTGAGCAGGTGCATGGCCGCCCGACGGGTGCCCGCCTGGTCGGCGGCGTCGATGCACAGCGCCAGGTCGAGGCGGCGGAACCGCACGTCGCGCGGAAAGCGAACGATTCCCTTCGTCACCAGCAGACCGCTAAGCCGCCGGTCCTCCAGTTGCCTCGCCGCCTGGGCGTACAGCAGCAGGAGGTCGGCTTCGCAGGTATCGAGCGAGGCGAACCGCCCGAGCAATTCGGCCGCCTCGGCCCATTGGCCTTGTCGCGCGCGGACCTGGGCCAGGCCGAGCCCCGCCTCCTTCATCGAACCGTCTATCGCCAGGGCGTCCTGGTAGGCGCGCGCCGCCTTGGGCAGGTCCGACTGCCGCACGTACGCGTGGCCGAGCAGCAGGTGCCGCAGGGCGTGGTCCTGTCCCTGGAAGGCGCTGAGGCGCCGGATGACCTCGGCGGGACGGCCGGCCGCCAGGTCCTTTTGTGCAGCCGAAAGGACTTCGGCCAGGTCCCGAGGCAGCCTGACCGGCTCTTCGGCCTTGCACCGGGCGCCGACCAGCGCGACGCCAAGCAGGATGGCAAAGGCGGCGACGGCGCCGCGTGAGTATCGCACTACTCGATCCTCCAGATGAGGTTCAGCGAGACGGCCGCTGCCGCGGGGCGGCCGCTGCGAAGCGCCGGCTGAAACTGAAGCGACCGGCCCACGCGCTGCGCAGCGTTCTCGAAGATGCCCGGGGGGGTGCTGCTCAGGATCTCGACGTCGGTCACGCGGCCGTCGGCGCCGACGATCAGCCGCACGCCCGTCCTGCCCGTGACGCCCTGCATGCGGGCGCGGCGGGGGTAATAGTCCGCCAGGTTGGGCGGTTCGACGAGGACCGGCCCCCGGCTCGTGCCGACTTGGCGCCGTGGCCCCGGCTTGGCCTGCAGCGCGGGACGTGCAGGGGCGGCCGGTTCGGGCACCTCGACCGAGTAAGGAGGCACCTGGAGCGACGGCGTTCGCACCGCATCGAAAATCAGCGGAAGCGCCGCCGACGGGGGCGGATCCATCGCAGAGCGTTCCGGAAGCGGCGGCGCAGGCAGAACGGGTTCCGGCGGAAGGGGCACGGCGGCGACGTCGGGCCGCGTCTCGTCTGCCACGTCCATCTCCTCGGGCGCCGTCTCCACGACCTCGACCGGCACGACCCACAGCGGCGTCGGCCGCCCGCGCCGGCTCCGGCCCATCCAGGCAACGAGGAACCCCACGAGCAGGACGTTCAACACGAGCGTCGCCAGCACGGCGGCGCTGTGGCGGGTCCACCGTTTGGCCGGCGTCTCGTCGATGCGATGGGTTGCGGCCGCTCTCATGCCGATGGTCTCTGAATCCGTTCGAACCGGTCACCGGGGCAGTGCTGCCACGTTCACGGCATCGGCGCCGCCGGCCCTGCAGGCGTCGAGGACGCGCAGCAGCAGTGCCGTCGGGACTTCGCGGTCGGCCTGGATGACAACAGTTCGCGTGTCCATGTCCTTCAGGGCGCTGCGGATGGCCGCGGCATCGTCGGGGCCGATCGCCCGGCCGGCCACGTGGACGGTCCCCATCTTGGTGATGGCCACCGGCAGGTACCGCGTCGTGACGGGCAGGGCCGACCGGCTCTCGGGTCGGTTGACGACCACGCCGGCGTCCTGCGCAAAACTCGTCGAAACGATGTAGAAGATGAGCAGGATGAAGACCATGTCGATCAGCGGCGCCATCTCGATGACGGCCCCCGCACGCTCGCGCCGCCGTCCTGTCAACACGCCTCGACGCACGATCGGTCCTCCCGGCCAACCAGGCGAGCCGCCTCGACGAGGCGGGTCAACCGTTCCTGGCGCCGCAGCAGAATGCGCTCGGCCAGCAGGCCGGGCGCGGCAATGGCCAGCCCGTACTGCGTGGTCAGCAGCGCTTTGCGAATGCCCTCGCTCATCTCGGTGATGTACCCGCCCACGAGGATGCTCTCGAACGTCTCAATCATGCCCGTCACGGTGCCCAGCAGCCCCAGCAGCGGCGCCACAACGATGCACGCCCGGATGAACCCGATGCGTCTCAGCCCCCTCAGGGCGATGGCGTCGAGCACCGCGCCGGCGGGCGGCGGACGGGCCGATTCGAGCAGCCGGATCGCCGACCGAGTGGCCAGAAAACGCTCCAGAATCAGGTACCCCAGCACCACCGCGACCAGACCGAGGGCCACCATCGTGGTGCCCCCGTCCGCAAACCACGTCCGCACCGCGTTCATGCCGGGGTGTCCTCGTCGCGTTCCCCAATGCCGAAGGCCTGAACGGCATGGTGCTCGAGCATGGCCTCGCGCCGCTCGACCCATCGCCGGAGCCAGGCGTGAGCCAGCAGCAGCGGGATCGCCACCATCAGGCCCAACTGCGTGGTCAGCAGCGCCTCGGAGATGCCGCCCGACAACAGGCGGGGGTTCCCCGTTCCGGCGGCCGAGATGGTGTCGAACGTGGCGATCATGCCCGAGACGGTGCCCAGAAGGCCGAGCAGCGGCGCAACCCCCGCCAGCGCGCCCAACA
>DATKXP010000150.1:0-12540 GCA_035529015.1 Phycisphaerae bacterium | reverse complement strand
CCGAACTGGCACGCGACGTGGCGCAGGGCCTTTGCCCCAGGTGTCTGCTGAAGGTCGGCCTGGGTGCCCGGACCGATGCAGGGGATGCCCCGACCGCGACGTCTCCGTCCCGCGATTCCCCCTCTGTGCCCCCGCACGCCGCACCGGAGGTCGGCCAGTCGTTCGGCCCCTACCGCCTCGAGCGGTTGTTGGGCAAGGGAGGCATGGGGGCGGTCTACGAGGCCGAGCACCTGGAGAGCGGACGCCGCGTTGCGCTCAAGGTCCTGAGCCATTCGCTCGACTCGCCGGAGGCCCGCGGCCGGTTTCTGCGCGAAGGACGGCTGGCGGCCTCCGTCAACCACCCCAACAGCGTGTACATCTACGGCACGGAAGAGGTCGAGGGCACCCCGGCTATTGCCATGGAGCTGGTGCCGGGTGAAACCCTGAAGGACCGCGTTCGACGCCAAGGGCCGATGCCGGTGGCGGAAGCCGTGGATGCCATCCTCCAGATCATCGAGGGCCTGGAGGCGGCCCAGGCCGTCGGCGTCCTGCACCGCGACGTCAAGCCGTCCAACTGTTTCGTGGAACCCGGCGGAACGGTGAAGGTGGGCGACTTCGGTCTCTCGATTTCCGCCAAGGCCCGCGAAGAAACCCACCTGACCACCACCGGCACGTTCCTGGGCACGCCCGCCTTCTCCTCCCCCGAGCAACTCAAGGGCGACGAACTCGACGTGCGCTCCGACATTTACGCCGTCGGCGTCACGCTCTATTACCTGCTGACCGGCAAGACGCCGTTCCGCGGGGACAACCTCATCCGGTTCATTGCCACGGCGCTGGACCAGCCGGCGGCGTCGCCCGCGACGTTCCGCCGCGACATCCCGAAGGGTCTCTGCGCCGCGATCCTCAGGTGCCTGGAAAAACAGCCTGCGCGGCGGTTCAGGAACTACGGCGAGTTGCGCGAGACGCTGCTGCCCTACGCCTCGGCGGCCCCGACGCCGGCCACGCTCGGCTGGCGGTTCCTCGCGTATATGCTTGACACGGCCATATGGTCCGCGCTGATGGGGACCCTCGGGTATGTGCTGATAACCCACATAGGTTCGCTGACCGACCCCGCCACCTATCAATCGCCGTTCTATATCGCCGGCGTGCTCGCCAGTTTCGCCTTGATGATCCTGTACTTCGCGCTGACGGAGGGCATCCGCGGCGCGTCGGTCGGCAAGGCGATCTGTGGCCTCCGCGTCGTCGGCCCCGGCCGCAGCGCCCCCGGCGTTGCCAGGGCCCTGTTTCGCGCGGCGATCTTCATCGTGGCGCCGGTGCTTCCTCTCTGGATCTACCTGGGGTTCGACCCGGCCAAGGCCGCCACCATCGGCACGCACGCTGGTTCGATGGCCATCGCCTACTCCCAGTTCGCCGTGATGGCCCTGATGTTCGTCATCAGCGCCCGTCGCCGCAACGGCTTCGCCGGATTGCACGACCTGGCGAGCGGCACGCGGGTCATCCGGAAAGCGGCTTACGAGGCGCGGCCGCTGCTTGAAGCGGAGGAGCCGCCGCACCCGGTCTCCGAGGCCACCCCTCAGATCGGGCCCTACTACGTCCTCGACCATTTGGAGAAGACCGAGGACGGGGAACTCCTTCTGGGCTACGATGCGCGGCTGCTGCGGAAGGTGTGGATCCGCCGCCTGCCCGAGGGCGCCCCGCCTGCCACCACCATCGTTCGCGGCCTGGGCCGGGCGACGCGACTCCGCTGGCTCGGCGGCACGCGTGCACCCGGCGAGAACTGGGACGCCTACGAGGCGCCGGCCGGAAAGCCGCTCCTCGCACTCGCCACCCAGCCGCAGCCGTGGCGGTCCGTCCGCTACTGGCTCATGGACCTGGCCGAGGAACTTGAGGCCGGCCTGAAGGACGGCTCCGTCCCTGCCCTGCTCGCGCTGGACCGGGTCTGGATCACGGCCGACGGCCGGGCCAAGTTGCTCGATTTCCCGGCGCCGGGGACCGCCGGCGCGCCCCTTGCCGCGCAGGGGCCGGCCCCGGCAGCGCCCGACTTCAGCGCCGCGCGGGCCTTCCTGAACCAGCTGGCCGTTGCCGCGCTCGAAGGCCGCATCGTGGATGCCGATGCCGCGCGCGGCAAGACGCCGGCCGTGCCCGTGCCGCTCCATGCCCGCAAGTTCCTGACGGCGCTGCCGACTTCCAAGGGCCCTGAGGATCTGAAGGCCGGCCTGAAGCCGCTCCTTCAGAAAGTGGCGTCCGTCACTCGCCGCCGGCGATTCGGCCTGGTTCTCGGCTGCGCCTTGCTCCCGATCCTCATGGCGGGCTTCACGCTGTTCGGGATGTCCATGGCCAGACGCTTCGCAGAACAGCAGCCGGACCTCATACCCCTCCATGTCTGCCTGATCCATCTCTCCGTCCTCGAGAAACAGTCTGCCGGCAAAGACAACTCGAAAGAGCGCCAGGCGCTCGAAGTCTACATCGCCGGCCGGTTCGGCAAGACGATCTCCGACCCGGCCACCTGGACCAGCCTGTTTGCCGCAGGGATTGACGAGGGTATGCGGGCAAAGGCACGCCGGATTGTCGCCCAGTACCCCAACCCATCCGAGAAGGAATTCGCCGACGCCAAGGCCGTGGCAGAGCCGTTGGCCGGCGGCCCCGACATGAACACCTTCCTCGGGGGCAAGTCGCTCCTGCTTGTGGTCGCCTTCCAGGCAGGCCTCGTGACGCTGCTGCTGGCCCTCTCCAGCATCGTCTGTGCGTTCGTGTTTCGCAGCGGTCTGGCGATGCGGGTCCTCGCGGTTGTCGCCGTGAAGCGCGACGGTTCGCGGGCCGGCCGGCTTCGGGTCTTCTGGAGGGCGTTGGTCACGTGGCTGCCTTTCGTGCTCGGCTCTGTGGGGCTGATGACCCTCGGCGGGTTGCTGTACGGCCGACCTGGCGTTTCCGACGATATTCGTCTTGTTACGGGGACTGCCTGTGCACTGGCGCTTGTCCTGTTCGGCGCCCTGGCCGTCATGTCGGCACTGATGCCCGAGCGCAGCATCCAGGACCGCCTGGCCGGCACGTGGCTGGTTCCGCGTTAGCGCCGGGTCCCATGCCTTCGCCCCCCGCAGGCCGGGGCGCGCCAACAGCCTCCGACGGCAGCCATTGCACTTGCGGTTGCAGACATTTCAGGGTAGTCTACACAGGTCCCGCTTCGACAGTGGGCATGCTTCGGCACAGACACCGCGCCGTTCACGTGGGCAGGCGCCATAGGAGCAAACTGACTTGAGTCTCGTGTCCCCCGAACCCGATGCGGCAAACGCGTGACCACCTGGGAGAGAATGGCTGGCTGCCCTGGCTAGTTCACCGGGGCGGCTTTGTGTAGGGATATTTTTCTCCCCGTCGTTTGACAATGGCCAATTCTGTGCTAGTATTCGCGTTGGCGAGGGGACGCGTGGCGGGCTAGGGCGCCCGACTACCCGTGGCCTGTGTTCCTGTTGGGCATGCGCGTCCGGCTGGTGCTCTGCTCATCTATAGGCAGTGCGGCTGAGCGCAAGTATCTTTCTGGAGAGGGGTCGCTTTCTACAAATTGCTGATGCTTGTCTGATAGAGGTCTTTCGGCCGGTGGGGGGACGATGGGCCGAGCGACACAGGCGCGCAGCCAGGCGTACCGTTACGGGATCTGCCTGAGGGCAGGCCCAGGTCATCCCCTTTTTCCCCGCCGTCTTTCCGCGTTCCTGGTTTTTCCTGAAGTCCAAGTCCGTTTCGGAAACCGTCTGCGCCCACATTCCCAAGGAGGCCTGAGATGAAACTCGCCGATCCCCCATCCAATCCCCAGTTTGAGCCGCTGGAGCCGCGACTGCTGCTCGATGGACAGGACGTGTCTTTCCTATTGCAGGACGTGACCGTGGGAGGGCAGCCCTGTGGCATCGTGAGCGCGGATTTTGATGCCGACGGCAGGTTGGACTTCGCAACAACAAACGAGCTTGACAACACTGTGAGTGTGCTGTACGGCCAAGCGGGTGGAAGCTTTGGCGGGCGGCAGGACTTCGCCGTGGGCTGTTACCCGCGTTCGGTCATCTCCTCAGACTTCAACGACGACGGGCGGCCCGATCTGGCCGTCACCAACTGGCGCGACGCCTCGGTCAGCGTGCTCTACGGTCAAGCCGGCGGCGGTTTCAGCTCTGCACGGCAGGAGTCTGTGGACCGCTATCCGGATGATCTGGTATCTGGTGACTTCAACGGCGACGGGCGACTGGACTTGGCCGTCAGCAACTACGGCCTCACCACCGTCAGTGTGCTGTATGGCACGGAGGACGGCGGCTTCACGAGGCAGGATGCGGCCGTAGGCTACAGACCGACAGGGCTGGCAACAGGCGACTTCAACGCTGATGGCTGGCTTGACTTTGCGGTCGCCAACCATGGCCGCAGCGATGTGAGCGTCGTGTACAACCAGGGGGGGGAATTCTTGCCCGCCAACGTCGAGGTCATTCCTGTGGGACCCCACCCGAATCGTCTTGTCGCCGAAGACTTCAACGAAGATGGCCGCTTGGACTTGGCTGTCACCAACAACCTCGACAATGTGAACCCCTCCACCGTCACCGTGCTGTACGGCCAGTCGGACGGCGGTTTCGGCGACCGGCAAGACGTGGACGCGGGGCTTGGCCCATGGGGCATCGTGTCGGCCGACTTCAACAGCGATGGGTCGCTGGACTTGGCTGTTACCACCATTGCAGGCAACGTGAGCCTCCTGTATGGTCAAGTGTCTGGCGGCTTCGGTGATAGGCAGAACGTGGCTGTGGGAGATGGGCCTCGCGGTATCACGTCAGCGGACTTCAATGGCGACGGCTTACCCGACTTGGCGGTCACGAACGCACACGATGATGATGTAAGCGTACTCACCGTCATGCCGGTCAACAGAGCCCCCGTGGCGGAGGACGATGCGGCCGAGACGGACGAGGACACCCCGGTGGTCATCGACGTTCTTGCCAACGACGCGGATCCGGACGGCAACCCGCTTCTTGTCTCAGACTTCACGCAACCAGCACACGGTGCGGTCACGGAGAATCCGGACGGCACCCTGACCTATACGCCGGAACTCAACTACAACGGGGCCGACGGTTTCACTTACACGGTCTCCGACGGTATCGGAGCGCAACCGCTCAGCGAGTTGGAGTGGTCTGCATACCTCGGTGGCGGGAATGAGGACAGGGGTTTGGGTATCGCTGTGGACGCGGGCGCGAACGTGCTCGTGACAGGCGAAACCCAGTCTTCCGGGTGGGCCAGCGGGGGCTTCGACACGGATTACGGCGGTGGCGGGGACGTCTTCGTCGCCAAGTTCGACGCGTCCGGCAACCCCGTGTGGTCCACGTACCTCGGCGGCGGCAGTTTTGACGCTGGCCATGGTGTTGCGGTGGACGGCGCGGGTGACGTGTATATTGTGGGCGAGACGTGGTCTTCTGGCTGGGCGAGCGGAGGTTACAGCGGCAGCGGGGATGCCTTCGTCGCCAAACTGAGCGCCGCAGGAGACTACCTGTGGTCCGTCTACCTCGGTGGTAGCGGCTATGACGCCGGCTATGGCGATATTGTGGTGGATGCCACGGGCAGCGTGTACGCCGGAGGGTTCACCACTTCCGCCGGTTGGGTTTCGGGCGGCTTTGACACGAGTTACGGCGGCGGCATAGACGCCTTCGTGGTGAAGCTGAGCGCCTCGGGTGATCACCTCTGGTCCACCTACCTCGGCGGCGACCAAGAGGACAATGGCCAAGGAATCGCGGTGGATAGCGCGGGCGACGTGTACGTGACGGGTTTTACCTACTCCGACGGTTGGGTCTCCGGCGGTTTCGACACGGGTTACAACGGCCTGGATGACGCCTTCGTCGCCAAGATCAGCTCTTCCGGTGATCATCTCCTCTGGTCCACCTACCTGGGCGGCGGCGCCTCCGACGACGGCTATGGCGTCGGGGTGGACAGCGCGGGCGGCGTGTATGTTGCGGGGGTCACTTATTCTTCCGGGTGGGCGAGCGGAGGCTTCGACACGAGTTACGATGGTGGCGGGGACGGGTTCGTCACCAAGTTCAGCTCATCCGGCAGTCACCTGTGGTCCACCTACTTCGGCGGCAGTGCCTGCGACTGTGGCTATGATATCGCGGTGGAAAGCGGGGGCGGCGCGTACATCACAGGTTTCACCGACTCCGCCGGGTGGGTCTCGGACGGCTTCGATACGAGCTACAATGGTGGCAGAGACGCCATCGTGGTGAAGATGAGTGCTTCGGGCGGCAACCTCTGGTCCACCTACCTCGGCGACACCCATGACGACCGAGGGTATGGGATCGCGGTGGACGGCGCGGGCGTGGCGTACGTCACGGGCTTCTGGGGCGGCCTCGATATTGCTCACGGCGGTGGCAGAGACGCCTTCGCGGCGAAGATCAGCCCCCTCAATACCGGCGACGGCCAAGGCGGCACGACCACGGCCGAGGTCTCCGTGACGGTCAGGCCGGTCAACGACGCGCCCGTGGCAGACGATCAGTCGGTGACGGTGGCCGAGGACGGGTCGGTGCAGATCGCGTTGACGGGGACGGACGTGGAGACGCCGCATGGCGACTTGGTCGCGGCCATCGTCGAAGGTCCGTCGCACGGGACGCTGACTCTAGTGAGTTGTCTGACGTACCGGTATGATCCGGCCCCCGACCACAACGGTCCGGACAGTTTCCAGGTCACGCTGACCGACGACGGGGACCCGAGTGGCGGCCACTCCAACCCGGGCGACCTGACGAGTGAGCCCGCCACGATCAGCATCACGGTCACACCCGTCAACGACGCGCCGGAGGCGATTGAAGGCGTGACTGGAACGGAAGAAGACGTGCCCGTCCTCGTGGACATGAGGACCCTTGCTGACGATCTGGAGACGACCGACGACGGCCTGACCTTCACCGTCGGTAATGCATGGAACGGCTCTGTGCAGCTTCTCTCCGACGGTTACACGGCGGAGTTCACGCCCGCGCCAGACTACAGTGGGGCCGCCGGGTTCGATTACTGGGTCACGGACACGGGCGACCCGGCCGACGGCGACAAGGGGTGGGGCTACGCTGATCCCATCGAGGTTGGGCCGACCCCCGTTTCTGTGGAGGTGAAGAACCTGGTCGACCTTTCGGGCCGCGTGTTCGAGGACCGCGACAACGATGGACTCTTTGAGCCAGATGACGGCGACACGCCGCTCGAAGGCGTCACCGTCAGCCTGCTCGATCAGGTTGCCGGAACGCCGATTGCCCAGACGGCAACCGGCGAGGACGGGACCTACGCGTTCGACGTGAACCTGGACCCCGGCACCTACACGATCGCCGCCGAACAGCCCGCGGCGTACCTCGATGGCAAGGAGACGCCCGGGACGATCGGAGGCACAGCCGACAACAGTCAGGACTGGCAAGAGATCGGCAACATTCTCGTGCCTGAAGGCATTGAGACGCCCGATGGCACAGGCTACGACTTCGCCGAACTTCAGCCCGCATCGCTCCAGGGCTTCGTCTGGGAGGACTTCGACGACAACGGTGAGATGGACCTTGGCGAACTGGCGGTCGAGGGCGTGAGGATCCAGGTGACGGGGACCGATGACCGCGGTGCGCCCGTGGACATCGAGCAGCTCACCAACGCCCAGGGCCTCTTTGAGTTTACCGGCCTGCGGCCGGGCACCTACGCGATTGCCGAGACGCAGCCGGAAGGTTTCGTGGACGGTCAGGAGGCGCTCGGCGAGGTGGTCGAGTTCGAGCCGCCCACGCCGCCGGTGATTCTGGGTGACGACGGGTACATCGATCTGGTCGGCGACCGCTTCGCCGGTATCAAACTGGTGGCCGGGTCAAGCGGCATCGACTACAACTTCGGAGAGCGGATCGACGGCGGCCAGGTCCACGCGGGCCAGACGGCCACGATCGGCTTCTGGCAGAACAAGAACGGCCAGGCGCTCATCAAGTCTCTCAACGGGAGCGCCGATTCAACGCTCCTGGCCGACTGGCTGGCCGAGACGTTCCCGAACATGTACGGCCAGTTGGCCGGCATGGCCAACCACGAGATCGCCGCAATGTACCAGCAGTTGTTCAAGCGGAACGCGAAGACGTCGCCTGGCGGCCCGCCGAAACTGGACGCCCAGGTGATGGGGGTAGCCCTGGCCACGTTCATCACCAAGGAGTCGCTGGTCTCGCTTTGGTACGGCCCGCCCGACCCGGACGTGAACCTCATTGCCCAGGTCGAGTCCTACGGGTTTGCCGTGACGGCCGGCGGGGTGGGGGCGGCGTTCTTCAACATCGGCGCGAGCGGCGCGGCCTTCGACGGTTACGATGACTACGAGGACGTCCAGGTCATCGACCTGCTGCGGGCCACGGACCGGATGTCCCTGGCGGGTCTCCTCTACGACGACGCGGACTGCGATGGAGCAGGCGACGGCGAGATAGACGACTTCGAGCGCATGCTGCGGACACTGGCGAACGAGGTGTACACGGCGATCAACGAGGCAGGTGACATCTGAGGCGAGGTTGATGCTGTCCGGTGGGGCGCTTGTGTGTTCGGAGCGTATTCGGAGGAAGTTCGCGGGAGTTCGGGGAACACGGAGTTCGGGGGACACGAGACAATGGCATTAAGTTAAGCGGTAAAAGGGCCTCTGACGCCCGAAAAGGCCTCCCGGCAGCCCTTGTGGCGCGTCCTCAGGGCCAGTTCTCCCGCGGCCATGCAAGCCGCCAGAATCCTTATCTTAATGCCATTGGTGTGTGTCACCGGAACTCCCGCCTCCAGCTCCTGCAATTGGCACTTAGGCTTTATACTACACGCAGTGGTTTTTCTGTTGCTTCGTGGCTGTTACGGGTTACGATGAATCCTACTGCACCGTATGCATGAATGGGATGCGAACATGGGGGGTCGCGATGGACGACGAGGTTGGGATTGCACTGCAGGCATTCCAGGAGGCCATCGACGCATGTCCGCCGTCCAGCCCACGTGCGAGCCTCTCGTCAAGTGACTACACGACTTACGTTGGCAAGGCCGCAGAGCACTGCCACAACGTGTTCTCTGGCCTCGGCACGTTTGCAGGAACTTACACAGCCCACGGCGTAGACCACAGCGCGAGGGTCCTGGCGCACGCCTTGGACCTCGGCGCTCTCGCTGGCGCAGTGTCCCGCGCGCTCACCGCTCGCGAGCTTTACGTTCTCGGATTGTCGGCGTTCCTTCACGACCTAGGGATGGCCTGCGCCCTTCCGGCTGACATACGCTCGCAGTGCAAGACGGACCATGAGCGATGGAACGCCCGCCGGCAACGGCACGCTGATGCCATTATAGACGTGCTGTTACCCACCCCCCCAAGCGCGCTCTCGGACATTGCATCGCGAGACGCCTGGCTGTACCAGCGTTTTCTGCCGCAGGTGTGTAGGGCCCACTCGCTCGCCAACTTTCGGCGCTGTGCTCGCTCCATGAGCAGCTTGCGGTCTCTTGATCCGAACGTCAGATATGGCCTCGTCGCCGCCATACTCTTGCTGGCCGACGAGATGGACGCAGACCAGCGCCGCGCCCCGCGCGCCTTCGACCTCTACGATGAATTCCACGACATCACGAAAGCCCATTGGTGGAAGCACTGGCTCATTGCCAAGTGCGAACTGGAAGGCAATGTCATACGGATGAGTTGCTACGTTGACAAAGAGCGGCCGGAGTACAGGCACTTCCACAACTGGGCAGTCTCCAAGGTCGAAACTCAACTAGCCGCCGTCAGCAACGCGGTTGACTTGTCCGGAACTGGCTTTCTCAGCCGGCTAGTCGTCCACAAGGACGAGGTCCCGTGCATTCCCACAGACTCACTGCCACACCTCGACGATGCCATTGTCAACCACTGCATCAGGATGCTCTCTCCGATTACTGGCCAGATTGCCGGCCCGACGCGCGTGGTCAGCCGCGTGCAGAGCGTAGATGTCCAGGAAAATCCTTCCGATGTGTATACGAAACTGATCTGCCCGTGGGGGGCCGTGTTCAGAGGCCAGGGCGATCTGGCAACGCCTCACGCGACAGCGCGCACATACGTTTGGGTCGAGGCCAATCGCACAACAATGGACGCGATTCTCAGAATCCTCACAGATCGGGTCTCCAGCATCGTCACCCCTCTCACAACACCCAAGGCCGGCCAGCCCCACCACGATGCCCCGGGTGCGCAGCGTAGACAATCCCGAGAAGTATTGCATGTTACCGGCGCCGTTGGAGTCGGGAAAACGCACTTCCTTGGGGTGTTAATCGAACAGTACATAACCCAGCACCCCGACCTGTGGAAGCACACTCTGCTAGTGCGGTGTGAATGCATTGACTGTGAGACTCTGGGGCAGGTCAAGGTCAAGATTGCCAATGCGCTCATCGAGGAGATGCGCAGAGTCGGTGTGTACGAAAGGCTCGAAGCGGTGACCACAGCCGGCGGCAGGTTGCCAGAACTCCCAACCCTCTATGCCCAAGTCGTGTCAGTGAAGGAGGCAGAAGAGCTTCTGGCACGGGTCGACAAGCTGGTATCAGATCCGGGTGCTTACCCTCTCCTTGGCGATCTCGCTCCGCTGACAATAGTCCTGACGTTGGACAACTCGGACAGGATGTCCGATCAGGTGCTCTCGGAGACAGCAAGCTGGTGCTATGCGTTCAGTGGACGCGGCACCGCTTTGACGCTGGTTTTCTGCCGCCCAGAGACGTACGACTGGGACCGAGCCCGGCAGGAGCATGGCGGGGACAGATCGGCGCGCCTTCCATTCGTCATCAAGCCGCCAGACCACGCACAGGTCCTTGCCTTCAGGGTGGCTTATCTCTTTGAAAGCTGCCACGGCGACTTTCCTGAATCCGTATTTATATCTGACCTGAGCATACTGAACACTCAGGAAGTTCAGATTGGGCGCGCCCGCGAAGCGGTGAGTCGCTTGTGTCAGAACCTTGTGACCAGTAGGGGCGATTTTCTGTCCTCGCTTGCAGAGGAGAATACCCGCCTTCTGCTGATAGGATTCCTGCGCATCTTTGGCTCCTGGGTGATGACGTCGGACGTGTGCTTCCGATCCCTCGTTGATAGAAGGTCGCAGCCAAACGATGTCCCCACTGGCTGGCCGAGGATGTTGGAGGCGCTGATTCTGGGCCATAGGAGATGGTACAGCCCTGACTTCAGTTTTGTGGAGAACCTCTTTCGGCCACCGCTTGTTGAGCATCACGGGGACTACTTCATAGGCCTGCACCTCCTGCAGCTACTCGAGCGGTACCCAAATGGCGTGCCCATCCGCGATCTTTACCGGGAGGCCGAGAGCGTTCACTACGAGCGGTTCCGCATTGATGCAGTGCTGTTGCACTTTGCAACGCGGGTCATACCTGATGGCCCCGACCCTGTTCACAGAGCGTGTCCCTTGGTTGCGACCAAGTTGGACGGACGCCCTGCTACGTCTTGGATGGCTCCACTGGAGCCGTCACTCGTCGTGTGTGCAACCCAGTGGGGATTGTGCCATCTGCGCCTGCTGGTGCGCCAATTCCGGTACTGGAAGCATGTGTTCTACGATCTTGTCCTTCCTGAAGACACCGCGGCAAGAGTTTGCGGGAACGGCGACGAACTTGTGCGGCAGCACTGCTGGGAGAACATTCAGGTCGCCCACAGATTCCTCAAGGACGCCGAGAACCGCTGGTTCACAGACAGGGCAAATGCCGCGGCCTATGGCATCCGCCCTGTTATGCCAAACATTATCGAGGAGGTCACGTCCCAGTATAGGCGGTACAACCCGTGAACACTTTTCCTCTGCCGCCATGGGCTGGCAGAGAGGTCGCTGGCTAGCGTATCCGTGACGGCGCAACACCTAAGCGCGGGGTTCTGGAGACACAGGACAAGGTATTCCGGGGACACCCATAACCGCCCTCGTGTCAAGGGCGATTTTGCCCCGGAAGTTCGTCCACGGAGTCGTTCGCTGTTGTCGTTGTTGTCGTTTCCCTGCTGACGAGTCGTGGCTGTTGTCGCTGCTGTTGTGCTGTTGCTGCATCGCGTGCCTTACAGACACCCATTCGCACCGTATCCGCCTTCGCCGAAGGCTTCCGGCTTCGCCAAGGCTACGCCGGACAGGCCAGCGGACCGTGCATTACTCTTGTCTCGCGTCGTACGGGCCCAATCAGTCGCAGGGTCGGTGCTGCGCACCCACGCGGCGGTCTTTGCGGTTCCTGCCACGCCCCCGTTTTTTGTTAAAACTCTAACAACTTCCGCCGCCCTATCCGAGACGTAAGTCCTTCTCGCATAAGCGCTTACACAGATCGCCCGATTGGGGCCCGTCATATTCCATCCAGGCCATACGTCGAATCCCGTCCTGCGCGGCCCATCGGCCGAAAGCGCCGTTTTCGATAGCGCCAGGGCCGTTTTGCGCCTCCCGATTTTGTTAGAGTTCTAACAATCTCCGAGCCGTTCTCCACCCCTGTTCCCCGTCCCCCGGTCCCTGGTCCCCGCCTTTTGTATACTTTATAGCATATTGACCCCGCTCCACTTAGGTTAAAAAAGGGGTAAAAAGGAGCAAGAACGGACTAAGTTTGAGCAAAAAGCGATCAGAAACCGATCAAAACGGAGCGCTTTTT
>DATKXP010000149.1:0-8989 GCA_035529015.1 Phycisphaerae bacterium | reverse complement strand
ACCGGCGCGCTCGGCAAGGAGTGGGACGAAAAGACGGCCCGTCTCCCGTTCCTGCGTCAGCCGCGAGTAACGCTGTGCGGGAAGGTCATCGGCCCTGCCGGCCAACCCGCTGCGGGCTACGAGGTCGGCCTGAGTGCGCCGGGCGGCGGGCGCTTCCGCGAGCGCTGCGACGAGAAGGGCCAATACGACTTCGTCAACGTGCCGGCCGGCGAGTACCAACTGAACGCGAATCCGCCTGCCAAGGGCCAGCCGATTGTGAACATCCACAAGGTGCAAATCCGGGCAGACACGACGCTCGTCCAGGACCTCAGCCTGGAGGCGAAGTTCGGTTTCTCCGGCAAGGTCGTGTACGAGGACGGCGCGCCCGCCGCCGGGGCCGAGGTCATGGCCACCTGGCCGTCGCCGGACGGCACCGCCGAGTTCGGCAACTTCGCGACCGTCGGACCCGACGGGCGGTACACGCTGGGGGCACCCTACCCCGAGGCCTCGTACGTGGGAATCTCGATGACCGGGCCGCATCCCGACCCGAAGCGCGGCGTCAAGGACGGCCGGACCGACGTGGACTTCGTGATGCCTCGATTCTGGGGAAACGCCGTCGAGGGCGTCGCGTGTCGGCTGCGGCCCCAACAGCGCGTGTGGCGCACGGGCCAGACCCCGATCTTCAGCGTGGATCTGCGCAACAAAGGTACACGGCACCTGAAAACCGACACGAACCTGATGAGTTGGGAGATCGAACTCGACGGGGCGTGGTACCACTGCAGCCGCGAGGTAGGCAACACGATCGCTCCGATCCCGCTCGAGCCGGGGCGTCAGCACGATAACCATGGGCTGCGGTTCACGGGAAACCTCTGGCGAAGCAAGGAGGGGGACAAACCCCTGGAGTTCACCCCCGGCCGCCACACGGTTTGTGTCGCCTTCACCGCGCGTCCGACCAAGCAAAACGCGGGCCCGCCCGTCCGTCCCGTCAGCAACCCGGTCGAGATTGAGATCGTGCCCGCGAAACCGGCGGCTGAGGCGAAAAAGACGAGCTGGGGTCCGGCGGTCGAGGGCGTGCAGGTCCGGCTGCGGACGGACAAGCACGTTTGGAGAAAAGGGGAGAATCCGACCTTCAAGGTCGACATGCGCAACAAGGGCGTTCGAGAACTGAAGACCAGTCGTATCGCTTCACTGGCCGTCGAGGTGGACGGCAAGGTCTTCGCCCCGCGCGCATGGTTTCAGTTGGGCATTATCGGCGTCAGCCCCTTTGGCCCGGGTGCCGAATACACCATCGAAATCTCACTGAGCGCCTTCGCATCCACAGACAAGAGGGCGCAGGACTTGGCTCCGGGCAAGCACACGGTCCGAGTCGTGCTGTTGAATAACTTGAGTGAGAGCGGGATCTATACCTCTCTCGACAAGTACAAAGAGATGGCCCTCGCCTTCAGCAACCCGGTCGAGATCGCCATCGAGTGAGGGCTGCCCGGGTCTCGATTGTCCATTGACAAGGCGATCGAGGAAGAATCCCCCTTCGCCGCCGTGTGCGAGGCGGTGGGCAGACCCAGACTTACGACTATGCCATCCCCACGGATTGATCCCTATAATACCCGATGGCAAGAGTTCAAGGTGGTTGAGGTCCTCTTCGGCAAGGCGGAAGCGGTCGACCGGATTCACTTTGCCTACAAAGAGTACGGCAAAGAGCGGTCCGTTCAAAACCACGAGCGAGTCATCTGGATCGGCCACACGCAGAACATGAGCTCTCATGGCAGCTTGCACGGCTCGAAGGCCCTGCCCGATACGCCGGAGAACCGCCAGGCCGTGAAGGCCACCGCCTCACAAGCCTCGACGGCGTGGGGCCCGGCGGTCGAGGGCGTGCAGGTCCGCCTGCGGGCAAAGCAATCGACGTGGCAAAAAGGTGCCAGGCACCTTTTCCGCCACCTGCCTTTTCTGCCCGTAAAGCCCGTTTTAAGAAAAGGTGCCTGGCACCTTTTTTATGCCTCGGCCTTATACTTCTGCCAGAAGTCGGGCATGAGTTCTTCGGTCTTGGCTTCGAGTTCGGTGTCGCTGATGGCGGTGAGGCGGCCTTCGACCTCGTACTGGTCGATGACCCAGCGGGCGAGTTTGGCGACCTTGATTTTGGAGATCCGCTCGCCGCCTTTGAGGCCGAAGAACTCGTTGACCCAGTGGGCGATGCCGTCGGTGCCGCTCTTGTCGGTGATGGCGACGCGCGGCGGGCGGTTCAGGAGCGCCGTGGTGTCGAAGATGTTGTAGATGCGCTCGTCCTGCCGCAGCCCGCCCGCGTGGATGCCGGCGCGGGTGGTGTTGAAGTTGCGGCCGGCGAACGGGTAGTTGTCGGGAATCGGCAGGCCGATCGACGTCATGTATCCGGCCAGTTCCGTGATGGCGGTCGTGTCGATGCCCGAGAGGTCGCCCTTCAGGGCGATGTACTCGAAGACCGCGCCCTCGAGCGGCGGGTTGCCGGTGCGTTCGCCGAACCCGAAGACCGTCGCGTTGACGAAATCGCAGCCGTACAGCCACGCCGTCCCGCCGTTGGCGTGGACTTTGTGGAAGTCGTTGTGGCCGTGCCATTCGAGCCGGTTGCTCGGCACGCCGCACTCGCGGTTGAGTTTGTAGATGAGTTTCGGGATGCTCCGCGGCAGCCGCGCGCCGGGGTACGAAATGCCGAAGCCCATCGTGTCGCACAGCCGGATCTTGACGGTCTGCTCTTCGGGGACCTGGCTGCTCATTTCCATGAGCCGGTCCACGAAGGGGAGGACGAAGCCGTCGATGTCGGCCCGCGTCACGTCTTCCAGGTGGCACCGCGGCCGCACCCCCGCCTCCAGCGCCGCATCGACCACCTCGCAGTAGCTGTCCATGCACTCTCGGCGGCTCTTGAACTTGAGTTTGTGGAAGATGTGGTAGTCGCTCGAGGAGGTCAGCATCCCGCTCTCCGCCAGGCCCGCCTCCTTGACCAGCCGGAAGTCGCCCTTGACGGCGCGAATCCAGCCGGTGCACTCGGGGTAGGTGTGGCCGAGGGCGCGGCACCGGTCGAGCGTCTCGCGGTCGTTCTTCGTGTACAGGAAGAACTCGGTCTGGCGGACCACGCCGTTCGGGCCGCTGATGCGTGCCAGCAGGTCGTAGATGCGCACCATCTGGTCGATGGTGTACGGCGGCCGGGCCTGCTGACCGTCGCGGAAGGTCGTGTCGGTGATGTAGATCGGGCGGTCCTTGACGGCGGCGAGGTCGAACTCGACCGGTTGGCCGTCGATCGTCTCGACCACCGGCCCCTCGAACTCGATGAGCGGCGGCAGGTCGTATGGATACACGTCCTCCACGAGGTTCGGCTCGGTCGTATCGATCAGCGGATGCGGCTTCTTCACGTCGGCCATTGGGGGTCCTTTCGTCGATCCTACAGCGGGGTGGCACGGCAACGCGAAGCGTGGCCGTGTGCACCCTATCTCCGACACGGCCGCCCTTCGGGCTACCGTGCCACCCGCAGGTTGGTCTTGACGGAGTGCTACTCCTCCACCTCGACGCCCTGCGTCTTGCAGACCTTGGTGATGAACTCGACCGCCCCGCCGACCGTCTCGACCGACAGGGCCGCCTCCTCGTCCATCTCGATGCCGAACTCCTCTTCGAACCCGGCCACCAGTTCCACCGACTGCACGCTCTCGGCGCCCAGGTCCACGGCGAAGTAGTGTTCGGCCTTGATCTCGTCGGGGTCCACGTTCAGCACGCGGCCCGTCACGGCCTTGATACGCTGCTCAACGGTTGCCATGCGTTGCTCTCCTTCCCACGTTGCGTTCCTCGAGAGGTCGCCGCGGCCGCGGCGGGTCACCTCCAACCGCCGAGGCACGTGCCACGCCGCGACAAGATGACCGGGAGCTTCCGCTCCCGGCTCGTGCCGCAGCGACCTTACAATTTTCTCATGGCCCTGCGGCCTTTCTTGATGAGTTCGTCGCGCCGGGCCTTGGTCCGCTCGAAGACGTCGTCCCACATGGCCTCCTGCGCGGCGGTCCACTCCCGTCCCCGCCGGGCCATCACCACCTGGGCCGTCTCGTACAGTTTCTTCCTGCCGAACCCCTTGGTCACCACGCCTTCGAGCAGCCACGCGAACGACGGGATAAACTTCTGGATCGGTTTGCCGGTGGCCATGATCAGGCACATCCCCCCGACGTACGCCCCCGTGTTCAGGAACGTCCCGATGCTGGTCTTGGCATGGTCGCCGATGAGGCACCCCACCTTGTTCGAGCCCGTGTCGATGGCCAGCCGCCCGTGCATGATGACGCTGACCTCCGAGTAATCGTTCTTCAGGTCGCTGTTGGTGGTCAGCGCCCCCAGGTTCACCCACTCGCCCACGTAGGCGTGCCCCAGGAACCCTTCGTGGTACTTGTTGGTATAGCCCTGGATGATGGAGCATTCGACCTCGCCGCCGATGCGGCAGACGGGCCCGATGGAGTTGCCCTCGTGGCACTTGGCGCCCACGAGGATCGACTTCTTGCCGATGTAACACGGCCCGACGATCCGCGTGAACGGCAGGATCTGGGCACCCTCGTCGATATAGACGGGCCCGTCGCTCGAGTCGATGACGACCATCGGATGGACCACGGCCCCCGGCGCCACGTACACGTCCTTCTTGCTGTTGCGGATGGCGCTGGGGTCCTCGACCGTGCCCTCGATGCCGCGCCGCCCGGCCGCCGCAAAGTCGGACGTCAACTGCTCGGGATTCGCCAGCATCAGGTCCCACACGTAGTTCCAGACCGGAACCGGCCGAGCCACGTTCGGCAGGTGCGCCTTGGCGGCCGAGAGAAACTTGCCGATGTCGCCGGTCTGAAGGGCCGCAAGGTCCACACGCGCCACGCGGGCGTACAGGACCTGCCCTTCGGCGTCGAGGGCAATCTCGCTGGGGCCCGTCGGCGCCACGTCGAACGTCTCGGCCTTGACGCGGGCGTCCACAATGAGAAGGTCGTCGCCCTTGAGCGTCGCCGGGTTGTTGACCGGCCACTCGGTCGTCTCGCAGTAGGCCTCGGCCATGTAACTGGGCACGAAGCACGCCACGTCGCCGGCGCCGACGCGAGCGATGAGTTTCTCGGCAAGCGTCGTGATGCCCGTCCGCAGTTCCCAGATCGGGCGGCTGAGCGTCAGCGGATGGAAACGGCTCCGGACCTCTCGCGACCGGTCGAGCAGAATGAGTCGCACGGGCACTGTTCCTCCATCGAGGACCGAAAGAAACGGCAAGTATGGCGGACCGCCCCCGCGCTGTCAACGACAAACGTCCGGCGCCTTCCGTAGGGGCGAGGCATGCCTCGCCCTGGCATTCCGGCCGATCCCGGCGAGCCGAGAGCCTGCCCTGGGCGCAGCCGAAGGGAATCTCGCCGTTGCCGTGGCCGTTGCCGTGAGCCGTCTTTGTCAGCCCTTGCCCCATCCATCCCGAGGCATTACGATGCGCCTGTGGTCCTGACCGCGCAACAGGCAGCAGGGGAATCCGCATGACGTGCAACACGCTCACAGAAGCCGAAACGACCGCCGGGACAAGGCGTGCCTCACCCGGACCCTGCCCGTGCCGGGCCGCAGCACACGCGGTTCTGGCGTGCTGCCTGTTCGTCTCGTCCGCCGCGGCCGAAGACTGGCCCGTGTACCTCGGCCCGCGACAGAACGGCACGTCGGCCGAGACCGGGCTGCTTCTGGACTGGCCCCCGGACGGGCCGCCCAGGGTGTGGAACAAGCGGATGGGGCCGTCGTTCAGCCCGCCCGTGGTCGCCGGGGGCAGGCTCCTCGTCGCGCACCGCATCGACGACGAGGTGATCGTCGAGTGCCTCGAAGCCGCCACCGGCAAGCCGCGCTGGGAGTTCCGTTACCCCTCCCGCTACGCCGATGAGTTCAGTTACAACGGCGGGCCGCGCTCCTCGCCCACCATCGACGGCAACCGCGTCTACACCTACGGCGCCGCGGGCGTGCTGACGTGCCTCGACCTTGCGACCGGCGAGAAGGTCTGGCAGCGGAGGCTCAACGCCCAGTTGAACGCGCCGAAGAACTTCTTCGGCGTCGGCGTCCCCCCCATTATCGAGAAGGACCTCATCCTCTTGAACCCCGGGGCGCCCGACGGCGCCGGCGTCGTCGGCGTCAGCAAAGAGACCGGCAAGACCGTCTGGAAGGCCGGCGACCACGGGCCCAGTTACAGCACCCCCGTCGTCTACACCATCCACGGGCGGCGCATGGCCATCTTCCTGACGATGAACGGCCTGCTCATCGTCGAGCCGGCCACCGGCAAGGTCCTGCACGACTTCCCCTTCCGCTCGCCTCTGTACCACTCGGTGAACGCGGCGTCGCCGGTGGTGGTGGACGACGTCGTCTTCCTCTCGGCGGCCTACAGCGTCGGGTCGATCGCCCTGCGCGTGACGCCCGACAAACTGACCACCGTCTGGCGAGACAAGGAGACTTTTCAGAACCACTGGGCCACGAGCGTCTACCACGACGGCCATCTCTACGGCACCCACGGGCGACACGAGAAGGAGGCCGTCATGCGGTGCATCGACTGGAAGACCGGCGCCCTGCGGTGGTCCTCCCCGCCCGGCCTGGGCCGGACCACGTTCACCATGGCCCAGGGGCACCTGCTCGTCATGGGCGAGCGGGGGTATCTCGCGCTGGTCGAGGTCACCCCACAGCGGTACGTCGAGAAGGAGCGCGTCCACCTGCTCGACTACCCGTGCTGGGCGCCCCCCGTCCTCGCCAACGGGTTGCTGTACCTGCGCGGCGAACGCGAACTGCTCTGCCTCGACCTGCGGGCCGGGAAGTGAAGCCTGCGTCGGCAAATCTCCCCGCGTGTGGCACGGCTGGCTTGCCCAGCCGCCTGGTGGCCTTCCCAGGCCACCAGGAATGTTCCTGGGGTTTGCTCGCGGCGGCCTGGGAAGGCCGCCGCGCGGAACCTGGGGCTTGCGCAATCTCCCCGCGTGTGGCACGGCTGGCTTGCCCAGCCGTGCCGAAAAAGTCCGCGTGAAATCGGCACCGGCAACGAGAGTCTATTGAGCCTACAACGCTGCTTCGCCTTCTTGTCCGCCTGGTGGCCTTCCCAGGCCACCAGGAATGTTCCTGGGGTAGGCTCGCGGCGGCCTGGGAAGGCCGCCGCGCGGAACGTAGCGTAGTAGTACCAATGGGCCCGTACGCTGCCGATCGGCAGGAGGTGCCGCATGCCTACCCTCTCACGTTGGCTGAGCGCGTTCCTGGTGTGTCTCGTGGTCGCCGGCGCGGCTGCCGTCGAGGCCGCTGAGCAGGAGGGCATCGCGCGGGTCTCGACCGTGTGGGGGACCAATCAGCCGATGCCCCGCCTGGTTGCGCCGGGCGAGTGGCTGCCTCACAGTTGTTACCTTGCCGTGCCCTACCGCGGCGGGTCCGCCCTGCGGTTCGAGCGCCGAGAGGAATACCAGGCGGTAAGCATCGACGGCGGACCCGAACAGCCCGCATGGATCATCGTGAGCGCGGCTGACGACCTCGCCGTTCTGAAGCGGGAACTGGACCGCGGGTCGCGCGGCTTCGCCGTCCTGTGCCGTTCCAGCAGACTCGCCTCGCTGCCGCCCCTTCCCGCCGGGCGCGACATCGCCCTGGCCGTAACGGGCACCCTCCCCGATTTCGCCTCCCTGGCGAAGCAGCACGGGGTGGCCGCCCTGGCGCTCTACCTCAACGAACTGACCGACCTCGGCCCCCTGGCCGAGTTCACCGACGTCACGTCGCTGCGCCTGACGTGCCACGGGAGCGCGTCGGACCTTCGGCCTTTGGCGCACCTCGCGAAACTCACGTGGCTCCGCCTGAGTGGTTTCCGCGAGACGAAGGACCTCAAGCCGCTGGCCGAGGCGCCCAACCTCCAGGGGCTCAAACTATGGGGATGCAAGAACGTCTCGGACCTCGGTCCCCTGGCCGGCGCACGCCGCCTCGCGGTGCTCAAGGTCTACGGGTGCGAAAGCCTCTGTGACCTGACGCCGCTCGCGAAACTGGAAAAACTCGGCGTGCTTCATCTCATCGGCACAGCCGTCGCCGATCTCGGTCCGCTCGCCGGCCTGACCGAACTCCTCGAACTCGACCTCTCGAACTGTAAGCAGGTCACCGACCTGCGGCCGCTCGCGGACCTGAAGCACCTCGAACACATCGACCTGGGCGGCTGCGACGGCGTCAAGGACCTTGCGCCCCTGCGCGAGATGATCCGGCGCGGCGGCAAGGTGACCCCGCCCAAGGACCTCCAGCCGCAACTCGAGACCCTGCGCGGCAAGGCGAGTCCCTGACCGCCCCGCCCGGGGTCGCACGGGCCACGCCCGCCGACTCACTTGCCCGTGCGTCGTTTTTGGGCGAAGAGCCAGTCCCAGACGTCGGCCGTCTTGTCGCACCGGTCGCCGGCGTACTGCGTGACGAACCCGCGCGCGGCGTCGTCGCCGGTGTAGACGAAGGCGAACGTGTTCGCGTCGTGGCGGACGCCCTTCAACTCGGTGTATTTCATGTTGCCGCCCAACCCCTTGAGTTGCCCGAACACCAGGCGCGTCAGTTCGACCGGTACGACCGGGTCGCTCTCACCATGGAACGCCCAGATGGGCACGTCGGCGATCCGCTTGGCATCATCCCAGGGGGCGAACCCGCCAGCCGTCGGAATGGCCGCCGCAAAACGCTGCGGCTCCGCGCCGATGGCGTTCCACGTCCCGGCCCCCCCCATCGAATGGCCGAGCACGTACACGCGGTCGCGGTCGATCGTGAACTCCTTGGCCAACGCGTCGAGCAGGTCGAAGACCTTGCCCAGGTCGCCCGCGCCGCTCGCCATGCCGCGCGCGCGGCGGCGCGCGATGACCTTCTGCCAGGCTTCCGGGAACGTGGCGATCCGCTCGTCGGTCAACTCGGGCGTCGAACCCGCCACCGTCCACGGCGCTTCGGTCTGCGGGACGACCACAAAACACGGATGCTTGCGGCGGCGGGCCTCCTCGGCCAGCACCCCGTTCCACGGCCGCAGGTTCTTGATGTTGTCGCTGCCGCGCCC
>DATKXP010000148.1:0-8070 GCA_035529015.1 Phycisphaerae bacterium | reverse complement strand
CGAAGCGCCTCCCGGACGATCGGGTGCTCCAGTTCGTCCACCGTCCCGACGATCTCGGTCCTGGAGTAACTGACGCGGATGGTCTCGTCGAACCGCTTGTTAACGGTAATGTACATGTACTTATCGACGGCGGAACTCGTGACCCCGCCGGCCTCCGTGCGATAGAAGACCGCCAGGTCCGTTCCGCCGCCCGCGAAACTGATGCGAAATGGCGTCCGCGAGATGATCATCCGGTTCTTCCGTATGGCGACGACCACGGCCACAATCGACTTCCGAAAAGAAGCCCGAAGTGGGGCGCGGGTCAGTCGAACCGCCACACAAACGCAACTTCAGGGCTCTTGCACAGCGCGGTCGCACGCCTCGTTATTTGATGGCCGCGTACGCGCAGCAGGGGACCAGAACATCGGCTGCAAATTTCGTCACCGCACACAACCGGATGAAGCGCAACACCACCTGGTACAAACGGCCGCCCTCCGATGGCAGCCGCAGGTCCCACCGGTCGTAGATGCGGCGGAAGCCCGCTTGGCGCAGCATGCGCCGGGCCTTCCAAGGACTGAACCAATTCATCGCCGGGTACTGTGTGTGGCCCACCAGATGCGGCTTCTTGTCTCTGGCCCATGCCATGATCCGTCGCTTCAGGCGGTCCGGATACCAGCCGAAACACGGAAACCCATCGATCTCGTCCTGGCGCGGCGATACGCTGCTCGCCGTAGCAAACCAGAACACCCCGCCCGGCTTCAAGACACGATACGCTTCCTCGAAGGTCTTCTGTGCATCCAGAACGTGCTCAAGCACGTACTCAGCGTGGACCACATCGAACTGGCAAGCCTCCCAGGGCAACTCTTCGGCCAACCCGGGCCGCAGTTCGATCGTCACGCCCTGATGCTCCGCCAGCCGTTCAGCCACCACACGGGCTTCTTCCGACGGCTCGACCCCAAAGCCCTTGAGCCCCTCGTGAAGCCAAGTGATAACCGCGCTGCCCTGAGCGGCACCGACGTCCAGCAGTGAGGCATCGTCAGGAATAGGCGTGACACCCCGCAGCCGCGCCAGAACCCGAAGATGGTGGCTGCGATCGGCTGGGAACCGGGCAAGGGCGTCCTGCAATGTCCGGTGCTCCGTAGCCTCACGGTCTGGTGCCAACGCCTGCTCCTCCGCTATCATCCGGTTCCCTCAGACCCGGTGGTCCATGGGAACGGGCGACCCGGCGTCCGCCCGCGTTAGGAGCCCAGACCCCTCGGCCACCGCCGCCGTTTCCCCACCCCTGCCCTGGGGAGCATAGAGCACCCCACCAAGAATACACAGCCCCATCTGGAGCCAGAAACTCTTCATGTTGTGAGACGGATTGGCCAGACTCGATGTAAATGCCGCCGCAACGAGCCCCACCAGGACGGCCCGAAGCCCCTCATCGGTCACCCGCCAAGCCGTCCTGAACACGGCGATCAGGAACGCCACGTACAGACCCAACCCCGGAATCCCCGTTTCCGCGAAGTGGGCCAGCAAGTCGTTATGGACTACCGCCTGACGTGCCCCATATTGCTGGCTCACGAGCCGAAACTGGGCGGCGCCGATACCCATGAAGGGGTGCTCCATGCCTACCTGCACAGCAGCGCGCCACAAGCGGATACGGCCCCCGCTCTCCAGGCCCCTGCGCCACGCATCGGCGGTCCGCTCCCCGAGACTGGCATCGAACAGGCCGGAGGCAAAGCCGATGTAAACAAACAGAACCAGGAACGCCGCAACGAAGATCACCAGAAGCGTCCGCGCGGGAAGAGAAAAGGGCCGATAGACAGCCGCCGCCACCACGGCTCCCACGGCAACAGCAAGGTACGTCGAGCGGCTGCCGGTCATCACGATGCCCACCAGCACAACGAGCGCGGCAAGGCCGGCGACCAGGCGTCCCTTGGCGCCGGAGCGGCGCATTAGAAACGGTGTCACAAGAATGCCGCCAATCAGGTTCTTGGCATGCTCGTTGATGTTGACGGCGCCGACGGTCACCCGACCCATCTCTTGGACTACCCTCGGCGTCAGAAAGAACGCGGCTACGGACGCCGCCGCGGCCGCAAACAAGAGCAACCAGCACAGGGCGGCGAGTTGTTCCTTCGTCGCGCACGCGTTCAGCACGAGAAACATCAGGCCCACCAACTGAAAACGCGTCAGCACACGCGGCCAAGCCCATTCGGGATGTGGCGACCCAATGAGCGTGAGCATCGACCAGGTGGCAAACGCCACGGCCAGCCAGAAAGCGGCATTCCCAAGGTGGCCGCTTCTCCCCCTGAGCAAGTGCGGCACCAGAGCGGCCAAGGTGAAGACGCCGATGATCTTCGTGATCGTCGAGAACCCCTCCCCGAGGGCTCCATAGGTCTCGAACGGCACAAAAAGAACGATGAGCAGCACTCCGAACTCGGGTCTCCACAGCACCAGGAGACCGAAGGCAAAGCCCGCCACAACGGCAACCAACGCTGCCTGCCCGAGGGGCGAGCCCACGCCCAAAGCCAACAGCGACACACTCCCCGCCGCAAGCATGACATACACATACTTGGAGGCAGGCCACTCGCTGGCCGGAACCGGCTCCATGCCGACGACCAACCCGGCTTCCTGGCCCGCCCGTGGCAGGACCGTCCCTCGCGTCATCGCTCACACCCTGCTCAAGAACCTTTGAAAGGCAACCTGCCGGTGCCCAGAGAATCTAGCGGCGTGCCGCGCCGAAGTCAATACCCACGCACGATATCGGCCAGTCAATCGCCCAAGGATTAGTCCGACATCCCCGGGAGGACAAGTTGCCCCGTATGCTCATTGGCTCCGCTTCTCTTCTCGAATAGCAGCGCGCTTCGAGACCACAAGCACTCATCCCGTCCTGGACAAAGGTGATGACGGCACATCCTCGAGCGGCGCCAACATCCAAAACAGACGTGCCCACCGCTTCGGCAGCGATCTCGCCGGGCATCGCAAGTACGCACGGCCCATGGCGGTTAGTATGCTGCCCGGAAACAGGGCCAGGACAGCGCCCAGGCACCGCAAACGTGGCGAAACCCAACCGCCATAGTCTCTCAGAAACAGCTTCAGAATCTCGCGCTCCCCCCGAACAGCCGCTAGCCGCAGACCATATTCAATCCGGTCACGGAAGAACCGCTCCTTCGATCCAGCCGACTTCCAATCGGCCGGGACCTGCGCCGGTACATGCTTGGCCAGTAGCGCCAGGTAGTCCGTCAGATGGATGGCCTTGTTCCTTTCCAGTGACCCCTCTGAGGAGCGGTCGTAGACGGAGATGGGCGTGTTCACATAGCCAATCGCAGGAAAGCGGTCCGCGATGCGGTAGAACAGGTCGATGTCCTCGCCACACGTCAGATTGAGGTCAAACAGACCTGCCTGAACGACAACATCCCTTCGAATCAGCAGCGTGTCCGTGTGACAATGCACACCAGCAACGCCGGCAGCGTAGAAGTCTTGGAAATGGCAGCCCTCGTCAAGAAGCGCCTCGTAAGCGGCCGTCCTGGGACAAAGCGTGCGTTCCCCGCCTGGCCAAATCGTCGTGTACCGGCCTGACACCCACTGCAATTCGGGATGCCGCTTCAGGATGTCAGCGGCCAAGGCCAGGCGCTGTGGCTCCCACCAGTCGTCCGCGTCGAGGAATGCAACCCACTCGCCACCGGCCTTTTCCATTGCCAGGTTGCGGGCCGCCGACGGCCCGCAGTTCGTCTGGTGATAGAACCTGACCGGATCGCCGAATCCACGGGCCACGGCAGCCGTGCCGTCGGTTGTCTCGTCCGCCACGACGATGATCTCGCGGACGGGATAATCCTGTGCAAGCACGCTGCGGATCGCGCGAGCCAAGACCTTCTCCGCGTAATAGGCCGGCATGATCACCGACACGTCAAGGACGTCCTGCGTCATCCGACTTCCCTGCCTCCTCGGGCGCGGCCATGCGGCTCAAGCCGGCCGCCTGCCCTCCACTACTATCGTCTCAAGACGGCTGACCGTCTCATCCTCAATCACGCTCCCGTGCGATTCCAGGTGTTGCAGGACAGCGTCGTCGCTCTGACCTATCTCGCAGACGACCAAGTCCGTGAATCCCGCCTCCCGGAGCACGTGCTGCAACGTGGTCTTGTCGTACACGAATTGGTGCCCCCAGAGCAGGAAGAGCCCGTTGAGAGCGAAGCAGGGCCCGTAGAGGCCGGCCCGCGGGTAATACCGGTCAACAATCCATTTGAGATAGTGATCCTGGTCTTCCGTTCGTCGAGGGGCATAAAGCTCGAGCAATGCATCCAAGCCCGGCGTTGCGAGGCGGATTCGTCCGCCCGGTCTCAAAACTCTGTAGCACTCCCGAAGCATGCCCCACGCCTGGTCAAAGGCGATGTGCTCAATCATGTGCTCAGTGTAGATGTAATCAAGCGATCCGCTGGGGAAAGGGAAGCGCTTAGTGACGTCCAGAAAGATCTCCCCCGGGCGCCTCGGGTCATAGTCGGTGTTGAGCCAACCATCCAGGGCGTTGGGGCCAGCACCCAAGTGCACCTTGCGCACCGCGTGGGACGCCAGATACCGCCGGATCTTCCGGGAGCGCAACATCAGCGATCTCCATCTGCGCAGCCTCCTTGGCAACAGGCGCATCGCTCTCGCGACCCCCGACAGTATCTCCGATCGCCTCACCACTTTACGGATCCAACGTACCACGCACAGTGCCCTCCGACTTGCGTCAGCACTGCAGGTCCGGTGCATTGCAGCCTATTGCGGATGCCCTCCCAAGGGGTGCTGTTCGCCCGATCTCCGACTGTCAAGGCTTCTCTGCGCCGACGACGTCTGCGATGCACTGGAAGGCTGCTAGCACCTGCTCGTGGGCCTCGGCCACAGGCAATGACGGGAGGCGGGCCGGGCGTGGAGCCTGCAACGCTTGAAGAATCATCTCCGCCAAGGCGGCCGGATCAAATGCGTGCGCGTCGACAATCCTCACCTCGTCCGCCCCGACCACTTCGACAAAATCCTGAACCTTAACGTGGTAGTTCAGGGCAATAAAGGGAACGGATGCTGCGTAGGCATAGATCAGGCTGTGGAGCCGCATACCGACCACCAAGTCACTCGCCTGAATCGCCCTGAAAGCGAACAACGGGTTGGGATCATACTCGACCACCTCCACCCGCTCGCCCGGCAGCCGGCTGGCCACCGCGTCGCAGGTAAGCCGGTCGCCAATGTGTGCCGACCCATTCATGACCAGCAACCGAATGAATGCATCACTCTTACGGCAGATCTCCTTCAGACATTCGGCCAGGCGCTCACGGCGAACCTCATCGCCCAGAGAACCGCTACTCGTATAAACCCGATGATAGTCACAAGGCGACACAAGGATAACCGGCCGATCTGGCCTCGAGAGACACGCCGGCTCAGGCAGGCCGATTCGATCAATCAACACCGCCGGGTCCACGGCCAGTCCGACGTTCCGGCTTGCCAGCTCACCCAGAGACCGGGCCAAGTCGAGCGAACGCTGATCCCGCACCCACATCCAGGCCGTCCGTTCAAGGACACGGCACAGCAGTTTCTCGCCCTCCGGTGTGTGAATCGGCCCAAGCGACATGCCGGCACCTATGGTCCGCTGTCCCAGCAGCCCGCCGGCACGCATGAGCCGCAACCGCTGCCGCAGGAGCGCCGGCCCGCCATTATCGTGCAACCCGCTTCCCCCTCCGATGATATAGACGTTGGCCATCAGAACGCGCAGGCGTAGTTGGAAACCACGTACCTTGCGCACGGACGTAAGATAACGGGCGTGAATACCCGGGCTCAGGACCAAGCGCTTCGGCGAGATCATGTCAATCCGCCCAGGACGCATAAACCGGTCAACACCCCACGAAATCGTCGCAGCCAGTGCATCGTCCCCCGTGTTCTGGTGTCCGTACCAGCCCCAGATAGCCACACTCAGAGGGCGGCTCATCGTGCGTGACTCCATGAAAGAGTTCGCGATCTTCGAACGATCAATCGCCTGCGAGACGCGCCTGTTTCTGCAAAGCCGGCCGGCGTCTGTACGCACGGATGATCTCTCATCACGCAGCCGCACGTCGCAACCGGAAAACTTTAAGCACAGCACGCCGCTCATCGGCCCTCAGAATCAGGACCCACGCCACCGGCGCATAAACCACCGCACTCAGCCCCATCTGAAGCATGGTAACCCTAAGACCGCTTGGCGTCCAAGCCGTCCGCAGCACCAATCCCACCGCCAAGGGCACCAGCCCACCAAGAAGCGGGACCAGGCCCCCGCTCACGATGGTCTTCAAAAAGCCGACGCCAATCTGCCGCCGAGCCAAGATGGGCATATAGGTTACCCCGCGAAGAGCCGCCGGGACAAAGAGCCCCAACGCAACGCCATACAGGCCCCAATCTGTCCACACGACCGTCGCCAGCGCAGCCATGACGCCGACGATGGTAACAGCAACATTGCTCAGGACCATGCCGCGAATCCGCCCGCTTCCCCAGATAATATGGGTTGCCGAAAGACCGAAGCAGTGCAGGACCGACAGGCCAATACACAGCACCACCAACCCGTGCGTCCATGCCAGTTCCGGTTTCAGGGCAGCAACCAACGGCTCGGCGTGTGTAACGAACACCGCCAAGATCGGAACTACGAGCAACATGGCAAACCGCGTGGCCGTCACATAGAGCCGCCCCAGGTTCTTCCGGTCGCCCCGGACCGCAAGACCTGCCGCAAGAGGCCACAACGCCAACGTGAATCCACCGACAAGGCTCGGCATGTACTGCGCCATGACCTGGGGAACCGCAAACGCCGTCACCGCCGCCAGACCCAGCGTCGCGCCAATCAGTGGTGCCGCCACACTCTGCTGCACCACAAACGAAATGTGCCCAGCCGTGCTCCAGATGCTGAACTTGAGCACCGAATACAGCGCCTTCTTCGTGAACCGACGGAACGACAAACGAACCGTCGGCAACACCCGCCGTCCCATCACCGACAGAGCAATCAGGCCCAGGGCAGACGGCACCGCGATCGCCAGGCCCAGCACCTCCAGGCGGACCCAGCCCAGTTCGAAACAGGCAACGATCATCCCGGCCCGCAGGGCCACCTCCCCGACGAGTACGGCGTTCGCCAGATCGTACCGCTGCTTCGCCAGCAGCCCACTGCGGTAGGGAATCCGCACCAGTTGAAGCGCCGAGCCTATCCCGGCCAGTTGCATCAGTCTCGCCGCTGTCGCCTGGGTCGCCGCCGGGACGTTGAAGAATCCAAGGCACGTGAAACTGATGACCGCCACAGCCGCAAGGCCCAGTCCCGCCGCCCCGGCCATCAGCGTTCTCACCACCGACAGGACGTTCGACAGGCCGTCCCAATCCTCCCGGGCTACGCGGTCGGTAGCCACTCGCAGGTTGGCCGTGGCCATTCCAAAAGCCAGGAACCCAATCGCCTGCGTGATGCTCAGCGCCACGCGGTAAAGTCCGAACTCCTCTTCGCCGAAATGGCGCAGGACGTACGCCAGCAGGAACATCCCCGAAAGTACCTGCACACCGAGTGCCATCCAGTTCGACACGGTGTTGATTGCCAAACGCCGGGCCGTGGAACCGTCCTGCTTGGGCATGCCGGCCGGTTCCACCATCGGCTGGCCGTTATCGTCCGGGATGCTCACCAAACGTCTCTCCGTCTCGAGTTCATGGTGGCCGTCGCCGGCTGCGCGTGAATCCGCAAAGGCAGGCTCAGTTTCCTCGGCCCAGCACCTCGACCAATACGGCCGCAATCCGCTCGGCGATGTGGCCGTCCCACCTCTCCGGCGCCCGGCACGTGAACTGCCCCTCGGACATCACGCGTCGGCAGGCGGCCAACAGACCCGTCCGCGCCGGTGCCAACGACCCGGTTGCAGACAGCACCCATCGGGAATATCCGCCCGGACGCTCGTCCCCCCCACGCGGGCCGCGCACCAGCACACGTGCGGCTGCAGTATATCATATCGGCGGCGGCAGACGAGAAATCAAGGCGAAAGCACCATGGCCCGCGGCAGCGCAGGGCCGGCAGTCAGCCTTGGCTGCGCCGCCCTTCAACGGAACCGTGCGCGGCCGGCACAGCCTCTTCCGGAAGACCGTTCCCAC
>DATKXP010000147.1:0-5987 GCA_035529015.1 Phycisphaerae bacterium | reverse complement strand
CCCAGGGATGGTTGTCGAACCGTGCGGCGATGATCTCGCCGAACTCGGGCCACTCGCGGAAACTCGCGACGCCGGCGTGGATGACGGCCAGGCCTTTGCCGCCGGCGAGGAAACTGCAGAGGCTGCGTTTGAGCCGCTCGTCGCGCTCGGTGGCGGCCTTCTTCTTCTCGGGCGGCAGGTTTTTGAAGTCCTCCGGCAGGAAGATGTCGCGGTTCGTATTGTTGAAGAAGACGGCGTCGAAGGTTCGGAGCGTCTCCGGCTCGAACATCGCCGGGTCGTCGCTGACGGTGGCCTCGAAGGCCCCGGTCTTAGAGCCCATGATGCGGACGGCCTCCTTGCCGTAGGGGATCGAGGAGTGGAAGTAGCCCCAGGAGACCGAGTAGACGAGCAGTTTGCGGGGTTTGGCGGGCTTGACGACGGGCTTGAGTTTCGAGGCGGCGTCGGCGATCTTGGCGATCTCCTCGGCCGACGGGCCCTTGGCCGGTTTGGCCGCCCATGCCGTGGCCGCGCTCAGGCCTGCGGCGACCACAAGGGCCAACAACGTGCACGCGATTCGCGTCCAGGGATCCATGGCGCGCTCCTTAATGCAAGCCGCGACTGACCGTCGCGAGTCGCGATTGCATCACAGGGGCAGACGGAAAGCAAGCGGGATTCTTCAAAGGGGGGCCGGCGCGTATGCCGCGAGGGTCCTGCCCTGGCATACGCGCCGGTTGTGCGAAGAAACGAGCGCGCGTCGGTCCTGCTTGAGGGGTAACGGCGCGCGAGCCCGTCGGTACAGCATCGTTGCGCGACCCGGTTGTGGAACCGGGCAGATGGCCACGCAAGCGTGGCCATGCCACCCCGCCCTTTGGCCCCAGGGCTTCCGTCGCTTCCGCACGCCCGCGGCGGCCCGCGCAGACGGCGGGCGCACAGGAGGGCGTCCCCTACGGCAGCGAATGAGAACAGGTGGGACGGTCAGAACGTCCGACCGCATTCAGGTTGGCCGCCCGGTTCGCACTATCATCATCGGCGGCACCAGATGTCCAGTCAATCTGCGGCGGCAGATTTTCCTGTTGGGGGATTCGCGGCCCGGCTCACTCGGTGCCGTCGGCGACGGCGAGTTCGGGGTCCGGCCGGAAGTCGGGATCGTCCTTCCACTTGATATTCTTCTTGCCCTCGCACACGCGGCAAGAGGGCGCGTTCGCGTCGATCCAGGTCGCGAGGCGGATGCACTCCTCAGCCGCCTACCGGTGCCACGCGGGCGCCTGGTCGCTGACCGACTCGGCAAAGGTGGCCTTGCGTCGCAAATCGGCCGGCTCGTAAGCCGGGTCCCCGGGGTCGGCGACGGCCCAGTGCGAGTGCTGCCGGCCGTAGTAACTGCCGTAGAACTGGTAGTTGGTGTCCACCCAGCGGCTGACGATCATGCGTTCCCGGTCGCTGAGCATTTTCGTGTGGTCGTCCTTGGCGTTTTTGGGGTGGTCGCGGCTGGTCAGGATCTCCACGAGGACGCTCTTGTAACAGCCCAGGCTCTTGGGGGGCAGGTAGGCGCCGTTGTAGTTGCCGCGGTCGCCCTGCCGGAACGACGTGAACTCCGGGATAATCGGCCCGGCCATTTCCTTGCTGGCGAGTTGCTCGTACGACACGCTGTAGCGCGTCGTGAGGTCACCGGTCAGCACGAGTTCGCCATCGGGGTCCTTCTCGCCGTGGCACGAGACGCACTTGGCGTCCCAGATGGGCTGGATGTCCGAGGGGTAGTGGATGACCTGCCCGGCCAGGCCGGTGCCGCCGTTTTCGGCGAGGTCGCACGGCTGCGGCTGGGGCACGCTCGGGGGCCGCTGCAGGGCCAGCGGCGTCGTCGTGGAGGCGGGGGGCATGCCCCGCCCCGATTCGCCGTGACAGCCGGTGCAGGATCGGACCTCGCCGGGCTTGTAGTTGACGTAGGTTCGCTCGCGCTGAAGTTCGCCGAAGTCTGCGTCCAGCGCCTGGAAGAAGATGCTTCGGTTCGCGGGCACCTCGAAACAGGCGGACCCGTCGTTCTCGACGGGCACGACGCCCCATTGGACGCGCGGCCAGAGGGCGGCCTTCCATTGGGAACTGCTCACCGCGTGCCCCCACCGCCGGCCGGTGGACCAGTAGCGGGGAAGGGCCTCGTTGATGCGGATCCACTTGACCTCGCCCGGCTTGACGCCGGTCATGCCCAGGGTGATGTCGGCGACGACGCACAGGGCCTTGCCGCCGGCGACGTAGGTGGGTTCGCGGCTGGGGGGGACCAGCGGCGGCGTCCGGCGGGTAACCAGCGGCGTCGGATGCCAGCACGACAGGTTCTCGTCCTTGTGGACCGGCCAGTGGTGGCCCTCGGTGTCGATCAGGTACAACGCGTACGCGTCGGGGACATTCTTGTAGTGGTCGGCGACCCTGACCTTGTACGAGACCAGGAACCGGGTGTCGCTGACCGGCCAGGGATGCGTGTAGAGGTGGCCGCTCCGGCCGTTGCGGTCGTGCACGTAGCGGCCCTCGTCGGCCAGGAAGTGCCAGCCGGGCTCGGTGCGGCGCTGGATGAAGACGTGCGGGGTGAGGTTCGTGACGGCGTAGCGGTCGTCCCACTGGACGTAATCCTTGGCGTCGGGGTCGGGGCCGCGCTCGCGGTTGCTGTGGAGGCCGTTGACCAGCATGATCGCCCCCAGGCATCCGCCCTGGGGGAAGTGGCAGGTACCCACGCAGACGATCCGGCCGTCGTCGCCGGGCAGCGGCTGGGGGTACATGTAGACGGTGGTCGTGTCGTCGGCCAGCCCGTAGACCTCCCGCCACTGGCTCCCGTCGGGGAGCATGGTCCAGACCGTCTTGGCGACGCGGGCCCCCTTGTCGATGTATTCCCAGCGGTGGTACATGACGCGCCCGTCGCCCAGGACCAGGGGGCAGAACTCGCTGACCGGGCTGTTGGACAACTGCTCGACGTTCGAGCCGTCGGGGTCCATACGATGCAGCGTCGGGGCCACCAGAGCCGACGACCCGCCGCACAGAACGGTGTGCTCGCTGCGGGTGGACGAGAAGATGATCTTGCCATCCGGCAGATAGCAGGGATGGATGTCGTCGGTGTGCCATCCCTTGCGCCACCGCGCCGCCTTTTCGGCCTCGTCGGCCGGGGGATGCGAAACCTGCCGCAAGCCCCGGCCGTCCACGCCGACTTCCCAGATGCGAAAGCCCGCCCCGGGGTCCTCGCGGAAGTCGAACAGGGCCTTCCGGGCGTCGAACGACAGGCTGATCTTGCCGATGAACCCTTTCCCGCCCGGCATCTGGGCCGCCGTCACGACGGCGCGCTCCTCCCTCGTGCGGAGGTTGTAGACGTAGATGCCGTTGTCCGGAACGAACCGGTCGCCGGCCGTGCCGTTGTTGATGTCGGTGTAGTAGTGGTCCGACGAGTACGGCTTGCGTTTGACGAAGAGGATCTCGTCGAAATCCATCGCGTCCGGCGGCAGCGGCGCCTCGGGCGGCGACCACGCGGTCACGGGCCCCGCGGGGGTGGGGGCGGCCGACCTCCCGCCGGACCACTGGCTGGTGCTCGATTGGTCGGCGGGTTTGCGCAGCGCAAGGTTCTTCTTCGCGTTGCCCGGTCCGAATACCTCGATCTCGTCCAGGTGCAGCCACGTCCGGGTGGGCAACTGGATGCGGACGAAACGGGCCTTGGCGCCGTCGAGCGGAACGCTCAGGGGCTTCTTGTCGCTGGCGCCGCCAAAGACGGTGCCGTCGTGCTGGTAGACCTCGCGCCAGGACTTGGCGTCAGCGGAGAGGAGTATCTTGAGGCGCGCGGCCCGGGCGGTGTCAGCGGTGCACCGATTCCACACGACGACCCCGCCGACGGGCTGGGCCTCTCCCAGGTCCACCTGCCACCAGGGCCTGTCCTCCTGGGTGGTGTGGAAGCCGAAGCCGCCGTCCTTGACGCCATCCACGCCGCCGGCGGCGTCGGACTGCGTGGTCACACGACCGGCCGCTGTGGCAACCAACACCCATCCGAGGGCCACCGGCAATAGCATCCACCGCATCGGAATCCTCCGCTTTCGCCGGCACAACTATACCCGCCAATCGGCGGTTCTGCAAACCGCTTACGGCCCACCGGCTGCCCGTGCTCCTGCCGCGCGGCGGCCTTCCCAGGCCGCCGCGAACCCAACGCGTACTCTCTGGGGGTGGCATGGCCGCGCTCGCGTGGCCATGCGCCCGGACTCGCAACATGGTCACGCAACATCGCGTGACCATGCCACCCGGCTATACCCGCACATCGCGCCTTCTGTAAGCGCTTACGGCCGCGCGATGCGCGGCGCCGTCTTGATGCGCGGACGAATCGGCAACTCCTCGATGCGGGTGAACGACGGGTCGGGCAGCGCCCGGACGTCGTCGTCGCCGCGATACGGGCAGTTGGCATCGACCCACGCGATCAGTTGCCGCAGGCTCACGGGGTCCACCTTCACGTCGTTGTGCTTGCCGGTCATGGCGATCTCGACGAGGCGGCTCGTGCGGGAAAGGTGCCGCATGGGCGGCGTGGTGGTGTAACTCTCGGGGTCGCTGTGGTTGAAGTTTTCGCACATCAGCGCCCCCGCGATGCCGGGCGTGTGGGGTTTTCGGTTCAGTCCGAACCCCACCGGCCCGACCAGCGTCAGGTACGGTTCGGCAAAGATGCCGCGCCCGGGGCGCAGCGTCAGGTCGAGTTTCTTGCGGCCCTTGCCGTCGCCCTGGTGGCACTTGCCGCAGTACCGGTCGAGAACGGGTTGGACCATCCGCTTGTACGAGATGCTCTCGGTGCCCCATGGCGGCGGCTGCGGGTCCGACGGCTCGCGCCGAAGCGCCGTGCCGCGCCGGTTAAGCGGCGTGACGGTGTGCAGTTCGTGGCAACCGACGCAGCCGCGCTCCTCCCCCGGCATGACGCCCACGAACGACCGCATCGTCTGGACGGCCCGGTAGTGTTCGTCGAGCAACTGAAAGTGCAGCGCCGCGCCCGGCGGCACGTTGAAGTGGACCGACCCGTCGGCCTCGACCGGGACGGTGCCGAGGATCCGCTTGACGCCGTCGTCCTGCAGGGCCGAGACGACCGGGCCGGAGAAGCGCCCGTCGCGCGTCCACAACGAGTACGTCCGCGAATCCATCTGGATGACCCGCAGGTGTTTGACCTTGGCAGCATTGAGGCCGGGCACGTTCTGGCGCACGTTCGTGCTGAACAGGACCCCCGGCTTCGGCTCGGCGCGGTCCTTCCCCGTTCCGGGCCAGGCGACGCAGTCGGCATGGACGGGCGGCCGGCCGCGCGGGCGTACGGGCATGGCGTGCCAGATATTGTGGACGCCCTCGTAGATGAGTTCACGGTTGCCATAAACATCCATCAGGTAGAGGACGAATTTGTCGCCGCGCGCCGGGCACCGGGCCGACACAAGGAAGTCCTCCTCCGAGAGCGGCCAGGGCGACTTGTACGCCGTGAAGCGGCCGGAGGTGTGATAGTCTTCCTTCTCGGGCGGATCGACGGGCGGCCGCCCGCACTCCGGCCACGGCACCTCGCGCGTCACCTTCGTCAGGCCGTGGGGGAAGTTGAAGCCCTTCGAGGGGTCGATGATGCCGATCGATCCCGCGAACCAGTTGTGGTGCGCCAGGCCCGTAAACATGATCCGCTGGCTGTTCGGGATCGGCTGCGGCTCGGCCAGGTGGTCCGGCCACACGCTCTGGTTGCCCCAGAAGGTCGTCACGTTGGTGCCGTCCTGATTGACGGTCCAGAGGCTCTGGATTCGCCAGAGGGCCTTGTCGGTGTACTCCCACCGCGAGTAGATGATGCGGCCGTCGTTGAGGAGCGCAGGGCACCAGTCGGGCTCGCTGTTCTGGCTCACCAGGTAGACGTTCCCGCCGTCGGCGTTGCAGCGGGCCAGGATGTACGAGTACGTGTACGGCATGCATCGCACGTACGAGTTGCCGCGCGTGGTGGTGAACATGATGTGGCCGTCGGGCAGGTAGATGGGGTCGAGGTCGTCGTACGG
>DATKXP010000146.1:0-2001 GCA_035529015.1 Phycisphaerae bacterium | reverse complement strand
GCCGAGCCCGAGTTGTCGCCATCGACGAACCCGCGCTGGGCCCACACGTCTTTCTTCGCAAACGGGACCTTGAGTTGCTTCGCCAGGCGCTGGATCTCCCACGGTTCCCAGACCTTGCGGAAATCCATGAACAGGGGCGGGTTGCCCCCGGAGAGCCACGTCATGAAGAGCATCGTCAGCAGGCCCTGGACGTCGGCCTCGGTGGCGAAGGGCAGCGGCGGCTTGGCGCCGCGGTGGTCGAAGGTCGAGTTGAACAGGCTCTCGGCCGTGTCGCAGATGGGCAGGGGCAAGCCCCTGGGGTCGCTACCCCATTCGAGTTGGTTCATGAACCCGCCGCCCACGGCATCGACCTCGGCCATCAGGTCGCGCATGATCAGGTACATGGCCAGACCCTGGTTGAACTTGGGGTCGGCGTCGGGCTGGCTCAGGTCGAGCCGGTCGCCGACGGACGAGTCGATCCAGCCGCGCAAGCGCTTGAGTTCCCGCTCGCTGTAAGCGCCCTTGGCGAGCATGTCGGCCGGCAGTTTCATGTCGAGCCGCGTGATCTCCAGGCCGAACGCCTGTCGCGTCGGCAGGACGTGCGCCAGGGCCGTTTCCATGCCCATCGAGTCGTGGCCGAAGACGACGACGCGCCGCCCCTTCAGGCCGGCGTACGTCATGGCCGCATAGCACCAGTCGGCCAGCGCCTCGGCCGTGCTCTCGGTCATGACGGGCTTGGCGCCCGTATCGGGCCACGTGCCGACGTTCAGTGCCGTGAGTTTGCCCATCTGGGCCAGGGCGCCGTTCAGGGCGTGAGCGTAGACGACGCCCGGCTTGGGTCCCGAGTTGCCGCACGTGATGTTGAGCGGCACGTCGGGCGGGAAGTGGGCGAGCAGGCTGATGACCGTTAACTGCGGGAAGGCCCACGTGTCCGGCGCGCAGATGAGGCACGAGACGCCGGCGGCCTTGAACTGGCGGGCCACCGCGTCGGCCTGCTTCTCGCCGTCGATGAGCGTGGGCGTCCAGACGACGTTGACGGGCTTGCCGTCGGGCATCGTGACGCGGTCGGCCACGGTGTCGGCCACCATCTGGACGATTTTGACGGCGCGCCGTCGCGACTCGTCGTCAACCCTCGGGTCGCAGGGCGCGCAGACGCCGAAGGTCACGCCGCCCGGCTTGGCGGCCACGTCCTCTTTGATTCGTTTGGCTCTGGCCACAGCGAATCTCCTTTACCGGGTCCGAAAGACAGCCCTTACCATCGCGCAAAGGCGGGGGGAAGTCAAGCGAACAGCGCGCGAAGAGCGGCCGTCGCCGTGCCGGGGAAAGCGTCCAGGCCCGCCGTCGGCATTTGGCATTGACACTCGGCCGCAAGGCCATAGCATGAGCGAGGCTGCTTTGGGGGCTGTCACGACGACCGCCGCCGAACCGGCCGAGGAGGCCGCTTGTGATGTCGCACGCCCGCCTGTTTCGACTGGCCGGTTGCCTGGCGGCGCTGGGCGGAGCGTGCGCGGCCGGGGCCGAAACGCCGGCCGTCCTGACGTCGCTGCCCGATACCGACGGCGTGTACGGCGGCAGGGTGACGTTCAGCGAGAAAGCGTTCCCCGTGGTGGCCGACGGCACCGAGCCGCAGGTCCAGGGGCTCCTTCGGACGGCGCAGCCGCTGCCGTGTCGCACGTGCCGCTCCACCGGCAAGGTCAGCAAGAAGCAATCGTACCTGCCGAGCGGGCAGGGCCTGCGAACCCCCATCGTCAAGCAGTGGGACGAGACCTGCTCGACCTGCGGGGGGTACGGTGATTTGTGCGACCCGAAATTGCCGACGCGCCTGCTCCTGCTGGTCGATCGGCTGGCCCATGTCACGCGCGGCGACCTGTTCACCAAACTCCGGGCGCTGGCCGAAGAGCGGCTGGCGGCCGTCTTCGAGGTCCGGCACAAGACCTGGGACACCCACCGCTGCGAGAAGGTCATGGGCTATCGCACCCTCTGGTACCGGGACCCCGACGGGAACCGCCGCAGCCGCAGCGT
>DATKXP010000145.1:0-8247 GCA_035529015.1 Phycisphaerae bacterium | reverse complement strand
GCAGAAACCGCACCGAGTACGATCAGAATCGTCACCTGCCTCGCGACAGCCTTGAGCATGCACAGTTCCTCACTGCAGGGATCGGCGCACAGCACCCTTCCATGCACCGCTCCCCTTATCTCATAAAACCTGGATCAATTCACGGGGAGGGGGTCAAGGGAAGGTAGAGTGGCCATTGCTCTGCGGAAGGGTGGAAAGGAGTTCCTTAAACCCGATTCTCTCATAACGCCGGGTGCAAAAACCGGGAAGGGGTCAGCAACTCTTTGCGCCAAAAGTAGAACGCGGACTCCCTGAGCTTGCTTCGGCGACAGAAATCTCGAATGGTGCCCCCGCTTGCCGCTGAACAACCCGCCGCCAATATGCCTCGCCCCGCCTGCTTCGCTGTCTGCCCTTGGCCATGCGTCTTCTCCCTCTCGCATGGCCCGATCTTCGGCGACAGACCCGCCGTCTACCAGACGAACGTCACCGTACGCCTACCTCATTTGATATCGATTTTTACCTTGGCGCGGGTTCCATCGCCCAACTCGAGGATACATGACCTGAGCTGGCAGCCAAGTTTCCGCATGTCACGGTAAATGGCCTCATCATCTGTTTTCACCGGCGGCCATGCAATGCCCTTGGGCACAACAATCATGTGCGCAACCTTTCGCCTGTTAAGCTGCTCGATCAAATCCTGAATATGGCCCCCGCCGCACATAATAATGGTCGGCCCCTGTGTGGCCATTGCGTTCTCAATAAAGGCCTTGTTACGTTGGACGACGGTTATGTCATATTCCTTCTTGAGCCCCGGATCCTCCAACAGCAGCGCGTCCAGGCGGGCGTTGTAGCCTTTACGGGCCTTACTAATCAGGGCGGTGAATTCGGTCTGGTTTTCAGAAACAGCTTGGTGGGAACGGAACCATCCCTTCTGCTTGGCGACCTCAAAGGCCTTCTGGATACGAACGGTGTATTCGTGGCCGAGCAGCGTCAACGGCCCATAAGTGTTCTCCTCGGAAGCCGGTACCAGGTGCCATTGATGCGCGTTCAAAAGATCGTACCAGACCTTAAGCGTAACCAACTTGCTCTCTCCAGCAGGCAGCTTACGCCCCCGATGCTTGGGAGAATTGTATTTGTCGGCAACGGTCTTGGAGAGGCCTTCCAGGAGAACATTACGGACCCCATAGTGCGTATAGAGATGCTCCGCAATCGTCCGGCAGCGGACGAGAGTCTTTTCAATGGCTTGGGTGCCCCCGGCGGCATGGCGATGCTCAGGGTTGTCATGGACAATCGGAATATAGATCAGCTTCGGAGTCGCGCCGTGGAGTTGTATGTGGTCAATTTCAAGGGCCTTGTCCTTCTTCAGAAGGGCGAGTGGTTTATCAGGGGCGTTTGCGGGGGCTTGCTCCGGTGCTGCCACCTCGCCGGGCGGGGTTGCATCCTCTGTTGACTGGGCGCCAACGAGGGGCACCATCATCATTGCGAACACCAGGGCGAGCAGGGCGCGTGACCGCCATCCATCCATCTGTAGACTCCTTAGCCGGGATTTCCTGGATAGCTTTTCGCCGATGACCGCCGTCGGCCTTTGTGAGGATTCTATCACCGGTCGTGGGATCGGCAAGTACTGTTCTTGACCGATTGAGGAGGGCGCCGGGCGGTTCCGGGGCATGATGTCGCCCAGAATGCCCTGTATGGGGGCATGTATTGGCGATCCGCGCAGACCTTCACCGTTGCTTTCCTCTACCCCGGCTATCTTGACCATTCTCGCCGTCCTCGGCGCGAACGGGCCAGGCAAGCACGCAGAGAAAGATGCAGACAAGCGGCAAGAGACGGCCCGGTCGGGCCATGGCGTTCCCCCTATCACATGCACGCCCATCCTACCCGCCGATGACCGAGAAGACGATGTCCTCCAGGATGCCTTCTTCGACGAACCGCGCCAGGATCGGGTCCAGTTCGCTCGGCGACCCCGCGAGGAAATACGTGAACGTGTCGCGCTTCTCGGCCATCAACTCGCACGTCAGGAACGCGTCGCGGCCGGCCACGTCGGGCGGCGCCAGGCGACGCGAGACACGCACCAGCGCGCTCTTGCGAAGCGCCTCCGATTCGTACGCGTGTTCCTCGAGCAATACCACCTTCGAGAGGCGCTCCACCACCCGCACGATCTCGCGCTTCTCCCGCTCGCAGCACCAGAACGTGACCACCACCGCGCCACCAGGCGCACCCGGATACGCCGACCCGTGCCCGACGACCGTCTCGATCGAGATGCCGCGGTTCGAGAACGCCGACGCGATGCTCGTCAGCGCCCCCGCCCGGTCGGCCACCCCCACGCGGAACACCCAGTGCTTCTTCTCATCGTCGTTGGCCATGCCGGATTCCTTTCTCCGCGCCGCGGCGCTGCGTGCAGCCTGAAACCGAATCCGCTCTTGCCCCCGCCGGCAGCAAAGTCATGCCGTGTGGCACGGCCGGCTTGCCCGGCCGTGAATCCAGAAGCCGGCACACGGCTGGACAAGCCAGCCGTGCCACACACCCAAAGTCTTGCCTGTCACAGGTCACAGTAACTGCTACGGCCCCGCCGGCCTCTCCATCTCGAGCCATTCCCGAGCGATGCTGCACAGCGCGATCGACTGCAGTTTCGTCTCCACGCTGTCGGACCGCGACAGGATGACGTACGGCACCATCACGCCCACCGTCACCCCCGCGAACGTGCCCAGGCCGTACTTCACCATCTCCATGATGACCTTGTAAAGGATGTTGGCCGAGTCGAGCGACGGACAGACCAGCACGTCGGCCCTGCCCGCCACTTCCAGCGCCGCCTCGTCGAGCGTCGAGCGTTTCAGACGCACCGACTCCTCGCTCACCGCCAGGTCGAACGAGAGCGGACCGTACACGACGGCGTGCGGCCACCGGCGTGCGGCCAGCGCCTTGCCCATCTTGGTGGACGGCAGCGACTCGATGACCTTCTCGTTGGCACTCAGGATGGCGACGCGCGGCCGGTCGATGCCCAGGATCGACCGGGCCACGTCCACGGCGTTCTCGACCAGGCCGACCATCCGCTCCTCGCTGCACACCGTCGTGACGCCGGGGTCCGTCAGCAGCATCGGCCGCCCCCCGGCCAGCGGCGCCGCGTCGAACACCGTCACGAGGCTGATCGTGTTGCGGACGCGGATGCCGAGGATCGCGCGGTTCAGGATCGGCGTCGAGATGTTGCCCTTGAGGATCAGGTCGGCCCCGCCCGCCCGGACGCACTCGACCGTCCGGGCCGCCGTCTCCTCCTCGCTCGCCGTGCCGATGACGTCCTCGTCGGCGAGGTGGATGCCGATCTCGTCGGCCGCGCGGCGAATCGCCGGCTCGTCGCCCACCAGGATGATCCGCTCGACGATGCCGTGATCGCGCGCCGACTCCACCAGCCGCAGGTCATCCTCACGGTCGCCCCCCGGCACGATGACCGTCTTCGGCCGCAGCCGCCCCGCCACCAGCACCAGGTCGGAAACCGCCTCGATGTCGCCCGGGCACGGCCCGGCATGCGTCGCGTCGCCCGTCACAGTAGCCTCTCTCCTCGCAAACGGCCTGTCGGAACAGCCGGCCATTATGCCCGTGGAAGCCCTGTCTGTAAACAGGAAGGTGGACGCGGGCGAGCGCCGCCCGAGCCCGGTGCGGGAGCACCGGGTCACTTTCACTCCTCGCCCTGCGGTCGCCCGCCGCCGCAACGGAAGGGGGTGGCACGGCTTATCCTTCTGCGGCTAAGCGGACTTACGTAAGTCTTGCGCGGTGGGTCTCCGTACCCACCGCGCTTGCGACCGCCATGTCGCGGCGGGTACGGAGACCCGCCGCGCATCAACCGCAAAAAACTTACCTGACCCCGCTTAGAGCGGTTCACGTTCTTGCGTAGCGACGACTCGCGCGGTGGGCAATCCTGCCCACCGCGCTTTGGCGGCTTCGTGAGCGGCGGGCAGGATTGCCCGCCGCGCGGCGGTTGGCTGCTGCTACGAATGACCGTGAACCGCTCTACCTGCTCGTGCCGACCGGCAGCAAACGTACCCGGCACCGATGGAACACCACCGCCGTGTTCCAGGCGCTGACCTCGAAGGGGACCTTCTCCACCGGTTTCTCCTCCATCCACGGCCGCAGCACCGACTCGAGCCCCTCCCATTCGACGTACGGCTCGCCGTCGAGGGTCGCCGTGATGCGTGCCCTGCCCTTGTCGCGCCGCACCTCCACCGCAACCGTATGCCGCTGTTTGGTATCGAGTTGCACGGGTGCAGCGCGGCTGGCGTTGGTGCGGCAGTCCTTGCCGCTGATGTAGTTCAGACCGGCGGCCGTGCCGTAGTACTGCAGGAACAGCCGCACCCCCGTGGACCCGACGGGCAGTTGGACCCCCACGGCCGGGCTGACCACCTGGCACGTGAACTCCGTCTCCAGCCGGTAGTCCCTCGCCGTTGTGAAGGGCGTCCGTGCCTCGCCGTCGTTGATGAGAAGGCCGTCGGTCGTGCGGCGGCACTCGCAGCGGTGGTCATCGACACGGGGGAACGCGAGGTCCAGTTTCAGCAGATCGACCAGTGGGCGTTCGAGCTCTCCGCCAAGCCTCGCCAGTTCCTCGTCCACCTGCTTCAAGGCCAGCGTGACGGCCGTGCGGTCGAGGTCCTCGGCCGCGTGCACCGACAGGAACCGCTCGTAGTACGCTTTGGCCCGCGCGTAGACGCCCGCCTTCGCAGGATCGGGCGCGTCCTCGCCCAGACCGCGGAACCAGTGGCCCAACTCCTTGCAGGCCAGTTCGGGAGCGGCGTCCACACCCCTGGCGGCCGCCGGCACGAACTTGCGAAGCGACACATCGGCAACGCCATCGACGTACCGGGCCGCCTCGGCCGGACGGTCGAGGTCCACAAGATACAGGCGGACAAGTGTCTCGCGCGTCGCGGCCTGCGTCGGATCCTGTTCGAGTTGCTTCCTGAGGGCATCGGCCTCTCGGCCCGCCTTCATGCGGTGCGCCAGTTGCTGCGTGCGGGTCTCGATGGCCTTGAGCCGCTCGCTCTGGATGCTCCGCCCAATGTTGCGGGCCCGGACGCAGGCGGTTGCCGCCTCAGGGATCGCACCCGCCGCTGCCTTGACATCGACCAGGACCAGGAGGGCGTCGATCAAGGCCTCGCCCGGCTCGGTCCGGTCGCCGCCCGCGGCCGAATATTCCTTCTGGCGCAGCGCGACGACTTCTTCCGCGTGCTCGTCCGCCTCTGCGGCGCCTGCGGCAGCGGACAACGCGGCCAGCGCAAGACACAAGCCCATACCTGGGAGACACCGCACGCGAAGCATGACCTCTCCTGTTGACCCACGTGCAGAGGGACAGAGGCTCGCCCACCCGCTTTTGGCGTTGAGGCGTACGAGCCCGTTCCCTATAATGCCACGTTCCGAGCGCCGAGTCCAGAAACGCCCCGGCGCGTGCGATATAGCGTGGGGCCGAGCGGAGCAAGGCAATGGTGTCCCTTGAGCGGTCCGGCACGGCCGAACTCGTTGAGCGGATCGACGCCCTGCGCCGCGAGCGCGGGGCCGTCATCCTGGCCCACAACTACCAGATACCCGAAGTCCAGGACGTGGCCGACATCGTCGGCGACAGCCTCGCCATGGCACGCGAGGCCGCCAAGGTCGAGGCCGACGTGATCGTCCTGTGCGGCGTCCGTTTCATGGCCGAGACCGCCAAACTCATCAACCCCGACCGGCCCGTCCTGATGCCCGATCCGAACGCCGGCTGTCCGATGGCCGACATGATCTCGCCGCGCGAACTCCAGGTGGCCAGGCAGCGCCACCCCGACGCCACGGTCGTCACGTACGTCAACTCCTCGGCCGCCATCAAGGCGCTGAGCGACATCTGCTGCACCAGCGCCAACGCCGTCCGCATCGTCGAGTCGATCCCCGATGAGAAGCCGATCCTCTTCGTCCCCGACCAGAGCCTCGGCGAGTACGCCGCTGACCAGACCGGCCGCGACAACATCATCCTCTACCCCGGGTTCTGTCCCACGCACCATCGGATCCTGGCCGAGCACGTCGAAGCACGCCGCGCCGAGCACCCCGATGCCGAGGTGTGCGTCCACCCCGAATGCACGCGCGACGTGCGGCAACTGGCCGACTTCATCGGCTCGACCAGCCAGATCATCCGCCACGTCGCCGGGTCGGATACGGAGACGTTCATCATCGCGACCGAACTCGGCGTCTGCCACACGATCCGGCAGCACTGCCCCGGCAAGACCATCGTCGAGATCACCCGCCTGGCCGATTGCCCCAACATGAAACTCAACACCCTCGAAAAGATCCTCTGGTCGCTCGAAGACATGCAGCACGAGGTCCTCGTGCCGGAAGAAACGGCCGGCCCGGCGCGCGCAGCCATCGAAAGGATGCTGGCGGTCGCCTGACGCCACAGTCGCGTCGGGACTCACCAACCACCGATCCGATGACCGATCCCACACCACCCCCGGTTGCACCGACACCGCCCGACGACCGGCAGCCGCCGACCGCCCGCGCCGTCGGTGCGCCGCCCCGGCTCGTGGACCTGATCGACGTCGAAACGCTCCAGGCGATTCAGGACGGTTTCGCCGAACTCGCCGGCGTGGCCGCCAGCATCCGCGACGAGCAGGGACGCCTCGTCACCCACCCGAGTGGCTCGAGCCCTTTCTGCGAACTCGTGGGCGGCCCGCTCCACGACAACGAGGCCTGCCGCGTCTCGAACCGCGCCGCCGCCGAGGCCGCCGCGTCCGCCGCGTCCGCAGGCGGGGCCGCGCCCGTCCGCTACGTGTGCCACGCCGGCCTGACGCAGTTTGCCGCCGCCATCCACCTGGACGGACGCGTCCTGGGGACCATCGTCCTGGGCGACGTGCCCGAACGCCCGCTCGCGGCCGACGAAGTCCTCGCCCTCGCCCGAGAGTACGGTATCGGCGAAAAGGAACTCCTCGACGCGGCCGCCGAACTCGAGCCCGTCGATGAGCCGCAGATACGGTCCGCCATCGCCTTCCTCCAACTCCTCGCCAACACCCTCACGCGACTCTGCTGGCAGCAGGCGGTCCTGCGCGAACGCATCGACGAACTCACCCTCCTCTCCGAAACCAGCCGCCTCCTGTCCTCCACCCTCGACCCCGACTCGGTGCTCGACAACATCGTCAAGACCATGGCCGAGGTCATGCGCGTCAAGGCGTGCACCCTCCGGCTGCTCAGCCCGACCCGCGAGGAACTCGTTATCGCCGCCGCTTACGGCCTCTCGCCCTCGTATCTGGACAAGGGGCCCGTCCTGGTGGCCGAGAATCCGAACGACCAGGCGGCGCTCGGCGGCGAAATCATCACCGTCGAAGACATGCGGAGCGACCCCCACGTCCGGTACGGCGACGCCGCACGGCGCGAGGGCCTCGTCTCCAGCCTCTCGGTCGCCCTGGTCGCCAAGGGCGAGCCCCTCGGCACGCTCCACGTCTACACCGCCCAGCCGCACACGTTCACGCCGGAGGAGATACGCCTGTTCCGCAGCGTGGCCGACCAGGCCGCCATGACCGTCAGCAACGCCCAACTTCTGGAGGAGTGCGTCGTCGCGCGGCAGCAGCAACGCGAACTCGCCGTCGCCGCAAGGGTACAGGAGCGGATGCTCCCCGCCCGGGCGCCCGACATCCGCGGCTACGACTGCTACGGCGTGACCGTGCCGTCGCTGGCGGTGGGCGGCGATTTTCACGACTGGATCCGCCTGCCCGGCAACAACTGGGGCATCGCCGTCGGCGACGTCGCCGGAAAAGGCGTTCCGGCGGCGATCCTGATGGCGAGTGTCCGCGCGGCCCTGCGGGCCCAGGCCGAGCACGTCTACGCCCTCAGCCACGTCATGGACCGCGTCAACCACAGCCTCACCCAGGAGACCGAGCCCAGCGAGTTCGCCACCCTCTTCTACGGCGTTCTGGACTCCAGCGCCCGGCGGCTGACCTATTCCAGCGCCGGACACGAACCGGCCCTGCTCATTCGCGGCGGCGAGGTGACGCGGCTGGAGGCGGGCGGACCCCTTCTGGGCGTCACCGAGGACGTCGAATACGAGTATGAGGCCGTCGAGTTTCAGACCGGCGACACGCTGGTCGTCTTCTCCGACGGCGCCTTCGATGCCGCCAACTACCAGAACGAGCGGTTCGGGAAGGACCGCCTTCTGGAATCGATCCTGCGGCACGCCGAACACGGGGCCGAACGCATGGCCCACGAGGTGCAGTGGGACATCCGCCGCTTCACCGGCCTCGCCCCCCAGGCCGACGACCTGACGCTGCTGGT
>DATKXP010000144.1:0-29636 GCA_035529015.1 Phycisphaerae bacterium | reverse complement strand
CCGCCGCGCTTCACGAGCATCATCAACGTGCTGATGCACGCGCTCGGGCACGTCTCGGACGGGCTGAAGGCGGGCGAAAAGGCATTCTTCCTGGACCAACTGGACCGGTACCGCACCGGCGCGGTGCCGCTGAGCGTTCTGGCGACGCTGCTGAAGTCCTGGGCCGTCCGGTTCGAGGTGAACGACCTCCTCGCGCAGTCGTACCTGGAGCCGTATCCCGAAGCGCTGGTCGAGATCACCGACTCGGGCAAGGGGCGGGGCGGGTGATGGCTGTTGGTGCCGGGCGGCACGGTTACGCGCCATCTTGCCAACGAGGGCGAGGCATGCCTCGCCCCCACGTCTTTACGGGTCGAGGCCCGAGGCCAGCCGCCGCAGGTGATGGATGTGGGCGAGCCGCTCGGGCGTCAGGTCTCGCCGGACCTCCGACGTGTCGCGGTAGATTTCGAGCATGAACGTTTCCGAGAACCCCACGTCGGCCAGCGCACGGGCCACGTCTTCGAACGGTGTGGTTCCCATTCCGGGCAGGTAGTGGCCGTCGTCGGTGGTGTCGTTGTCGTGGAGGTGGACGCCCCAGAGGCGCGGCCCCATGGCGTGGACCATGCCGACGGGGTCCCCTGCGATGTTCGCGTGGCCGGAGTCGTAGGCCAGGCCGAGGTGCGGGCTGTCGGTGCCATCGACGATGCGGCGGAGCAGCCGGGCATCGTGGCCGAACATGGGGGGCGGCATGTTCTCGACGAGGAACCGGACGTCGGCCTCTTCGGCGATACGGGCCAGGCGTTCGGCGCCGGCGGCCAGGTTATCCGGGCGGAACGGGTCGCCCTGCGTGTCGCCGGGGCCGACGGGGTGGAGGATGATGTCGCGACAGCCGAGGGTGTGGGCGTACCGGGCCTCGCTTCGCGCGATTTCGAGTGCGGCTTCGCGTGTTGCGGCGTCCTCGGCGGACAGGTCGAAGGTCGGCCCGTCGAGGATCTCCAGGTCGATGTACCCGTGGAGGCTGTCGGCGACGAGCCCCGCCCGGTCGAGGATGCCGCGGATGTGTTCGGCCGCGACGCCCTTGGCGAAGTTGCGGTAGACCTGGATGAGTCGGACATCGGCATCGTGGACGATGGCGATTTCCTCGTCCACGTCCCACTTGTCGAACTCGAAGGCGATGACGGCGCCGAGAGGCAGGTCGGGCATGGTCAGTTGGTACCCAGGCGTTTTCGGATGTAATCGGCCCGCGCGACGTCGCGTTCGGATTCGCCGAGTTCGGCGCCACGGATTTTCTGGATGTGGCCCCGCCGCGTCATGAGGAACAGTTCGTTAACGGTCCCGATGTCCACGCCGTTCAGGCGTTTCAGATGAATGCCCAGCCGCACGGCCGACAGCAGGGCGAGGGTCTCTTCGCTGGAGATGATGCGGGCGTGAGTCAGAATGGCCCACGACCGCAGGACGCGGTCGTCGATCGCGGTGGGGCTGTCGCCGACCAGGGCACCGCGGGCCTCCTTCTCGTAGGCGATGATCTGGGCAATCACGGTGCCGAGCGTGCTGAGGATCTCCTGTTCGGTGTGTCCGAGGGAGGCCTGGTTGGAGATCTGGTAGATGTCGCCCGTGGCCTGGGTGCCCTCGCCGTACAGGCCGCGCACGGCCAACCGCAGACGCGCGACGGCGTTGAAGACCTTCTCGATCTGCCGCGTCAGGACGAGTGCGGGCAGGTGCAGCATGACGCTGGCGCGCAGCCCCGTCCCGACGTTCGTCGGACAGGCCGTCAGGTACCCGAGCGCGGGCGAGAAGGTGTAGGTGACCTGCTTTTCGAGGCGGTCGTCGAGGGCGTCGGCTTCCTGCCAGGCATCCTGGAGTTGGAGCCCCGGGGCGTAGACCTGGAGCCGCAGGTGGTCCTCCTCGTTGGCCATGATGGCGATGCGTTGCTTGGGCCCGACGGCGACGCCGCGTTGTCCCTCAGCGGCGGCGAGTTCGCGGCTGATGAGGTGGCGTTCGACGAGACACTGGCGGTCGATCTGAGGCATGGCCTCGAGTTCGAACCAGGTGAACGCGTCGGGTTTCAGAGCCGCGAGGACCGCTTTCTTGAGGTACGCCTCCAGGTCCTGCTGCTCCTCGGGCGTGAGCCGGGTGAGGAACGGTCTGCCGGCGACGTTGCGGGCCAGCCGGATGCGCGTCGAGAGGACGATGTCGTCGTTCGGTCCGCCCGGCTGGAGCCACGGGCTGGGCGACGTGATGATCCTATCGAGTTTCACCCGCGGCGTCCTTTTCGTGAAGGAGGTCGCGCAGGCGAGCGGCCTCCTCGTACTGTTCGGCCTCGACGGCGCTGCGGAGTTGCCGGCGCAGTTGCATGAGTTCGCGCTGGCCTCGGGAGTCGGCCCCGGCCCGCCGGGGCAGTTTGCCGACGTGTTCGGTGGCGCCGTGGACCTTCGCGAGGACCTCTTGGAGGGGTTCGGCGAAGACATCGTAATCGTGTGGGCATCCCAGGCGGCCCTGGTTGCGGAACTCGGCATAGGTGATGCCGCAATCGGGGCAGCGAAGGCCGGCGTCGCGTCCGGCGTTCTCGTGCGCTTCGAGCATCCCCGAGAGGATGTCCTGAAGGTTGACCTGGGCCTTGATGGCGATGCCTTCCTCGCGGGCGCAGTCCTCGCACAGATGCCGCTCGCGCTTCTCGTTGCTGAGAATCTCCGTCAGGTGGATGGTGGCCTGCTGCTTCTTACACCGTTGGCAGAGCACTTCGTTTTCCTTCGTGCGACGCCGATGCCTTGTGTGACTATCGGCCACCGGGGCCGAGACCATCATAGTTCCCCCGCCGGGGGAAGTCAACTGAGGATGTGCCTTTCGCGGCTGAATGGCGGGTGTGTGTGCGGCGGGCGTCGCGGATGACCTGCGGCGGGGCGACAGGTCGGTCGTGCGTGTGGCCTCGGCGCGTTTCGGGGAAGCCGTCGCGCGGGTTCAAGCAGGTCCGCTCTCCTTGCCGGTGCGTCTCTCCCACTTCTGGAGGTAGGCGACCTGGCTGAGTGTGCGGCCTTCACGGATCTCGGCGCGCATGCGGTTCTCGGCCTCGAGGACGTCCTGCGCCCGGTTGGCCATTTCGACCACCTCCGTCTTCGCCAGGTGCATGACGCCGTCGGCGTCGCCGATCAGCCAGTCGCCGGGCAGCACCTCCTGGCCGCACAGGCGGATGGGACCCCCGATCTCGCCGAGCCCTTTCGGGTAACCCGCGTGGCTGCACACGACGGTGGCGAAGGCGGGGAAGGCAAGGCGGCGGATCTCGTCGGCGTCGCGGACGGCGCCGTCGATAACGACGCCGGCGAGTCGGCGCCGGATGGCGCTCTCGGTGGCGAGTTCGCCCCAGATGGCCGGCCCGACGCCCCCCGCATCGATGGCGATGACCTGACCCTCGTCGGCCTGGTCGATGGCCTCGACGCTCTTGGCGAAATCACCGGGCGCCGTGCGGACCGTCAGAACGGGCCCCACGAGTTTCGCCCCCGGGGTGATCGGCTTGAGATGCGGCAGGCACGGGCGGTGGTGGCAGGCGTCGCTGATGTTGGCGGTGGACACGCGCATCAGGACCTCGCGGACGTCCTCGACGCCGGCGCGGCGGAACAGTTCGGTCTCAATGCTTTGGCCCGTGTCGATGGCCTTGCGGATGTCGGCCGTGGCGCGGGCCGGGTCATCGGCCTTGATAATGGCCCCGCCGACGACCACGATGGCCGCGCCCGCAGCCGCTGCCTTGGGGGCCGTCTCGGAGTTCAGCCCGCCTGCGGCCGCCAGGGGGATCTGTGTGACCTTCGCCAGCCGCCCCAGGATATCGAAGGGGTTACCGCCGCGCATCTGCGCGTCGATGGGGCAGTGGACACAGAGAAACGCCACCCCCCAGTCCGCCATGCGTTCGACAAGGGGCTCGGGGTCGGCGATGCCGAGGATGTCCACGCCGATGCCGAGGCCGTAATGGCGTCCCACCTCGATGGATTCGCGGACGGTCGATTCGCTCGCCGCGCCGAGGACGATGGCGAAGTCGGCGCCGGCCTTGGCGGCGGCTTCCATCTCGACGCGGCCGGCGTCGGCCGTCTTCATGTCGGCTACGATCTTGTGGTCCGGGAACTTGGCACGCAGGGCGCGGACGGCGTCAAGGCCCTCGCTCTTGATGAGCGGCGTGCCGGCCTCGATCCAGTCTACGCCCCCCTCGACGGCGAGTTCGGCGACGCGAATCGCTCGCTCCAGATCCAGGAAGTCCAGGGCCAGTTGAAGCGTGACCGGCATGGTCGCGGCTCCTTGGGTCGGCTCGGGCGCGGCCGCCTAGTCCTGCAACGCTGCTTCGCCTTTTTGTCCGCCTGGTGGCCTTCCCAGGCCACCAGGAACAGGCATGAACTGCGTTCGCGGCGGCCTGGGAAGGCCGCCGCGCGGAACGTAGCGTCGTAGTACTAGCCGGGACGGTAGATCGCGGCGCAGCGGTCCGACTCCCACGTTGTGACGCCGGCAACGCGGACTCCTTCGGGGAGCCGCGCGGCGACGGCCTCGGCGATAACTCGGGCCAGGTTCTCGCTTGATGGATTCAATTGATCGAACGGCGGGATCTCGTTCAGATGAGCGTGGTCGAAGGGGTCGAGCGCCGCGGCAAGGATTTGCTTGCCTTCTTTGAAGTCGAGGATCATCCCCTGGTGGTTGAGATGGTCGGCTTCCAGCCGCAGATCCACCCGCCAGTTGTGGCCGTGGAGTCTCTCGCACTTGCCCTGGTACTCGCGCAGGTTGTGCGCGGCGCTGAAGGAGTCCTGGATGAGCAGTTCATACGGCATCGGTGCAACTCCAGAAACACGACCGGAGCCCACGGCGGCCGGCCGCTAGGATTCTAGTCCGAAGGCTTGGCCGCACACAAGGGTTTTGTCGCATGCCTGACCGCAGTGGCGCCTTGACGGACCGGCGAAAATCGCGTAATACTTATGGTGGCAAGGCGGGGAATGGTCGTGTCGGGGTGCAGCGGCTCGCGAACTTGCACGCGCGGCCCGGGTGAGATGGCATGGTTGAACCGAACGAAGCAGAAAAGAAGGCCTGGTTGCTGGGCCTTGGACGGGACAACGAGGACGGCCACCTGCGCATCACGCGCGGCCACAACTACCACCTGTTCGGCGGCAGCGAAGAAACGCACGAGGTCATGCAGGAGAAGGCGGCCAAGTTCAACGAGAAACTGCGTGAGCGCGGCCGACAGTTGGAGGACATCTCCCGCGGCGAATTCCGCGATATCGCCCATGAGATCGGCCTGACGGACAAGAACCTGCCGCCGTCCCCGCCTGAACCCTAGCCTTGGCGGTCACTTCAGATCGTCTGCCGGTGGAACACCGCACCGCAGCGTCGTGGGGTTTTCCGTGCTGCGCTGCAGGTTGCGCCTGAGCGAAATTTTTGCCCGCCGGATTTGACAAACGCTCCGTTTTGGTGTATAGTCGGTTGAGCGGGGGAGAAACTCTCCCCATACAAAGCGCCCGGGGGATGTACCACGTCTGGCCGTCGGTCTTGGCCTGCATCCTGCGCGCCCTAGCTCAGAGGGGTAAGGCTACGGGGCGTCTGCTGTTTCGGCGCCCGCCGAACAGGGGAGGAGGCGGGTACGATGCGCATGCGTGATCACGTCGCAATGGGGCTGTCTCTGGTTGGTCTGGTGGGTGTTCTGGTGTCACCTCTGCACGCCGCCATGATCGAAGAAAGCAAGGTGGTGATGCCTGGCACGATGGCGCAGGACAAATTCGGTCAGGCCGTGGCCATCGGGACGGACGTTGCCATCGTCGGCGCGGCCGGCCACGATACCCCCTCCTCGAACGGCGGGGCGGCTTATGTGATCGATCTGGCAACCGGCACCTTGACGTACAAACTGACCCCCACGGGCGTGGCCTCCGGGGATTCTTTCGGCGGGGCGGTGGGCGTCAGCGGCGATGTCGCCATTGTCGGGGCAATCGGCGCCGACTCCGGCGGCGCTGCCTATCTGTTCAATGTGACGAGCGGCGGCCAACTGCACAAACTGTCGCCTTCCGATCCGACTGGCAGTGATAGCTTCGGGGGTTCGGTGGGCATCGACGGCGACGTGGCTGTTGTCGGCGCTCCCTTGCACAACGCCCTGGGGATGGGTAATTCTGGTGCGGCGTACGTCTTCAACGTGACGACCGGCGGCCAATCGCGCAAACTGATCGCCGGCGACGCCTTCCAGAACGACCACTTCGGCTCCGCGGTGGCTGTCAGCGGCGACGTGGCCGTCGTTGGCGCCTACTGGGACGACGACAAGGGGTACCACGCCGGATCCGCCTATCTGATCAACGTGACCAACGGCAGCCAACTGTACAAACTGACGGCCGGCGACGGGGACGCCTACGACGAATTCGGCGCCGCCGTGGCCATTTGCGGAGGCGTGGCGATTGTCGGGGCGCCCAAGCACGATGGCTCGGCCGGCGCGGCGTATCTGTTTGACGTGGCGACCGGCGGTCTACTGTTCAAGTTAACGGCCGACGATGCCACTGCGTCGGACTACTTCGGCACCGCCGTGGCCGTCTGCGGCAACGCCGCCGTCGTCGGCGCACCCGGCGACGACGACAAGGGAACCGGTTCAGGCTCGGTTTACATCTTCGATGTCACGACCGGCCTTCTGTTCGACAAGGTGCTCGCGTCGGACGGCTCTAATAGCGACAGCTTCGGCGGCTCGGTTGGCGTCAGTATGACCCTTGGCATAGTCGGGGCCGCGGAGGATGATTCGGGGGCGCTGATGAATACCGGCTCGGCATACATCTTCTTGGCGCCTGAGCCTGCCACCGTCGCGCTGGTGGTTCTCGGCGGCTTGGCCGCCCTGGTGAGGCGTAAACGTACCGCCTGAGACACCGACCGCCTATGCCTGAAAGGCACTCAGGGGCGCTTGCGGAATCATTCGCAGGCGCCTCTATTGTTTGCCGCATGCCCACGCCATCCGTTTCTGCCAGTCCACGAGGTCGGCTTGCTGAAGCCCGCTTTCCCGGCGCCGGAGCCGTCTGCAAGGAGATTGCCCGGAACCGCCGGAGGGGAAAACGGTTTCTGCGACGGGGCGGATTGTGGTAGAGTTGCGTCATTGCCACGCGGCCGTTGCGAGCCGGCGGGGGAGAGACCTGTGCAGCCACTAAAGATGCGGCCGGTATTCAAGGAGCGGGTCTGGGGTGGCCGCCGGTTGGCCGATCTCCTCGGTAAGCCGCTCCCGGCCGGCAAGCCCATTGGCGAGTCCTGGGAACTGGCCGACCACCCTCGCGGCCTCTCCACCGTGGCCGACGGACCCTTCGCCGGGAAGACGCTGCGCTGGATCCTCGAGAACCACCGGCTGGCCGTCCTGGGAGAGAAGCGGGCGCGCGGCAAGGCCGCCAGGTTTCCCGTGCTTGCCAAGTTCATCGACGCATCCGACCGGCTGAGTGTCCAGGTGCATCCGGACGATGCGTACGCTGCCGCGCACCACGGTGGTGACAGGGGCAATACGAAATGCTGGGTCGTCTTGCACGCCGAGCCCGACGCCTGGGTCATCGACGGCCTGCGCGACGGGGTGACCCGGGACGCCTTTGCCTCCGCCGTCGAAAAAGGGACGCTCGAAAACCTGTTCACGGTCCGCCCCGTCAAAGCGGGAGACCTGGTCTGGATCCCTGCCGGGCACGTTCATGCCATAGGGCCCGGCATCGTGGTGGCCGAGATCCAGCAGAACTCCGACGTCACCTACCACGTCTACGATTGGGACCGGACGGGCCTTGACGGCAAGCCGCGCGCCCTGCACGTTGCCGACGCGCTTGAGACGATCAACTTCACGGGCGACGAACCGGCGCCGCGCGGGCGAGGCAGGACGGCCGACGAGACCGGGCTCCTGGTCGAGCATCTCGTCGAGTGCCGCGCCTTCAGCCTCAGTTGCATCCAACTGGACGGGCGGCCCTGGGCGGCCGACACGGGCGGCGGGTACGTGGCGCTGATCGTTCTTGCCGGCGCGGCGCGGCTCGTGTCGGGGGAGCGACCGATGCCGATCCGGGCGGGCGACACCGTGCTGGTGCCCGCAGATGCGTCGGAGTACGTCTTTGAGGCCGCCGAGAGACTCACGGTTCTGGCGGCCGCGCCCCAAGGCAGAGCACCAACCCAGTAGGGCGACCATGACGCTCGAACGGCTTCACAAACTCCTGGCCAGGGCAGGCGTGGCCTCGCGGCGGGCCTGCGAGGAACTCATCGCCGACGGACGCGTCACCGTGGACGGCCACGTCGTCACGACGCTCGGCGTCAAGGCCGACCTCGCGGTCCACGACGTCCGTCTCGACGGTGGTCGCCTCCGCCCCGAACGTCTGGAGTACTGGATGCTCAACAAGCCGAAGGGCGTCGTCTGCACGAACTACGATCCGGCAGGACGGCGGCGGCCGATCGACCTGGTGCGCGGGACGACGGCGCGGCTGTTCCCGGTGGGGCGGCTCGACGCCGACTCCAAGGGTCTGCTCCTGATGACGAACGACGGCGAGTTGGCCAATCGACTCGCGCACCCGCGATACGGCGTCCCGAAGACGTACCAGGCCACGGTGGGCGGGCGCGTGACCGACGATGACATCCGCCACATGATGCGGGGCGTTCACCTGGCCCAGGGACGGGCTCGGGCTGCCCGGGTGGACGTCATCAAACGCGGCCGGGCCCGTTCAACGGTCCGCATCACGCTGCGGGAGGGCCGCAACCGGCAGATCCGCCGCGTCCTGGCACGCATCGGCCATCCGGTCCGCGAACTGGTGCGGACCCGCATCGGACGCATCGGCCTGGGCGGCCTGCGCGCCGGTGAGGCTCGACGTCTGACCGGCACGGAGGTAGAATACCTCAGGACGTTTCCGGAGCAGGATGCCGCCAAGGTCGAGCCGCGCCCGAGCAAGCCTCGCAGAACGACGGCCCGCGCGAAGCCCGCCGCCAGGAAGCCCGCCAAACAGCAAGCCCCGACGCGCACCGCGGCAGGGGCAAAACGGAGTCAACGCAAGCATGACGCAGATGGAACTGGCAAGGCAGGGAAAGGTCACGGACGCCATGCGGCAGGTAGCCGAGGCGGACGGACGCGACGTCGAGAAGGTTCGCCGCGACGTGGCCGACGGTCGCGTGGCCATCCCGGTCAATAAGAACCGCCGCGCCGACACCGTCATGGGCGTCGGCCGGGGACTGCGCGTCAAGGTGAACGCCAACCTCGGCACGAGCCCGGACTACGCCGACGTCGAGATGGAACTGGCCAAGTTGGCCGCCGCCTGCGAGACCGGCGCTGACTCGATCATGGACCTCTCCATCGGCGGCGACATCCCCCGGATTCGACGCCGGCTGATGGATGCCTGTGACCTGACGGTCGGCACGGTTCCGATCTACGAGGCGGCGGCCGGGGCGGCACGGGCCCACGGCGACATCGCCAGGATGACCGCCGAGGACATGCTCGCAAGCGTCCGCCGCCATGCCGAAGACGGGGTGGATTTCGTCACCGTCCACTGCGGCGTGGCGAGGCGGATCGTCGCGTCCCCGGCGCTTTCGCGCCGCGTGTGCGGCATCGTGAGCCGGGGGGGGACGTTCCTGGCGCATTGGATTCGCAGGCACGGCCAGGAAAACCCGCTCCTCGAACGCTTTGATGAACTCCTGGATATCGCCCGCGAGTTCGACGTGACGCTGAGCCTGGGAGACGGGTTGCGGCCGGGCGCGATCGCCGACGCCATGGACACCTGCCAGGTGGAGGAACTGATGATCCTGGCGGAACTGGCCCGCCGCGCCGTGGACGCCGGCGTCCAGGTCATGATCGAGGGGCCGGGGCACGTGCCGCTCGACCAGGTCGAGGCCCAGATCCGCCTCCAGAAAGATCTGACGGGCGGCCTGCCGTTCTACGTGCTCGGGCCCATCGTGACGGACGTCGCGCCCGGCTACGACCATATCACGAGCGCCATCGGCGGTGCGGTGGCGGCGATGGCCGGCGCGGACTTCCTCTGCTACGTGACGCCGACCGAGCACCTGGGTCTTCCGCGGCCGGAGGACGTCCGCGAGGGCGTCATCGCGGCCCGGATAGCCGCCCATGCCGCCGACGTGGCCCGCGGGCGCGACGACGCCCGCGCCTGGGACCGCCGCCTCAGCCAGGCACGCGCCCGGCGCGACTGGGAGACGCAGGTGGCCGAGGCGATGGATCCCGTCCGAGCCAGGCAACTGCGCGAGGCGCGCCGCCCGGAGCACGGCGACGTCTGTTCGATGTGCGGCGATTACTGTGTGTTCAAGGTGCGCGACGACGAGGGGCCGGAGCAGCCATGAGGCGCGAGCACATCGTCGGCGTGATGCTCGTACTGGTGCCGGCCGTCCTGGCGGCAGGCTGCGACGGCGACGACGCCGAACCTGAATGGCCGGTCGAACCCGACGTGTTGATGCTGTTCCGGTTCGAGGAGTTTACGTCGGCGTCTCGGACCGACGGCGGGGAGATTGCGCTCCGGTCGCTTATGGGCAAGGTGGTGCTGCTGAACCTGTTCGGCACGTGGTCTTCGGATTGCCGGCGTTCGACGCCCCTGCTCGTCAGTCTGTACGAGCGGTACCGCGACCAGGGCTTTGAGATCATCGGCCTGGCTTACGAGCAGACCCAGGACGTCGCGCAGACGAAGCGGGCGGCCGAGGCGTTTCGAGACGAGTTCAAGGTTCCCTACATCCTGGCCGTCGGTCCCGGCATCCTCTGGCGCGAACTCCAGCAGAACGCGAACGCCATGGGCGACCTGCCGACGATCGTGCTGATGGACCGCCAGGGCGTCGTCCGCGACGTGTTCGAGGGGCTGCCCCGTGGGCGCGAGGCTGTCCTGGCCGATCGTATCGAGCGGCTGCTGGCCGAGCCGTACGTTCCGCTGGCGGAGCGGGGCGGCTGACGTGGCGGCAGGACGTGGCGGGGCGTTTCGCGCTTACGGCGGCGGCGACAGGAGGAACAGGAACTCGGCGTTGCCGCCACCGCCGCGAAGCGGTGACCGCGTTTCACCGATCAACTCCAGCCCGGCTCCCTGCACGTCGATGCGCACGCGCGTGAGAACCGATTCGAGATCCTCCTCGGCAACGACGCCGGCCTCGCGCTGGGTTTCGGCGGCCTCGTACTGGGGCTTGACGAGCGAGATGATGCGGCCGTCGGGCGCCAGCACCCGCCGCGCCGCCGGAAGAACGTGCCGCTGCCGCGTCCAACCGACGTCGATCGTCACGAGGTCCACCACCTCGGGCAACTCCAGGTGCATGGCGTTGGTGCGTTCCATGACGACGACGCGCCGGTCTTGCCGCAGTGTCCACGCCAGTGTGCCGTAGGAGGTGTCAACGGAGTACACCCGAGCGGCGCCGCGCGAGAGCAGGCAATCGACAAAACCGCCCTGATGGCTGCCCAGGTCGGCGCACGTCTTGCCCGACGGGTCGATGGCGAACACGTCGAGGGCGTGCTCGAGTTTCAACCCGGAGCGGGTGACGTACTTGTCTTCACCTGAGTCCATGTCGGGCCGGCTCCATCGCGGCGAACGTCCGCGGGTCCATTATACGGCGTGCCGCTGCCGCGGGGTACAGGCGAAGGCATTTGCTTGCACCGGCCGCGACGGGGCTGCTATGATGTCCACCGTCCAGAGAACGCGATCAGGAAAGGGAGACGCACATGAAACGAGCACTTCTCGTGGCGATGCTGCTGGCGGCCGTGACGGCCACCGGCTGTGGCACGGTGGCCAAGCAGGGGTACTACGGCGTGACCGGCGCCAGCGGCCGCTACTACGAGGTCAAGAGCCTGGGCGGGACCACGGCCCTCGACCGGTACCCGTCGGTGGGCGTCGAGGCGTTCGACCCGTCTCCGATGCTCGGGGCGGTTCCGCCAAGTCTGGCAGGCCTGGTGCAGGCGGCGGTCGTCAACAAACTCGTCGAGACGAAGATGTTCAGCAGCGTCGCCAAGGGCGCGCCGGCCGCGGGCGGGCTGCTGATTCGCGGCAAGTTCGTTGACTTCGACCCCGGCGGCTCGGCGCTCAGGGCCGTCGGCTTCGGCGTGAATCCGTTCCTGTCGGCGCAGATCGAGGTCGTTGACACCGGCTCGAACCGCGTGCTGGGCATCGCCATGGTCACCGGCACCGTCCAGAGTGCCGTCCGCACGGGAACCACGGAACTGGCCGACGGCGTCGGCAAGGCCGTGAAGGGGCTGGTTGAGCAGCACCACACGGAACGCGACTGAGCGGGGTCACGCAAGTCTCTTGCGGTTGCTGCGCGGTGGGTGCGGAGACCCACCGCGTGTGGCTGTCAACGGTTCAGCTGCCGCCGTCTTCCTGTTCCCAGCAATGGGGCGCCATGTACCGGTCGGCGTACCGGCCTCGCTGGTGGATGTGCTGAATGCGTCCGGTCCCCTCGACCAGGTAGCAGCGTTTTTCGAGGTATTCGACCAGCGCCGAGACGACCTCGGCGTGGCTCCAGGCCAGGGGCGAGACGCCCATCGGTTCGCCCGTTTCCGGATGGAGTTGTTCGGCCAGGACGCCGGAGGGCAGGCACCACTTCGCGACCCACCGCATCCACTCGAACGATTCATCCAGTTCTTCGACCGTCCGGGCCTGGATGATTTGGCACCGCATCATCCACAGCGCCGTGATGAACCACGGGTTCCCCGGAACGCGCGTCGTGTCCTCCACGACGCGGTGCCACGTGTCGCCTTCGTAGCGGGCGATGCCGCCGACCGAGGTCCTTACCGTGAGGTGGTCGCGGACGGCCTGAAGCGTCGCGTTGACCCGCTCATCGCACGGGTCGAGGGCGCCGAACAGGACCATGCCGCACAGGCTGGCGTCCACGGTGGTATCCAGCCGGTAGCCGTCGGGCGTTGGTTCGGCGGAGCGGGCGAAGCGGCCGGCCTTCTCGTCCCAGAGGTGCTCGACCAGGGCGTCGCGCATCCGATGGGCGACGTGCGTGTAGCGGTTGCTCAACTCGAGTTCGCCGAACGCCGCCGCGAACCGGGCGGCTGAGGAGAGCCCGGCGATGACGGCGGCGACCGTCCACGTGTGGACGCCCCAGCGTTCCTCCCAGAGGTCGTGCGACGGCAGCGGCAGGCCGGTGGCCTCATCGACGTGCCGCGCAAGAAACTCCGCCGCCTTCACGATCATCGGCCGGTAGTATGGGGCGACGAACTCGATGTCGCGGAACTTCTGGAAGTGCCGCCACAGCGCCCAGAGCACCAGCGCCGTTTCGTCTTCCTGGATCGGCAGGCGCGGCTGTGCGCTCTCGACCCACGGGTGCCACGACGAGGCCAGCGACCCGTCGGCGTTGTACTTGTGCAGGAAGTACCCGTTGGCGTGAATGATGTCCGAGCAGAACCGAAAGAACCGCCGCGAGATGCCGCTGTGGCCCGCCTTGGTCAGGGCGTACGCCGCCAGCGCCCCGTCGCGCGGCCAGCAGTAGGAGTAGGTGTCGCGGCTGACGTGGATGATGTCGCTGTCGTTGGCGGCCAGGATGGCCCCGCCGTTGTCGATGTGCGTCCGCAGAATCAACTGGCTCCGCTTGAAGAGCCAGACCACCTCGTCCGGAACGCCCTCGAAGTTGAACTCCTCCTTGTTGACCCACAGACGCCAGTAGTCGCGGGTCCGCGTGATCAGGGTCTCGGCCGTCTTCCTCAGGACGGTCTGATTGATGCGGCGGACCTCCTGGTACACGCGGCCGGCTGCGATCCAGTAGTAGACGACAGCCTGCCCCTGCGCGCCGAGGTCCACGGGAACCGCGATCGTCGAGTCCACGGTCCCCTGCGCGATGGGGTGACCCTCGAGGCGACCGTCCTCGGCGTCGCGCCACGTGCCCTCCAGGCCGCGGACTTCCTTCGTGCCGCACGTGAACTCCTCGACGCCAGGCCGTCCCGGCGCAGTGCAGTTGACGAGCAGGTACCGCCGGGCCTTGTAGTGGATGATGCTGCGGGTCTCGGGGTCATAGAACGCGGTGTCGCCGACCTTGGTGCCGTAAAGGTTGAAGTCGTGGCTGAAGAAGAGGCGGATCTGGCGGGCCTCGGGCGCCAGGTTCGACACCGTGATACGCCTCAGATAGACGTTCTCGTAGAAGTCCACGCAGTCGGCGCATTCCAGACGCACCCGCAGGTCCGCGTGCGTACACACCACGCGTGTGACCAGCGTCTCGGGCTCGTAGTCGAGGCGAATGTCCCACTCGGGCCCCATCCACGAGAAACGCCCGTCGCACCAGACGCCAAAGCGGGAGACGGCTCCCTGGTTATGGTTCTCCTGGCCGACGTGAGGGAAGTACAGGTCGCGGATGCGGTAAGACCGATCGAACGAAACCAGCAGATTGCCGTTGCCGACCGGCACGTCTCGGGCCATGGGAACCTCTCCCCCCGTTGCGGCTCTCCCCCTGTTCGGAGGAAAGGTCAGACGGACGCGGTCAAACGGCCCTTGGCAGCCTCCACGAGCGATCCGGCAGTGGCCCCGTCACGCGGAAACACCGCCAGGCCCGTCCGCAGCCGACGTCCGGCATCGACCTGCCGACCAGCCTCTGCCAGGCGTGTTGCGGCAGCGCCGTAGAGATCGCCCCCCGCCGCGTCACGCGGCGCGTCGTCGGCCGAGCGCGACAGCGACACGGCGTAGAGGCCGGCGTCGAGGCGGCCGCCCTCCCATCCATTGGCCAACGCGGCGCGGATGCCGGCACCCAGTCGCTCCAGGACGTCGGCCTGTTGGGGCGAAACGCCGGGCCGAGGCTCAAGCAGCACGAGGCCGACTTCGGTGTGCAGGGCCTCCGCCTGGGCGAGGCGCGTCTCGAGGTGAGTCAGAAACGGGTCGGCCTTGAGCAGCCCGGTCTTCGGATCGCGCAACGCCTGCTGCGCGGACTCGGTTCTCAGAAGCGCCGACCGATACAGGTGAGCCAGGACGTCCGCCAGGGCCGCCGCGGCGTCGCGGTCGCCTGCGTCGAGAGGCGTTCCGTCGGTCTTGCCCGAGAGGCAGAGCATGCCGAAGGTGCTGTCGCCAAGGCAGACCGGCACGCAGATCAGTCCGTCCGGCGGGGCGCCCGCGGTGCCGGCCGCAATGAGAAGGACCTCCCGGGTTCGCAGGGTCCGCTCGGCCGCCGTGCGTTCGGCCTCCAGTCCGGTCAGGTTGTCGAGATCGGCCTCGCCGAAGGCCGCGACGGGTTCGGGGCCGCCGCCTGCCGCCCCGCAGGCGAACACATGCCCCTGTCGCGCGCCGAGCGCCCGGAAAATGAGCATCGCGCCGTCGCGAAGGAGCGGCTGGGGCTGGGACCCGGCCAGTTCCGCCAGGTCACACGCCGCGCGGAATAACCGGCTCGCGCGGCGGTCCTCGACGGTCAGGGCGGAGGCGGGTGCGGCAGCCTCGGTCTCCGGCTCCAGCAAGGCCGGCAGGCGCGCGACTTCGTTCGGCAGGACGAAGCAGTCGGCGGCGCCGTCGGCCACAAGCCTGCGGCCGAGGGGCTCGTCCTCGGGCGCGACGAGGATGGCGATCGGCACGTCCGGACGGCATCGTCGCAGGGCGGCCAGCACGTCGCGGGCCGACCCTGAGACGTCCTGAAGATTGAGGAGGACGGCGCGGGGTGCTTTCCGCGCGACGGCCAGGAGCGCGTCCATCGCCGCACGGTACGTCCGGGTTGGCCGGAGGGCCCGCTCGACGGCGGCGCGGCGGGCGGGGTCGCGGCAGACGACGATGATCGTGCCGTCCGAATCGGCCGGGTCGGTTGTGCACGGTTGCCGTGTCACGTTTCGCCTTCCTCGCCGAGGAGGATGCGCAGTTCGTCATCGGTCAGTTCGACGGTTCCGAGGACCTTGCCCCCGGCAAGTTCCTGATCGCCGTCGAGGTTATCGACATCGGCCGGTGGCCTTACGGTCTGAGGCTGCGGCTCGTGTTGTGGCTTCGGGGCGTTCTCGGGCGTTGGTACGGTCGCAAGATACGACTCGATCACGGGCGATGTCGAGAACGGTGCCGTGCTTGCGGCCGGCGGCGCAGCCGCAACCTCCAGGGGCGTCTCCGACTCAAGGTGAGATGGTTCGGGTTCTTTCGGGGCCGCAGGCGGCAGGGGCGCGGCTGCGGGCGTGGGCGGACCCTCCGGCGGCGCGGGTGAAGGTGTCGTGCGAAGCGGGGCAGGGGGTGCCGGGTGTGGCACGGCGGGCCCCGGGGTACGGTGCGCGGTCAGACCGGCGAGAAAAGGCGGCACGTCCTCGGCCGTCGAGAGAATGATGTCGGCTCCCACGAGTTCGGCGATGCGCCCTTTGTACTCAAAGCCCGGAGAATGGTACGCGACCACGACCGTCTCGGGCCACTCGCGGCGCATGAGGGGGATCAGGCGGAATTCGCCCGCCCCGAAATGGTCCACACCCAGGAGCACGTGGGCGACGGTGCCGGAGGCACGCTGGGCTTCGACGACCACGTCGTAGGCGGTCGGCACGACCACCACTTGGAGGCCGGCATCACGAAGACCTTGGTGAAGGGTCTCGGCAACCGCCGAGCCGGCCTGCTTCACCAGGACCGAAACGGAAGCCGTTGTAGTCACGTCCGAGTCGTCCTCACGGGCGGCCATCACTGCCATACGCCTACTATGGCCGATTTATGCGTGCGCGTCAAGGCAGCGTTTTGTCATTGTGCCCAGCGATCGGGGCGTGAGCCGGAAATGCCTTGACAGGGCCGGAATCGAGCCATATAAGGAGCAGACGATTGGTTTCGGCATCTGCCGCGGGGCGGTCTTCGGACGCGGCGGGATGACGTTCGGCACGCAGACGTTTTCCCGGATAAGGAGGCTGTTTGGATGGCGATCAAGATTGGAATCAACGGGTTCGGCCGCATCGGCCGGCTCGTGTTTCGGGCGATGTGGGCCCGAAAGGGCGAGTTCGACATCGTTGGCATCAACGACCTGGCCGACGCCGAGACGCTGGCGTACCTGCTGAAGTACGACAGCGTGTACCGTCGATTCGCGGGCAAGGTTCAGGCCGACGGCGCGGACCTGGTTGTCGATGGGACGCGCATTGCCGTCACGTCCGAAAAGGACCCCGCGAACCTGCCGTGGGCCGAGCGCGGCGTCGATGTGGCGCTGGAGTGCACGGGCGTTTTCCGGACCCGCGAGGCCTGCGAGAAGCATCTGGCGGCTGGGGCGAAGAAGGTGATTCTGTCGGCCCCGCCCAAAGATGAGATCGACGCCGTCATCGTCCTCGGCGTCAACGACGAGGCCCTCAAGCCGGAACACAAGATCGTCTCGAACGCCTCGTGTACGACGAACTGCCTGGCGCCGGTGGCCAAGGTGCTGCACGAAACGTTCGGCATCAAGCGCGGCCTGATGACGACCTGCCACGCCTACACGAACGACCAGAAGATTCTGGACATGATCCACAAGGACCTGCACCGGGCGCGGGCGGCGGCGCTCAACATCATCCCGACGACGACCGGCGCTGCCAAGGCCGTCGGCAAGGTCATCCCCGCACTGAACGGCAAACTGAACGGGTTCGCCCTGCGCGTGCCGACGCCCGTCGGCAGCATCGTGGACCTGACCGTTGAACTCGAGAAGCCGGCGACCGCCGACCAGATCAACGCCGCCATGAAGAAGGCCGCCGAGGGTGACCTGAAGGGTATTCTCGAGTACACCGAAGACCCGATCGTCTCCAGCGACGTCGTCGGCACGACCGTCTCGAGCCTGTTCGATGCGACCTGCACGATGGTTCTCGACGAGACGTTCGCGAAGGTGTGCTCCTGGTACGATAACGAATGGGGTTTCTCGAACCGGATGGCCGACCTTGCAACGAAGTTGGCCGCTATCTGAGACCCAGGCCTAGTTGAACACGGGGGCGGGCGTTCGGCTCGCCCCCGATCACTGTCGGGCCGACAGGAGGTCTGCCGTGGCCAAGCAAACACTCGACCACCTGGACATGAAGGGGAAGCGGGTCCTCGTCCGGGTCGATTTCAACGTGCCGCTTGACGACGGCCAGAGCATTACCGATGACCGCCGCATCCGAATGGCCCTGCCGACGATCCGGTGTGCCAGGGAGGGCGGCGGCCGCGTTTGCCTGATGAGCCACCTCGGACGGCCGAAGGGCAAGGTCGATCCGAAACTCAGCCTGAAGCCTGCGGCCGTGCGGCTGGGTGAACTGCTCGATTGCGACGTGGGCTTTGCGCCCGACTGCGTAGGGGCCGACGTGGAGAAGAGGGTTGCGGACCTGGCCGACGGGCAGGTGCTGCTCCTCGAGAACCTTCGTTTCCATGCCGGCGAGGAGAAGAACGACCCCGACTTCGCCCAGGCGCTTCGCAACCTGGCGGACCTGTACGTCAACGACGCCTTCGGGACGGCTCACCGCAAGCATGCGTCAACGTACGGCGTGCCGTCGCTGATGCCGAAGGGAACGCGGGCGATCGGATTCCTCATCGAGAAGGAGTTGAGATTCCTGGGTGACGCGCTTGAGAAACCCGAGCGGCCATTCGTCGCCGTTCTCGGCGGCGTGAAGGTGTCGGACAAGATCGGCGTGATTGAGAACCTTCTCGGCAAGGTCGATCGGCTGCTCGTCGGCGGCGCCATGGCTTACGTGTTCATGGTGGCGCGCGGCGAGAATACGGGCAAGTCCAAGGTTGAACGCGAGGTCGAGAAGAAGGGGAAGAAGAAGGACGTCATTGCCCTTGCCGGGAAACTGATTGAGACGATCAAGGCCGGCAAGGCCGAGGTCCTTTTCCCGGTCGACCATCTGGTGGCCCGGGAACCCACGGCGGATGCCGAGACCGACGTCCAGAGCCCCGAGATCGAGGACGGTTGGATGGGCCTCGACATCGGCCCCGAGACGATCCAGATCTACCGCGAGAAACTGGCCGACGCCAGGACGGTCATGTGGAACGGTCCGATGGGCGTCTTTGAAATGGCGCCGTTTGCCGAGGGCACCCGGGCCATCTGCGACGCGCTTGCCCAGGTTGACGAGGTGGGGACGGCTGTGGTGGGCGGCGGCGACACGGCCGCTGCCGTTGAGAAGTTCGGCCTGGCCGAGCAGATGACGCACATTTCGACCGGCGGCGGCGCGAGTCTGGAGTTCCTTGAGGGCAAACCCTTCGAGACGATCGGCGTGATCGACGACGCCTGATGCCGGGGCGAGCGTCCCCCGGCGAAGCCGTGCCGCCCGTGCGGGCGACTTGCCACGCAGGGGAGTGTCGCGTGAAACGCTTGCTCCATCAGTTGGCGCGACCGGCGATTGCGCCGTCGATTCTGGCGGCGGACTTCGCTCACCTGGCGGACGAGATCGCGCGGGTCAAGGAGGCCGGCGCCGACCTGCTTCACGTCGATTGCATGGACGGTCACTTCGTCCCCAACCTGACCATCGGCCCGGTGGTCGTCGAGAAAGTCCGGGCCGTGACGGACCTGTTTCTGGACGTCCATCTCATGCTCAGCGAACCCGGCCGGTACATCCAGGCGTTTGCCGAGGCTGGGGCCGACAATATCACGTTCCATGCGGAAGTGGTGGCCGAGCCCGAGGCCCTGACCGACCGCATCCACGAACTGGGGTGCTCGGCAGGGATCACCATCAATCCGGACGGACCGCTCGACCGCGTGAAGCGTGCCGCGCCGCACGTCGAGATGGTCCTGCTGATGACCATTTACGCGGGCTTCGGCGGACAGGCGTTCCTGCCCGAAGTGCTGCCGGCGATTCGGCAGGTACGCGGCTGGCTGGCCGACGAGCAGCGACTGGAAGTGGACGGCGGCATCTGCGCCGATACCATCGGAGACGCGGCGGCGGCGGGGGCCGACGTGTTTGTTGCCGGGACAGCCGTATTCGGCACCGCCGACGGCGATTACCGCCGCAGCATTGCCGAACTGCGCCAGGCGGCCACCGCAGCGCTGGCGCCGTAGGGTCGTTGCGGACGCGGTGTTGCAGGACGTGCTCGATGGCGATCAACAGCACAACGCGAAAGCGGGACATTCCCGAAGGCCTGTGGCTGCGGTGCCAGGGCTGCGGGGAAATGGTCTTTCGCAAACGCGTGGAGGAAAACCTCCACGTGTGTCCGGAGTGCAAGTACCACTTTCGGCTGGGGGCAAGGCAGCGGGTCGGCATGCTGGCCGATACCGACAGTTTCGAGGAGTACTTGCCGAACCTCATGTCTCCCGACCCGCTCGGGTTCGGCGACCGCAAGAGTTACATCGAACGGCTGGCAGACGCCCAGCGACAGACCAACCTCTACGACGCTGCCGTTGTGGGCAGGGCGTACATCAGGGGCAGGCCGGTGGTCCTGGGCGCCATGGACGCGAATTTCATCATGGGCTCGATGGGATCGGTTGTGGGCGAGAAGATTACGGTTGCCGTCGAGAAGGCTTCCGAATTGAGCCTGCCGCTTGTCATCTGCTGTGCCTCCGGCGGCGCGAGGATGATGGAGGGTATCCTGAGTCTGGCCCAGATGGCCAAGACCAGCGCCGCCCTGGCCAGGTTCGGCCGGGCGGGAGGCCTGTACATCGTGGTGATGACCCACCCGACGACGGCGGGCGTGCTGGCGAGTTTCGGCTCCCTCGGCGATATCATTCTGGCGGAGCCGGGCGCCATGATCGGATTCACGGGACCCCGGGTCATCCGCCAGACGATGAAGCAGGATCTTCCCGAGGGCTTCCAGACGGCCGAATTCATGCTGGAACACGGGTTTGTGGACCGCATCGTCCCGCGGCGCGACCTGCGGAGCGAGATTGCGTCGCTCGTCGATTACGGTGACTGACCGGGGCGGGTGCCTGCCGGGCGCGGCAATTTCCGTCCAAAAACTGTTGGCGCTGGACCGCAGGGACCTTAGAATAGGGCGTCATGTCTTTCACGCGGCGCGCCGTTGGCGGCCCCGGGGGAAAGTTTCAGAGGCTCGAGGAGCGGACCGTGCTAAAGCGATTCCTTCGGAAACTGCGAGGGTCTCAGCCGAACGAGTTGCCGGGCTACACCCCGATGGGTATCGTCCGCGAAGGAAGCATGTCCAGCATCATCAAGGCCAAAGACCAGAAGACGGGTCAGATTGTTGCCGTCAAGGTTCACAAGCCGGGGGCCCGGAAGGCCGTCGATAAACTCGAAGCGCAGTACCGGGACTTCACCGAGGGGCAGATCACGGCGGCCTTTGACCATCCGAACGTCGTCAAGTGCTACGATCATGGCACCCTCGGTGAGACGCCATACCTGGTCCTGGAGTACCTTGAGGGCGTGACGCTGGGAAATCTGATGGCCGGCGACAGCACGCGTCTGGAGGGCCAGCGGCTGGCTTTCGTGCGTCAAGCGGCGGCGGGCCTCGAGCACGTGCATTCCAGGCGGTTCGTGCATCACGACTTCTGTCCCAAGAACCTCTTCGTGACCACCCAGAACCAGGTCAAAGTGATTGACTTTGGGCTGGCCACACCACTGCTCGACAAGCCGACGACGGGCACGCGCATGGGGACGATTGAGACACTCGCCCCGGAGGTCCTGCGACGCGAGCCCTGTGATTACCGGGTGGACGTGTTCGCCTGGGGTGTCGTGGCTTACCAGGTCTTGTCGGGGCATTGGCCGTTCGAGAGTCCCGAGCACCATCAGGCGCTGAGCAAGATTCTGAACGTTCACGCGGTGCCTCTGGACAAGCGGACGCCCGGCCTGCCTGAGGACATTTCCCAGCTCGTCATGCGGGCCATTGCGAAGAGCCCTGCCAAGCGTCTGAACAGCATGACGACGGCGGTGGGTGTCCTGGAGCGCTTCAAAGACGCGAGTCTGTAAGGCGGTGCCGCTGTCGGCGCATCGCAAACGTTTCCCTTCCCCCCGCCCAACCGGCTGCCAGAGTTCCGATAGCCGCCTCTCATAGCCGCCGTCGGCGGTTTATCCGCTTCTTTCACAGCCTTCGGCTGCTGGGCGGCGGTTCGCGCCGGCGAGACCTCCTGTGAAATGCGTCCGGGCGGCCGACGAGCAAGGCAAGCCGCGGCCTGGCGCCACTGGATGAGCGGTAGCAGGCCGGAACGCACTCCCCCAGCATGCGGTGCCGGACTGACCACGTGAAGGTGCGCCAAGACCGCGTCTATGGCCCCGTAACTGGGCATAACAGGCCAGAAACCCTCACCAAGTGACCTCCAAAGCCGCCCTGGTGAAGGTGGACACCTAGGGAATAAGACTTTCCTGTTTTCCGGTTGACAGGCCGTGCGGTGTGTGGTAGGATACCATTGTTGGGGGCCGGCCACCGCCGGTACGATTGAGGCTGCCAATGGCCAACTTCCACCATGGCGAGATGGCGGAACTCGCCAAGCAGTTGACGTTTCTGGCCCCGAAGGTGCGCCTGAGCCAGATCACGCGGGCTGAGCGTCTCGTGTGCCTGATCGAGCCCCTCCGAACCTACCCGTACGAATTCGTCTGCTACCAGGTCACAGGCTACCGTCCGCGAGGCGACGTCGGCAAGGCCTTCCCGGGGAAGGCCCTCCGCGAGGATCTCGTGCGGCTGGTGGAGGAGGTCTCTGGGAGTCTAAGACTGAAGCCCGAGGATGTGGGCGAGCCCGTTTTCTCGATCGAAGAGGCGTCGAAACACTTTCACGTTTCCGAGAAAACGGTTCAACGCTGGCGGAAGGTAGGCCTGGTGTCGTGGAAGTTCAAGGGCCCCGGGGGCCGACTCTGCGTCGGTTTCCGCAAGTCGAGCCTCGAGCGCTTCGCGACGCGCAACGCTGAGCAGGTCAAGGCGGCGGGAGGGTTCAGTCGGCTGGCGCCTGAGGAACGGCGCGAGATCATCCGCCGGGCCAGGAGATTGAGTCTCTTCTGTCACTGCTGTCTGTTCGAGGTCTCCAAGCGCATCGCGCGTAAACTCGGCCGTGCCGTTGAGACCGTCCGTCTGACCATCAAGGACTACGACCGGGAGCACCCGGGCGGGCGGCTCTTCCCCGATGCCGGCGAGCCGCTTCAGGATCGGGACCGCCGGCTCATGTATCAGTCGCACCAGCGCGGTGTGAGTGTCCACGCGCTGGCCAAACGGTTCTGCCGCACACGGTCGAGCATTTACCGGATTATCACGGACGAACGCGCCAGGGAACTGCTGGGCGAGCCCATCGACTACATGGCGAGCCCGGAGTTCGAACGCGAAGACGCCGACGCGGTCATTCTGGGGGATCCTGCAGCCGTTGCGGCCCTGGACGGCAATGGCAAACGCGCTGCCACCCCGCCGAAAGGCCTGCCGATCTACCTGAAGAACCTGTACAAGACCCCGCTGCTGAAGAAGGAGGAGGAACAGGGCTTGTTCCGGCTCTACAACTACCTGAAGTTCAAGGCGGCCCGCGTTCAGGAACGACTCCGCAAAAGCCGCACGCCCAAGGTCGAGGATATCGAAGAGATCGAGAAACTGCTGGACCAGGCCAACCGCGTCAAGAACCGCATGATCCAGTCCAACCTCCGCCTGGTTGTGAACATCGCCAAGCGGCACGTCGGGCCGCAGGTCAGTTTCTTCGAACTGATCTCCGACGGCAACATGAGCCTCATCCGGGCCGTGGACAAGTTCGACTACACCCGTGGGTTCAAGTTCTCGACGTACGCCTCGTGGGCGATCATGAAGAACTTCGCCCGTAGCGTGCCGCAGGCGGGGGTGCGCCGCGAGCGGTTCATGACCGGCCGCGACGAACTCCTCGAAATGAGCCGCGACCTCCGGTTCGAAGGCGAGGAACCGTACCGCGAACCCGACGTCACGGTCCGCGAGAACATCGAGCGTGTCCTCGACGAACTCCAGCCCCGCGAACGCGAGATCGTCATGCGCCGGTTCGGCCTGGGCGACATGCCCGGACCGCAGACCCTCGAAGAGGTCGGCAGGCATTTCGGCGTGACCAAGGAACGGATCCGGCAGATCGAGACCCGCGCCCTGAACAAACTGCGCGGCATGCTCAGCCCCCAGGCCCTCGAAGAAGTCCTGAGCTAGTACTCCAACGAAACGTCCCGCAGGCGGGTTTCCGCACGCGCCGCGACCACAGACCAACCCGTTCCCGCGCGGTGGTCGGGAGACCCGGCGCGCTCAAAGGCGCGAGCGGCGCCCTACGAGCCGTCCTCGTCCAGCAGGTGCCCGAGTTTGACGCGTTTCGTGTTCAGGTACCGCCGGTTCAGCGGATTGGGCGGGACGACGATCGGCACGCGCTCGACGAGTTTCAGACCGTAGCCCTCCAGCGCAACGACCTTGCGCGGATTGTTGGTCATGACGCGCACTTGCCTCAGACCCAGTTCCACCATGATCTGGGCGCCGATGCCGTAGTCGCGCAGGTCGGGCTGAAAGCCCAGCCGCTCGTTGGCCTCGACCGTGTCGAGCCCCTCTTCCTGCTGGAGCCGGTAGGCGCGGATCTTGTTCGTCAGGCCGATGCCGCGCCCTTCCTGCCGCATGTAGATAACCGCCCCGCGGCCTTCCTTCGCCACACGCGCCAGGGCGATGTCGAGTTGCTGGCCGCAGTCGCACAACAGGCTTCCGAAGACGTCGCCCGTCAGACACTCCGAGTGGATGCGGACCAGCACGGGCTCGTCCTGCACGGGCACCGTGCCGTCGGGTCCCGGGATGCCTATGCCGCCGAGCGTCAGGGCGATGTGCGGGAAGGCGTCCACGACGCTCTCGTACGCGAGCAGGTCGAACGTGGCGTGTCGCGTGGGCAGTGTCGCCCGGGCCACCTGCCTGACCAGCCGCTCCTTGCGATGGCGGAACTCGATGATCTGGGCCACCGAGCACATCTTCAGGCCGTGCTCCTTGCAGAACGCCTCCAGGTCGGGCATGCGGGCCATCGTGCCGTCGGGCTTCATGATCTCGCAGATGACGCCCGCGGGCTTGAGCCCCGCCGCACGCGCCAGGTCCACCGCCCCCTCCGTCTGCCCGGCACGCACGAGGACGCCGCCTTTGCGGGCGCGGATCGGGAAGACGTGCCCCGGCCGCGCCAAATCCTGCGGCTGCGCGTCGTCGGCGACGGCCACCTGGGCCGTCCGGGCACGGTCCGCGGCGCTGATGCCCGTCGTCACGCCGGTCCGCGCGTCGATGGAGATGGTAAAGGCCGTGCCGAACCGGGCCGTGTTGTCGGCCGTCTGGGGAGGAAGGTTCAGCCGGTCGATGAGTTCCGGCGCCATGGGCAGACAGATGAGGCCCCGGCCGTGGGCCGCCATGAAGTTGACGACGTCCGGCGTCACCTTCTCGGCGGCACACACGAGGTCGCCCTCGTTCTCGCGTTGCTCGTCGTCCACGAGGACGATCATGCGCCCCGCCTTGAGGTCGTCGAGAATCTCCGGAATGTCGCTGAATAAACCGGCCATGGCACGCTTATGGTACAGCGAGGGGGCGCCTGAATCAACCTGTACGTGCGCCTCGGGAGGCGTGCGGCAGACGCGTAACGGCTCAGTCATAGGTTGGGACCGCCTCGCCGGGTGGCACGGCAGCCCGAAGGGCGGCCGTGATGGGCGATGGGCGCACACGGCCACGCTTCGCGTTGCCGTGCCACCCTCCCGTAAGTGCGGCTCTGCGGAGGTGCTGCGTTTCCTTTTGACGGTCCCCGGGGCCGGGCCTATAATTCGGCCACTTCGAGCGGAGGAGCGGATGGAAGTCCTTTTCGGCGGCCTGGCCGGACTGGTGCCGTGCCTGATGTTCGGCGGCATTGCGGCGCTGATCATTGTGGGCATCGTCTACAGCATCATCAAGGCCCGCGAACGCCGCGAGGCCATGGCGCGGCTGGCGGCAAGCCTTGGGCTTCGGTATTACGCCGACGACCCCTGGGACCTGCCGTCGCGGTACGGTCACTTCGGCCTGTTCCAGAGCGGGCATTCGAAGCGGGCGTCGAACGTCCTGACCGGCGAACTCGACGGCCGGTCGGTCGTCGCCTTCGATTACCGGTACACGACGGGCAGCGGCAAGAACCAGACGACGCACCACTACCAAGGGGCGGTCCTGGAAATGCCGATCCTGGCACCGCCCCTGCGGATGCGCAAGGAGAGCATCCTCGACCGTGTCGCCTCGTGGGTGGGGTACGACGACATCGACTTCGAGAGCGACGAGTTCAGCCGCCGCTATCACGTCAAGAGCGAGGACCGGCGCTTCGCATACGACATTCTCCACGCCCAGTTGATCGATTACCTGCTGCGGTGCGGGGCGGCGCCCTCGATGGAGATGCAGGGCCCCCTTGTGCTCGTCTACGACGGCGGCCACGGTGACGTGAGGAACGTGCAGCGATTGCTGACGATCGGGCAGGAGATCATCCGCAGCATTCCGGACTACGTGTTGAAGGCGCGCGGCACCGGTCAGCCGCCGGGAGGATAACGATGACGACGGGCATCGATACGACGTTCGCGGTCCTTGCACAGGCGGAGGCGCTGTTTGGGCTCCTGCCCCTGTGCGCGTGCGTGTTTCTGCCCATCCTGATAGTCGTGCTCGTCGTGGTGGGTATGTACAACAGCCTGGTGCGCGGGCGGAACCACGTCCGCGAAAGTTGGTCGGGCATCGACACGGAACTGAAACGCCGCTACGACCTCATCCCCAACCTCGTCGAGACGGTCAAGGGCTACGCGAAGCACGAGCGCGAGGTCCTGGAACGGGTGGTCCAGGCCCGCACGCAGGCCGTGGCGTCGACCGGCTCTGTGGCCCAGCAGGCCCAGGACGAGAACTTCCTGGTGGGGGCCCTGCGGCAACTGTTTGCCCTGGCGGAAGGCTACCCCGACCTGAAGGCCAGCGAGAACTTCCTGGAGTTGCAGCGGGAACTGACCGAGACCGAGAACCGCATCCAGGCCGTGCGGCGGTTCTACAACGCCAACGTCCGCGACTACAACAACCGCTGCGAGATGTTCCCGACCAACATGATGGCCTCGATGTTCGGCTTCCAGAAATCCGAGTTCTTCGAGGTCGAATCCGCCACGCAGCGTACGACGCCCCAAGTCACCTTTGGCGGCGCCGCGCCGGCGGCCGGGGAGGGCGGGGCCTAAGGCCGGACGTGCACGGGCGAACATCGAGAGCGGACGGAAGGACGAGGTTACGACGGCGGCTTGTCCCCAGGGCCCCCGAGGTGATCCAACAGGGCGGTTGTCGCCTCCTTCAGGGCGGGCAACTTGTGTTCCACGATCCCCCAGACGCGTTCGACGTCCACGCCAAGGTACTCATGGACGAGGACGTTCCGGAGGCCGGCGATGCCGCGCCAGTCGATCTGGGCATGCTGTGCTTTGAGGGCATCCGAGAGACGCTGGGTAGACTCGGCCAGGACTTGCAGGTTTCGAAGCACCGCGTCCTGGATGACGGGGGACGACACGAACTCCTCCCGACCCCCGCGCACGTACTCCTCAATCCGCGCGAGCGACTCGGTGATGTGGATGAGGTAGAGCCGGTCGTCCTTCATAACGGCGTTGCCTCGCTGAGCACGCGGTCACGGATATACCAGTGGAGGGCCTTCTCGGTCACGAGGTCCACCTTGCGGCCGAGCAGGTCCTCGAGGTCCATGAGCAGGGCCCCAAGGTCCAGCAGGCTTCGCTCAGGCTCCAAGTCCACAAGGAAGTCCAGATCGCTGTCCGGCCCCGTCTCGCTTCGCGACGCCGAACCGAATACGCGGACGTTGCAGGCCCCGTGTCGGGCGGCAAGACGGAGGATGGCCTCGCGGTTCTGCTGTAACGCCGCATCAAGAGGCATCTTGGTCTCCAATGCGCAGTAGCGTGCCCTGTTGTGGCTCGGCACAGCCTCAAGATACCGCGCGCCGACACGTCGTCAAGTTTTCTTGACGTCCGGTTCTTGCGCCTCCGGCAGCACCTCGTCCATGGCCCCCGCCCGGTAGCCTTCGAGGTCGGCCGTCACGTAGGCGTAGCCGAGGGCCTTGAGGTCGCGCGTCAGCCGCTCGCGGTGCTCGATCAGGCGGGCGACGTCGGCCGGCGCGACTTCGATCCGCGCGATCGTCTCGTGGTCACGGACGCGGCAGCCATCGAACCCGAGTTCCCGCAGCAGCGCCTCGGCGGCGGCGACGCGGCCCAGTTTCTCCTCCGTGATGGCCTCGCCGTAAGGGAACCGGCTGGCCAGACACGCCATGGCGGGGCGATCCCACGTCGGCAGATCCAACGTGCGCGACAGGGCCCGCACGAGGTCCTTCGTGAATCCGGCTTCCTTGAGCGGGCTGCGGACGCCCAACTCGGCCGCCGCCTTCAGACCCGGCCGCCACGCGTGCACGTCGTCGGCGTTGGCGCCGTCGCACACCGTTGCGAGGCCGTTCGCCTCGGCCATCCGCTTGACGGTGGAGAACAGTTCGTGCTTGCAGTAGTAACAGCGCGTGGGCGGGTTGTTCCGGAAGTGAGGCACGTCCAACTCGCGTGTCTCGATGATCTCGTGCCGGACGTCGAGTTGCTCCGCCAGTTCGCGGGCGCGCTCGAGTTCCTCCGGGACGTACGTTTCGCTGTCGGCCGTGACGGCCAGCACGCTATCGCGGCCCAGGACACGCCGGGCCTCGGCCAGCAGGAGCGTCGAGTCCACGCCGCCGGAAAAGGCGATTGCCGCGGAGCCCAGGCTCGCGAGGATCGTTTCAAGGTCCCGGCGCTTGGCGGCCAGTTCGGCGTCGGTCGGGTCAGACGGTTTCACGACGGTTCCTCCGGTGCAATGATCCAGCCTTTGGCGTTCGCTTCGTCGGCGGGGGCGACCTTGGTGACCGACACTTCGCTGCCGACGGGCGCCACGTTCACCCGCTGCACCTCTCCAGCCGGTGCTTTGGTGTAGCGCAACGTGAGGGCGGCCGCTGTGGTCACATTCGCGTCGCCGGCGACGCCGCGCAGAAGCGTGGTCGGCCCTGGGATGTCGGTCGCCTCGATGCAAACGTCGCCGTCCTGAAAGAGCGGCTTCAGACGCAGGTTGTCCTCGTGATGGCGGCCGATGACGACGAGCGTGCCGTCGCCCAAGCGAAAGTGCCGGCCGACTTTCAGCAGTTCGACGCCCACCGGCGTCGGTTCCTGATGGGCCATCAACTCGCGGAGCCGGTACGCAAAGCCCGGGTCGGTGAGCAGGCACCCGCCCGCCGGCGACGGGTAATCCGTGACGCCGAACTCCCGCGCCAGCGTCATCTGTTCCTTGCGCGACCGGCCGACGATACCCAGGAGTTTCTCCCGGTCGAGGATGCCGTCGCGCTCGGGCTGCGTCGGTGGCAGGCGCTTCGCGCACAGCGGCCGGACCAGCCGGTCCGCGAGGCCCGCCTCGCGTTCCACGAGTTGCATGGCCTGGCGGTTCTGCGACATCGGCCGCTGGCCGAGCACCTCGCCGGTGAAGACGAAGGCGGCGCCCTCGGCCTCCATAAGGGCCTTGGCCTGTCGGAGCGTCCAGATGCGGCAGTCGATGCAGGGGTTCATCCGCTTGCCCATGCCGAACGTCGGTTGGCGGACCATCTCCAGGTCGGCCTCGGTGGCGTCGATCGTTTCGACGCGGACGCCGAGGGTTTCCATGTCGGCGACGGCGCGCGGTTTGGCGCCGGGCTCGAGCGGCGCGGGATACCACAGGTGCAGCGCGTGCAGGGCCACGACCTCGACCTCCTGGCGCCGGATCAGGCAGACGGCCAGTGTCGAATCCAACCCGCCCGAGATGCACCCAATGGCTTTCGTCACGCGCGTTCGCCTTGTTTTGCCGTCCCCTCCACGTATAGTATGCCCTGGCCGAGAAGCAATCAAGTGAGGACGACATGGCCGAACGCCCGGCGAGCGCAGCGATGACCGAGACGATCGAGCGCGCCCTTCGTGGCCGCATCCGCGGCGACCTCCTGACCGACCGTTTCAGTCT
>DATKXP010000143.1:0-7133 GCA_035529015.1 Phycisphaerae bacterium | reverse complement strand
CACCGAACGTCGCGGCGATCGCCTCGTGCGTGTGCACGCTCTCATCGCACGCCCGCACCACACGCTCCCGCAGATCTATCGAGTAGGTTTCCATGCCTACTCTTATCGGCACACGCTACATCCAAACGTGAACTGCTCTAGTTCTGATAGGCGTCGACGAGATCGTAATCCCACCCCTCCCCACGCGGCCACAGGTAGAAGACGACCAGGTCGGCCTTTTCCCATAGTTCCTTCTTGGGGAAAAACATGGAGGGAATGACCGTGACGCGCGGGACCCGAGGCAGGAGCCCATTCACGTAGCGGTCCATGACCCAGGCGTATTCGTGGGTTTCTTTGGCGTGGAGTTTGTCGATGCCCCAGACCCAGACGATGGTCAGGTCGCGGGACGGCTCTCGCTTCCCGATCGGTCCCACGATGCGCTCGATTTCCGCCGGATCGCGCTTCACCGGTTTCTGCCAGGGGAACTGCGCGGTGGATGTCGAGGAAACGGTCAGCAAGAGCACAACGATGCAGGTGGTTCGATATCGCATGACAGGACTCCTTAAATGCCTGACCTGCCTCCGGCCCTAGTCACTCGACGCCGAAAATCAGAATTCGGTCGTTCCTCGGCGTGTATCACCCGCCACGACTCGCAGGGAATCGGTTCGAGCGTCCAATGCGTTTCGGGATGAATTCAGATGCCAGTCATGCGCGTCGGCCATTACGCTGGCGTTGATTTCCAGCAACTGCTTCTTGAGCCTGGCAACAATGTCGGGATGCTGGGCGGAAACGTCTGTCTCCTGCCTGGGATCGGCGGCCAGATCATACAATTCGAACCGGCCGAACCCACCGGCCTTGATCAGCGGAATCCACGACTCCTGGAACATGTTCAACTGCACATACTGAATGCGCAGCCGTTCCGCCTCCGGGTTGTCGAATTCCGTGTTGAAGATCCGACTCCGCAGGTTGCCCCCGCCTGGTTTTCCCTCGTCCTTCCCGACAATCTCCACGATCCTGTTTAACAAGGCCGCCATCGCCCGGTGGTCCTGCGGCAGTTTGTAGTTGCGGTAGCCCACAAGAGAGTATCGGCCGTCCCGGATCGCCGCGGTGGGATTCGACGTTGGCAAGAGCCAGAACAGCGGTTGGTGCCGGGTGAACTGGTTGGCACGACCGGTCAAGAGCGGCGAGAGATCGGAACCGTCGAGGTGAACGCCCTTGGGTTTGTCGATCCGCAGTAGGCCACAAACCGTCGGCAGCAAATCCGCCGAGCCGGCGGGCTCGTGCTCGACGCGACCCCGCACCATTCCCCCCGGCCAGCAGAAGACGCCGGGGCTCCGAATGCCGCCCTCGAAGTTGGAGCCCTTGCTGCCGCGCAGGCCGCCGTTGCGATCCTCGCGGTAGCTGCCGTTGTCGGATGAGTAGATGATGAGCGTGTTTTCCAGCACGTCCATTTCCTTCAAACTCGCCAGCAGACGCGCGATGGCGCGGTCGGTGTTCTCGATCGTCCCGGAGTAGATCGCCGCTGGGTCGTCGACCTTGCCGTAACGTGAGACAATCTCAGCGGGTGCGGCGATTGGCGCGTGTGGCTCGTGGAACCAGATGTTCAGGAAGAACGGCCCGTTCGGCTTCGGCCGGGAGTTAAGCCAGGTGATCGCCTCATTGACGACAATCTGGCACGAATAGCCTTCCATCTTTCCAACGGGTTTGCCATTGCGGATGAAGTTGACCGGGTCCTTATGGCTTGGCTCGGCGTTATTCCCCGTGGCGAACCAGTAATCAAAGCCATGCACATCCGGCGTCGGTTTGTCCCGATTCGCTGTCGGCAATCCCAGGTGCCATTTTCCGAAATGCGCCGTCGCATAGCCGTGACGCTTCAGGACCTCTGCCAGCGTGACCTCTCGCTCCAATAGATGCGAGTTCTGGCCGTGGTCCCAAATCCAACTGTATACGCCCGCGCGGATATGATGTCGTCCCGTGAGCAGTGTCGCCCGCGAAGGCGAACATACGGCGCATCCCGAGTAGAAATCCGTAAAGCGCACGCCATTGGCGGCCAGGCCGTCGAGCGCCGGCGTCTTCACCGGACCTCCGTAGCAGCCAATGTCCTGAAACCCCAGGTCATCCGCCAACAGGACCACCACATTCGGGCGTGCGTCGCCCGATGGGCCGGTGGCAGGCCTGGCGCCGCTCAATTTCTCGTTGGGCGACGGTGACCTGGCCAGAGCAGGCACGGGAAGCATGCCGGCCCCGGCGGCCAGCGCCGCACCGGCGGCCGACTTCCGCAGGAAGTCTCGGCGTTTCAGGCGCTTCTCGCGTGACGTCATGGCGTGCTCATTATCGTGCGCGAAACGATTCACCACTTGTCGAACCAACCGACACTCCTGACACTCAGTCAATCCTCATCGCCTTGATCGCGTCGCTGTCGTACGCTCTTGCGCAGAACTCGGCCAGGCGGGCCCGATCGTCCGGTGTGTACGTCACGTCACCCGAGAGCGTCTTGATGTTGGCATCGATTTCTTCTTTCAGGCGCATGCCGATGACCAGGATATGGATCCGCTCGTCTTGCAGCACATAACGGATTGAGGCGCCGGGCAGTTGCCCCAGGCGCGCCTTATCGAATCCCGGCACGACGTATCCGGACCAGGCGCCCAGCACGCCGCCGCCGACGACCTTCATGGCGACGATGCCCATGCCCAGTTCGTGCGCCTTGGCCACGCACGCGTTGCGCAGCTCAACCATCCTGGCCGAGAACACCTGATTGTACCCTCTCGGGATATAGCCGTACGAGAGCATGCACTGGTCGAACCCGCCGGAGGCAATCAGCGCGAGCGCCTTGTCGAAGTAGGAGTGGGCTGAGAGCCCGATGAACCGGGCGATCTTTTCGTCGCGCAACTTGACCAGCTCGCCATGGACCTTCATCGCCCGTTCGACGGTCATCTGCTCGATCCCAGGCGTTCCGTGGATCAGGATGCCGTCGAGATAGTCCGTCTGGAGTTCCTCGAGCGATTTCTCAACGGCGCCGCGGACCTTGTCGGGTTCCGTCGTCTCGACCTTCGTGACCAGGTAGACGTTGTCGCGGATGCCCTTCAGTGCGTAGCCGAGAATCGCCTGGCTCTCCATGTAGTTGCCCGCCGTGTCGAAGTAGCGCACGCCCCGATCGTAGGCGTAGCGAACCAGCTTGACACGATCTTCGGCCGACAGCGGGTTGCCCCATACCTTGGGCAGTGCGGCCCCGCCGTAGCCCAGGATCGGCAGCGTGCGGCCCGTCTTGCCGAAGGGTCGCGTGGCGATCTGCTTTGGGTCGCTCGACGGCTCACTCGCCAGGGCGACACCGGAGGCTGCCACGGCAGCCCCGACGACCGCCGTCACGCCGGTCTTGAGAAAACTCCGTCGGTCAACCGTTTCAGCCGTTCGTGTCCTGGAATGACCCATTGCGTGATTCTCCTGATTACTGGATGTACAGAAGGTGGGATTCGGTACGAACAGTGAGGCCGGCGAGGGTTTGGGGGAGGCCTGCTGTCTGGAGTGTCACTTGGATCCCCCAGCCGAGACGCTGTAGACGCCAAGCTTGTCGCCGTAGCGGATATACAGCCTCCCGCCGCATACCACAGGATGCGCCCACGTCGATCTCTCTCCCGGATCCTTGAGTGTCAGGCTCCCGGCCACGTCAAACCCCTCATCCGTCGCCTTCGCCAGGACCAGGTGCCCGTCATCGGAGAAGAGATAGAACATCCCGTCCGCGTAAGTGAGACAGCCGTTGGGGTACTTGTAGGAGGACTGCACGGGGGCGGATTGAAAGATGTCCTTGCCCGACTTGACATCAATGCACACCCAGGGCGTGGACTTACCGAGATGCTCGGCGTATCCGTAGATTCTGCCGCCAACCAGGATCAGCCCCCCCTGCTTGTTATCGAGCGTCGGGTTATGCCAGTGCCTGCTTACCGAGCAGTCGTCGCCCGAAACGTCGAGTTGCAGCGAAGTCGTCCCCTTCTTGACGCAACCCGAGACGATCAGAAAACCTTCGTGGAAAATCGGCGTCGTGATATTCTCGTCAGCGTAAACCTTGTGCGGATACCGCCACAGCAGCTTTCCGTCGGAGGCGCGCACCCCGACGATGGATTCCGACATCACCGTGACGATCTGTCTCAGCCCTTTGTACTCGACCAGGATCGGCGACGCGTAACCCGGTCGGTCGCCGGCCCCTCTGCATTCCCAGACAACCTCGCCCGTCTTCCTGTCGAGCGCCGCGAGGCTGACCTCCTTGCCGCCCGGTGTGCAGACCACCTTATCGTCGAAGACGAGCGGTGATTCAGCCAGCCCCCACATGATGTTGCGACCGCCGAATCTGCCCATGATGTCAAGCGACCATACCGCCTCTCCGTCGTCGGCCTTGAGACATACGAGATTCCCGATTCCGCTGAGGTGGTAGAGCCTCCCGTCGGCGATCGTCGGCGTGGAGCGGGTCCCGGGATGGCTCTTATCCCAAGCCCTGCCGTTCTTACCGGCCCAGACCTTCTTCCCGTCCATGTCCAGGACGGTGATGACACAATCCCCATTAACGCTTCCGGTCGTGTGGATGCGCTGCCCCGCGATGGCGACGGTCGAGTACCCCTCGCCGATACCGGTCGCTTCCCAGACGCGCGGAGGACCGCCCTTCGGCCACGTCTTCAGCAACCCCGTGTCAGCGGACTTGTTGTCGCGATTCGGCCCATGAAACTGCGGCCAGTGGTCCTGGGCCGGGACCACCGAGGAGAGCAGCAGCACGCCTGCCGCGCAGCAGATGAACGTTCGCATGGGGACGGGGTGCCTGTCGGCTTTGCCTGCCTGGCTCATCCGTCCTCCCTTGTTCGTTCGTCTCTGCCGGCCACCGTGCCGGCTCGCCGGCTGCGCCGCGAATCGTAGTCCCGTGGGCTGCCCGGGCGGCCTACTTCGGCGTCGCCTCGCCGTGGGGATACCGGTAGTCGGCCTGCGGGTTCGTCGAGACGCGGGTCGTGGCTCCGTCCTCCAGCGTGTACAGGTAGAGCGCGCCTTTGCCCGTCTCGTAGGAATGGTACACCACGGCGGACTCATCCTTGACCCAGCGCGGGTAGGAGTACCAGATGTTCTTGCGCTCCTGGTTGGCAATCAGCCGGGCGTTCGTGATGGTGCGCTTCTGGGCGTCGAAATCGGCGATGAAGATGGCGTGCCCCGGCTCCCGGAACCGGTGACCCAGCAGGTGGCTAAAGCAAATCCGCTTCTCGCTCGGCGAGACGCTGATGCGGCACAGGAGTCCCTGCTTCTCCAGCCCGCCGCAGTCGATGCGCTCGAAGCGCGGTTCGCCCCCCGGCTTCGGCGTCATGAGGTAGTAGCCCCAGCCCTGCTCCGGATGGGCGGACTCCACGAGAATCCGGCCGTCCGCGAGGCACGTGTGCACCCAGGTGTGATAGCGGCGGTCGCTGATGGCGACCTCCTGGCCGGGCTTCGCGCCCACCTTGCTCCACATCACGAAGTAGCCGCCCGTCTCGGGGTTCTTCCGGTTCCAGATGGGCCTGTTCGTTCCGTCGCGCGTCCAGGTCGGGTTGAAATTCGTATGGGTATCGTCGGTCAGTTCCTGGAGGCCCGTGCCGTCGGTCTTGATCACACAGAGCACCGTTTTCCAGTTGCTCACGTCGGGGGCGTTCTTTACCCGCCGGAAGAAGACGAGCATGTCGCCGGTCTTGGACCAAGAGGGCTTGAAGTCCTCCCATCCTTCGCCGGGCGGCACGGTGACCGGCTTTCCCTCGGGCGTACCGAGGACGTTGACGTAGATCCGGCCGTTCATGTAATACGAGCAGCGCAGGCCCCGCGCCGCGACGTCCGCGACGTTGCCACCCGGATTCTCGGCGGGGCTGGCCGCCGCGGGCTTTGGCCCCGTCTTGCCGCCGCGCTCGCGCAGCAGCGCGGCCATCGCTGGCCGCGCGACCTCGATCCGCTTCAGGTCGACCTCCATCCCGACGGCCTTGGCGATGCCGGTGTAGAGCTCGCCCAGCCCTTCGCTCCACGGCCCGGCCACCGCATCGAGCGGCGTCTCCGACCTCTGGTTCAGGGCGTTGATGTCCGCGCCCTTGTTAAGGAGCAGTTCCACGATATCGGTATGGCAGAAGAAGGCCGCCGCGTGCAGGGCGGTCGCCCCGTCTTCGCCGTTGGCGATCTTGACGTCGGCGCCCCTCTCGATGAGCAGTTTGGCCGCCTCGGTCCGGCCGAAGAGAGCCGCCACGAGCAAGGGGGTGACGCCGGACTCGCCTTCGGTTTTCACGTTCGCGGCGACCGACAGATGGCGCTTGATGGCTTCGATGTCGCCCTTCGCGGCGGCCGCCCATATGTCGTCGGCTGGCGCGGCAGTTTCCGATGGTGCTTGCGCTTGCGCACACGTTGCGAGAAGGGCGATAGCGAGAGTCCATGCGGCGAGTTCCTTCATCGTAAGTCTCCTGTTCGTTGCCGGTCCTCTGTTCGGATGTCCTGCCCGGCCCAGACGACCGAAGGGCCCGGCGCCGCAGTTTGACAAAGCGCATGGTGTCATTGGGAAGATGGTTCTCCCTGGTGCTCCCCCAGGCTCCTGCCGCCCTTCTCTCGCAGAAGTTCGGCAATCTCGAGTTTGGCCTTCTTGTTGGACTCCGGATCATAGTGGGTCGCGTCCAGAGGCGTAAACCCGTTGTTGTCCTTGGCATTGACATCCGCCCCGGCCTCAATCAATCGCCTGGCCATCTCGATGCGACCCAGAGCTGCCGCCCAGTGCAGCGGCGTTCCGCCATGTTCGTCCTTGGCTTTGGCGTTGAGATTCGCCTCCATCCTGATAAGGAATTGTGCGATCTCGCCCTGATCGCACAGGACAGCCAGATGCAGAGGCGTGGCTCCCGATGCGGGGATCCCGCGTGCAATGAAGGTCGCATCAATCTCTGCGCCGGCGGCGAGATGGCGTTTGACGGCTTCCAGGTTACCTTGTGCCGCAGCCGCCCAAATATCCATGATGGGGAGCTGCGCCGGCTCCGTTGTCGGCGGCTTCGGAATCACCGACGTCGTGGCTGGCAACAGTTCGACGCTGGCGATGCTCAGCCCTGCATCCACGTTGTACGTGAAGCACCACCAGTCGACCAACTCCAGGCCAATCGGCGAATCAGCGAACTCCTCTTCCTGCGGCC
>DATKXP010000142.1:0-7228 GCA_035529015.1 Phycisphaerae bacterium | reverse complement strand
CGGGGGAAGCCGCTCAGCGGGAGCGCGCTTCCCCCACGTTCTTGGACGGCCGCGGGGTGCGGCCGAGGAGATGCAAGGAGGGAAGACCATGAGACATGCAACGACACTGGTGGTTGGACTGACCGTACTGATGGTGGCAGCCTCGGGAGCGCGGGCGGACTGGCGTCCGAACGCGGCGGATCCGATGGAGGCCACGAATCACAAGATGCACTTCCCGCAGATGCCGGATCCCTTCGGCTGGGACGTCAGATTCACCGAGCCGAAGGTCCTGGCCGACGACTGGAAGTGCTCCCAGACGGGGCCCGTCGAAGACATCCACATCTGGTTCTCGGACCGCATGGATAGGCCTGAAGATCTGCTGCAAGGCATCGTCACCACGGTGGCCATCTACAGCAACATCCCTGAAGGGCCGAACAACGAGCCGAGCAAACCTGGCCAACTGCTCTGGGGGCCCTTCCAGTTCCAGCCGCGGGTCATCCTCTGGCCAGAGAACGGCGAACAGGGCTGGTACGACCCGAACATCGGGGAGGGCGTACGGCCGGACCACTGGAACATCTACCAGATGAACATCGAGGGGATCGGCGCCGCGGGCACGGAACCCGCCTTCCCGCAGGAAGAGGGCGAGATCTACTGGCTGGCCGCCACGGTGATGGACCCGGAGCCGGGTGCCATGCCGCTGCTCGGCTGGAAGACCACCCAGTACCACTTCATGGACGACGCCGTCTTCATCGATGACATGTTCCCGGTATTCGCCCCCGAGGCCTGGAGGGAGATGTACGACCCGGAGACGGGCCAGTCGCTCGACCTGGCCTTCGTCATCACGCCCGAACCGGCCACCCTGGCCCTGATGGGTCTAGGTCTGGCGGGGCTGTTGGCCCGCCGCCGGAGGAAGTGAATTCCCGCGCGGTGGGTGTCACCACCCACCGCGCGTGGACGGTGCCTGGCACGGCGGCTCAGGAGAGCCGCCGCGCCGGACACGACGCGTAAGATCGTCGCAACGGGGGAGACTGGCCCGCCGTGGGCTGGTTTCCCCCTACGTTTTAACGGCCGCACGTTGTGACCTGTTCCGAGCCGCGACCGTGAGGGGGCAGACGGGCTTTGGTGATAGAGCGTATTTCGGAAACAGCCCCACGCAGTGGCGCGGAGGAAGTAACCGTGCGACCTCCGAGGCGAGAACCGAAAGGGGAAAGACGATGAACGCAGCAAGAACAGCAAGAACTTCTTCGTGGATGATGCTTGGTTTGGCTGTACTGGTCCTGGCGCAGGCGGCAACAGCCGACTGGCGCCCGAACGCGGCGGACCCGATGAACGCCACGAACCACAAGATGCACTTCCCCCAGATGCCGGACCCCAACGGCTGGGACGTCGACTTCTGGTCGCACACGATGTTAGAGGACCCAACCGGTCAAGAGTACTTTGTCAGCGCCGCTGTTCCGGCCGACGACTGGGAGTGCAGCGGCACGGGGCCGGTCAGTGACATCCACTTCTGGGTCTCGATGCGGGGCGATACGCTCGATGCCAACCCGGACAAGATCGTGCCCTTCCAGATCACATCGCTGGGCATGTGGATCTACGACAACGTCCCCGCCGACCCGGCCATACCCGACGACTACAGCAGGCCCGGCGAGCAGCGGTGGGAGGCCTTCTTCTACGACCCGTGTGAGTTCCAGGTCACCCATTGGGATGTGGGGCAACAGGGATGGTTCGACCCGCTGTGGCAGGAGGCCACTCCGGGAGACCACGACCACATCTATCAGGTGAACATCCCCGACACCTCGGTCTCCGGCGACGATCCCTTCATCCAGACGGAGGGCGAAATCTACTGGCTCCAACTTAACGTCGCGGCGGAGGACCTGGACGGAAACGCGGTGGAACTCGGCTGGAAGACATCCCTGACGCAGTTCATGGACGACGCCACGTATTTCTATACAGAGGCCCGCCACCAAGGGCTTCCTGAGCAACTGGCCGAGTACCGCGAGTTGATCATCGAGGGGCAGTCGCTTGACTTGGCGTTCGTCATCACGCCCGAACCGGCCACGCTGGCCCTGCTGGGCCTCGGCGCCGCAGGGGTCCTGATCCGGCGGCGAAGGTAGAGAATGGTGCAGTTTCCGCGGCTGCAAAATTGACTCTGGCGGATTCTGTGTTATACTGTTGGTCGAGAGGGGCCAGTCTAACTGGTCAGATAGCGTGTGTTGCGGGGCTGGACTCCGGGTAACGGAGTCCGGCCCGCTTTTTTCGGTTCTGCTGCCGAACGGCCGGTTTCCGGTGATACCCGGGAACCGGCCGTTTGTCATGGGTGGCAGGAGCCGTTCCGTTGGTCCCGGTTTGGTGTTCACGGCGCCGGGCGCAGGCGGACGGGGGCCTATGACGGAAACAGCCCCACAGAGGGGCCGGAGGAAGCAATGGTGCGACCTCCGAGAAAGAACCGAAAGGGGAAAGATGATGCAAGCGAGAACGACAATTCGATGCATGATGGCGGGTTTGGTTGTCCTGCTGTTTGTGGCACCAGTGTTCGCCGCGATTGGGCCGCCGTATGACGTGTACAAGTACTCGCAGCCGGAGGACCCGGCCAATCTGATAGAGGTTCCGGACGTGAACAAGAACCCGGCGGTGCCGGCACCCGACAATTCGTGCTGGCAGGCGGCGGCCGCCAACGTTCTGGCGGGGGCGGGATGGGGTCTGGACACTCAGACGCCCCAGCAAAATGCTGACGCCATCTACGGCCACCTGACCACCCATTTCGGGACCGCCAGGCCCGGCCACTGTGAGCGTGCCATCAACTGGTGGCTGCTCAACTACGGCTACAATTCGAGTGCGCCGAACACGGCCTATTACAACCCGGATATGAAGTACAACGACGTGACGCACCACGCCGAGCACCTGGTGGATCCCCAGTACGACTTCCTTCTGGATGAACTCGTGCGATGCCAGTACGTGGCCGTTGACTTTGAGATTCCCGGGGCGTCGACCGGCCATTGCATGACGCTGGTCGGCGGGAACTATTCGAACATCCACATTCCGCCGCCGCCGCCCAACCCGCAGCAGCAATCCGTCTTCCACGACAGCGATGATGGGCTGGTCGGGGATGCCGTCTGGAACAATGTCTGGGCCCCGGTTCCTGCCAGCCCGTTCTCCTACTGGACCTTCGACGCGGCGGGGACGCCGGACATTCCCGGCGACGACTGGCAGGCCAACGGCTACACGACGCTCTGTCCCGGCGTTCAGAAGCCGGAGGAGGCGCTGGACAACTGGGACTATGCCCACTTCCGAGACCTGAATACGGACACCGGCGTTTGGTTCGCGACGGGCCGCTATGCGGGCACGCACAAGGACGATTATGGCCTGATCAAGTGGGTCGTAGAAGGCGAGGATGATGAGTGGATCGTCGCCATCCCGAACGAGGAGATGGAGTCTCCCTGGTACAAGGAGATCTGGTTGCTGGTCGATTACCTGGAGACGGCGCCCGCTGACCCGGACATCGTGCTAAGACTCGCAGCCGGAGACGACATCGAGCCTACGACGACCGAGTACTCCCCCGATAGCGGACAGATCCTGTTCTACTGGGAACTCGATGAGCAGCCTGCTGTGGAATACCTCGTCTTCCCAAGCGACGAGTACCAGAAACTATGGGGTGCCGAGATAGGCGTCAAGGACTGGAACGTGGCGACGCTGTGTACGCCCGAGCCGGCGACGCTGGCCCTGATGGGCCTCGGTCTGGCGGGGCTGCTTGCCCGCCGCAAGAAATAGCGGCCTCCCACGGACCGCGTCTGATGATGTACTCTACCCCTCGCCTGTGAGGGGGTGGGAAGGTGCCGACCCGCACCGCTCCTGCGGGTCGGCTGCGCTTGATGTCCGCGCAGGCCGCCGCCACAGCCTGCTCTCGCGCCGCCGCAGGAAGCAGCCCCCGACCGCGTGATACCCCGCGAAAACGGGCAAGCCCGGACCCGGGCTTGGCCCGTCTTCTTCCTCGATCCGGGAGCACTTGATTCGGGCCGGCCGGGTGGCTAGGCTGCCTTCTGAAAGGAGACGCGGCATGGCTCGAACGGCCAACCTGTCGCTGGCCCTTTTCCTGGCAGCCGTCTTGACGTCGTCGTCGGCGCCAGCCGAGATGAAGTTCGCGCGGCACGAGATCGGGCGGGCCGGCGACAAGATGGGGCAGACCTCCCTCGTGGACGTTGACAACGACGGCGACCTCGACTGGGTCGTCGGGTGCAACGGCCGCACCGTCTGGTGGTTCGAGTACCGCGGACCCGACGAGTGGGTCCGTCATACCATCGGCGAGAAGGCCGGCACGGAGGTGGGCGGCTGCGCGTTCGACGTGGACGGCGACGGGTGGGTCGACCAGGTCTCGGGCAACACCTGGTTCCGCAACACCGGCAAGCCGCGCGAGCAGCCGTTCGAGCGGTACGAGAACGGGGCCGTCCCGCGGTGCCACGACAACGTGGCCGCCGACGTCGACGGCGACGGGCGGACGGACGTCGTCATGATGAGCGACAAGGCGGGGGTGTACTGGTACCGCATACCGCCGGATCCGAAGACGCCCTGGCAGGCCCACCGTGTCGGGCCGGCCGTCCACGGCGGCATCGACCCGCGCGGCGTGGGCGACCTCGACGGCGACGGCGACAGGGACATCGTCCGATCAACCGGATGGTTCGAGAACGCTGACGCCAAAGGCACCCGGTGGACGTGGCACGAGAACATTCCCGGCGGCAGCGGCGGTAAGTTCAAAGACACGACCAAGTCCTGGGTCGCCGACCTCGACAGGGACGGCGACAACGATGTCGTCATGGCCGACGCCGATATCGAGGCGGGTGACGGCCGCACGCACTGGTTCGAAAACGCCGATGGCAAAGGCCGCACCTGGGTCCGTCACGTCATCGCCGAGAAAAAGGGAGACCTCCACACGCTGGCCGTTGCCGACTTCGACGGCGACGGTGACCTGGACGTCTTCTCCGGGGAAGGACCTCTGGGCGGCACGGGGCCCGGCGGCAAACATCGCTGGTACGTCTGGGAGAACGCCGACGGGAAGGGCGGCAGGTGGGTCGAGCACGTCGTCAACGAGGGCGACCGCTGTCACGAAGGCATGGCCGCCGACGTGGACGGCGACGGCGACATCGACATCTGCTCCAAGCCCTGGAACGGTGACCTGCACGTCTACCTGGAGAACCTGCTGAATCGCCGATAGCCCAACCGGCCCGGGGATGCTACGGCTTCGCGCCCGTGAGCCGCTCGACCAGGAGGTCCTCGAAGGCGCCCATGTCCTTCCACTCGGTGGCGACGCGCATCTTCTTGCCGCCGGATTCGTCGATGACGGTCTTGCCGTCGTCGGTCACGCGGATGGGCAGCGTCTCCATCTTGCAGAGGTCCTGGGCGAAGGCGAGGTACACCGCGACCGTATCGAAGAGGGTGCTGGAGGCTGCGAGTTCCTCCTTGGTCTTCTTCTTCGCCCACTGGCGGTAGTTCTCGATGAGGGCCTGGACGAGCGGGTCCTGGCAGTCGCGCACCGTCGCGAACTTCTTGCCCCTCAGGTGCACCAGGCCGCACGTGTCGAGCGGCGTGATGGTGATGTCCCACGGGGCGGTGAAGACGGCCTGGCAGGCCTTGGCGTTGGCGCGGACGTTGTACTCGGCGTCGATCTGGCTCTTGCCCCCGTACCCCCGCCGCACGCTGCCGTGCATGCCGACGAAGCGGGCCTTGGTGGCGATCCTGGGCTCGCGCTTCAGCGCCTCGAGCAGATTCGGCAGGGGACCGACCGCGATGACAGTGATCGGTTCGGGCGACCTCATGATGGTGTCGATCATGGCGCCGACGCCGTCCTCGTGGACCTTGCCGGGGTAGGCCTTGAGCCGATAGTCCTTGACCCACTCTTCCTGGCGCCCGCCGCCTGCGGTGTTGCCGGCGCCGATGCCGACGGGGACATCCGTTCGCCCTGCGACCTCGAGCAGTCTGGCGATGAGTTTGGCCCGATAGTGGGTCTTGCCCTGGTCGCCCACGACGAGTTTGACGTCGAATTCCGGGGACTTAAGGAGCATCGTCAGGGCCCACGTGTCGTCGATGTCGTCTCCGATGTCGGTGTCGAAGATGACGGGCGTCTTTGCGGGCTTCGCGGCCGCCGATGCGCCTGGGCCCGAGCAGACGCAGACCAGACAGGCGGCCAGGGACAACCAGGGCGCAAGCCAGGGCAGGGTGTCGAGTCGCCACATGATGAGCCTCCTGTTCACTTGAGTGGAACGTCTGCCGTTGGGATTGGGGACCGGTCCCATGCGGCACGGCGGTGGGATTATATCACGCGCAGCCGGGGCTGGGCCAGGTGATTTCCGCCCTGGGCGGGTTTGGCGGCGAATAACCGGACGGCGGGAGGCGTATGAAAAATGACGCAAGATGAAAAAATGGCCTTGACGCCGCGCCGGCGCCGATGTATAGTAGGGGTTGGACTGAGTGGCTACAAGGTATGAGTAGCCTCTGACCCCGGCTTCCGTTCACGCCACCGGGGTCCGGGACAAGTGAAAAAAAATCGGGCGGGGCGTTGACAGGCCTCTCTGGTGTCGTATAATCCTTGCCCTTCCGGGACTGCAAGGCCCGGTCGTTCTTTGTCAAGTGAACAGTTCGAGCCCAAGCAAAGCGGGAGTGTGTCCTGATCGTGCGTGGCCTTCGGGCCTCGCATGCACAGGGAGGACAGGTGGTCCCGGCTGGAAGCGGCCGGGATGGCCAAGTGGTGTGTTGAAAGACACAAGTCACACTCTCGCCAGTAGCGATGAGTCGTGTCTTGTGACAAACACTTTCCAAGTGAAGAGTTTGATCCTGGCTCAGAGCGAACGCTGGCGGCGTGGTTGAGACATGCAAGTCGAACGAGTCTGGTCTGGTCGTAAGACCGGACCTGTACGAGTGGCGAAAGGGAGAGTACAAAACAGGTAACGTACCCCGGACACCGGAATAGCCCGTCGAAAGGCGGATTAATGCCGGGTGATGTCCCGGATCGCATGGTCCGGGATCATAGGATGGGGACCCTTCGGGGCCTGTCGGTCTGGGAGCGGCCTGTTTCCTATCAGCTTGTTGGTGAGGTAATGGCTCACCAAGGCGATGACGGGTAGCCGGCCTTAGCGGGTGTTCGGCCTCACTGGGACTGAGACACTGCCCAGAGCCCTACGGGGTGCAGCAGTCTCGAATCATCCGCAATGCGCGAAAGCGTGACGGTGCGACGCCGCGTGCGGGAGGAAGCCCTTCGGGG
>DATKXP010000141.1:0-11827 GCA_035529015.1 Phycisphaerae bacterium | reverse complement strand
TGCGGCACGGCGCGGCGGGCAAGCCCGCCGGCTAAATGCGCGCGCCCCATTTAGCCGGCGAGTTTACTCGGCGGGCCGAAGCCGCCCATTCAGCCGGCGAGTTTACTCGGCGGGCCGAAGCCGCCCATTCAGCCGGCGAGTTTACTCGGCGGGCCGAAGCCGCCCATCTCGCCTGCCGCGCGCAACGTGCAAAGGCTACGGCCGCGAGGCGCCGGCGTGGTTGCCCTCGCCGGCGCGGAAGGCTACGGCGGTTTCCCCGTCCCCGGGTTTCCCAGGTTTCCGGAGGAGGCGCATTGCTCCACCCTTTAACTCGCCGCTGCGTGACAAAGTTTTCTAGAGGGCGCACGCACCTGGCGTTTACAATGGGGATCGGAAGCGTGAACCCGGCCGGAGGCGGGGGCGTTGGACAGGTGGAACGGTTCCCGGAGGCGGACGTGAAGAAGGCGATTGTGACTCTGGGCGTGCTGGGGCTCGCGGGGCTGGCTGCGTACTTCCTCTGGTGGCGACCGCAGACGGAAACGGACGCCGCGCCGCCGCCCGTCACGGGGAAGGTGTATCGCGGCACGCTCCGGCTGACGGTGCCCTCGACGGGTCGCGTGGTCTCGAACCTGGACGTGGACATCAAGTGCAAGGCCAGCGGCGAGATCATGCGTTTGCCCTTCGACGTGAGCGACACGGTCAAGAAGAACGACCTGCTCGTCGAACTCGACCCGGTTGACGAGCAGCGCGTCCTGAAGCAGGCCGAGGTGGCGCTGGAGGCCTCGCAGGCGCAGCTGGCCATGGCCCGCCAGAACCTGACCGTGGCCCAGCGCACGCTGGAGACCGACCGCCTGCGAGCCCAGGCCGCGCTCACGTCCGCACAGGCCTGCACCCGCGACGCCCGCGCCAAGGCCGACCGCGTCAAGGAACTCCTCGCCGGCTCGCTGGCCAGCCAGGAGGAATACGACACCGCCGAGACCTTCGCCGCACAGTGCGCCGCCGACCTGGAGGCCGCCAAGGCCCGCATCGCGGAACTGGCGACGCAGGAACTCGCGCTGGAACTCCGCCGCCAGGACGTGAAACTGGCCGAGGTCGCCGTCGAGGGCAACCAAGTGGGTCTGGCCATCGCCCAGGACCGGCTGCACGACACGACGGTCGTGGCGCCCATCGACGGCGTCGTGGCCGTCCGCAACGTCCAGATCGGCCAGATCATCTCCTCCGGCATCAGCAACGTGGGCGGCGGAACGACGATGCTGACGCTCTCGGACCTGTCGCGGCTGTTCGTGCTGGCCTCGGTGGATGAGAGCAACATTGGCACCGTGCGCCTGGGCCAGGAGGTGACGATCACGGCCGACGCCTTTTCCGGCAAGACGTTCTCCGGACGGGTCGTGCGCATCGCCACGCGCGGCGTGAACCTCTCGAACGTGGTCACGTTCGAGGTCAAGATCGAGATCCTGGGCGACGAGAAATCGCTGCTGAAACCCGAGATGACCGCCAACGTGGAGATCGTGACCGCCGTCAAGGAAGGCGTCCTCCTGGCGCCGGCGGAGGCGATCGTCCGACAGGCCGGCGGCCGGCGCGTGGTCACGGTCCTGGCCCCCGACGCAAGCCGCGAGGAAGTCGTCGTGGAACAGGGCCTGAGCGACGGCACGGTCACAGAAATCCTGAGCGGCCTGACCGAAGGGCAGACCGTGGTGGAGCAGCCGGGGGCTTCGGAGAGCAAGTGGCGGGCCGAGGAGAAAGGCCCGCTGCGTCCTCCGCCCCCGCCGCCGGGCGGCAAGAAGGGCCAGGGGTCGTGATCCGAACCACCGGACTCGTCAAGACCTACCACCTGGGCGGCGCCACCATCCGGGCGCTGGACGGCGTGGACCTGACGGTCGAGGCCGGCGAAATGCTGGCCATCACGGGCTCCTCCGGCAGCGGCAAGAGCACCCTCATGCACATCCTGGGCTGCCTGGACCGCCCGGACGCCGGCGCGTACGTGCTGGCGGGCGAGGACGTGTCGCGCCTGTCGAAGAACCGGCTGGCCGAGATCCGCAACCGCCGCTTCGGCTTCGTCTTCCAGACGTTCAACCTCCTGCCGCGCCTCAGCGCCCTGGAGAACGTGGAACTGCCCCTGCTCTACGCCGGGGCGCGCCGCGCCAAGAACCGCGCGGCGGAGGTGCTCGAGACGGTGGGCCTGGCGGACCGCATGCGGCACTCGCCCAGCCAGTTGTCCGGCGGGCAGCGCCAGCGTGTGGCCATCGCGCGGGCCCTGGCGTGCGACCCGGCCATCCTGCTGGCCGACGAGCCCACGGGCAACCTGGACTCGCGCACGGGCGACGAAATCATGGCCCTTTTCGGCGTGCTCAACGACGCCGGCCGCACCGTGCTCGTCGTGACCCACGAGCCCCACATTGCCGCACGCTGCCGCCGGCAGATCCACATGCGCGACGGGCGCATCGACGGCACGGCCTCCTGACGCGGAAACGAACGCATGGCCTTCTGGACAATCATCAAGGTGGGCCTGAAGAGCCTCATCGGCAACGCCCTGCGCTCGTTCCTGGCGATGCTCGGCATCATCATCGGCGTGGGCGCGGTCATCGCCATGCTGGCCCTGGGCCAGGGCGCCCGCGAACAGGTCATGCAGCGCGTCTCCGTCATGGGCACGAACCTTCTGATCGTGCGGCCCGGGCAGAGCATTTTCCACGGCGTGTTCTCCGGCATCCAGCAGACCCTGACGGAGGACGACGCGCTGGCCCTCGTGACCGAGGTCCCCGGCGTGCGCCAAGTGGCCCCGGCCGTGGGCGGCAGCGTGCAGATCAAGTACCTGGGGCGCAACTGGCGCACCCGTGTCACCGGCACGACGGCCACGTATCTGCCCATCCGAGACTTCGCCGTGGCCGAGGGCCGCACCTTCACCGAGAATGAGGTGGAGAACTCGGCCCGCGTGGTCCTGCTGGGCCCCGTGACGGTGGACAACCTCTTCGGCGCGGACGACGCCGTCGGCCAGATCGTCAAGGTCAACGGCATCAACTTCACCGTCATCGGCGTCCTGAAGTCCAAGGGCGACCAGGGCTGGTTCAACCCCGACGACCAGGCCATGATCCCCTACACCACCGCCATGAGTCAGTTGCTGGGACTGGACTACCTGGCCGAGATCGACGTCCACGCCGAGGACGGGGCCGACACGACCCGCATGATCGCCGGCATCACGCGCCTCCTGCGCAAGCGGCACCGGCTGCAGGAGGGCGCGGCCGACGACTTCAACATCCGCAACCAGGCCGACATGATCGAGACCGCCAACCAGTTCACCCGCACGTTCACGATCCTGCTGGGCGGCATCGCCAGCATTTCGCTTCTCGTGGGCGGCATCGGCATCATGAACATCATGCTCGTGACCGTGACGGAACGCACCCGCGAGATCGGCATCCGCAAGGCCATCGGAGCCAAGGAGCGCAGCATCCTCATGCAGTTCCTCATCGAGGCCGTCATCGTCAGCGGCCTGGGCGGTGCCCTGGGCATCGTGCTGGGCGTCGTGGCGGCCCTGCTGGTGGAACGCTTCACCGAGTTCACCACCGTCATCGCGCCCGCCAACATCGTGATGGCCCTGTCGTTCTCGGCCATGGTCGGCATCTTCTTCGGATGGTACCCGGCGCTGCGGGCCGCGCGGCTGGACCCCGTGGACGCCCTGCGCTACGAGTGAAAGGACCCCGCATGCAGGGAGGCCGTACGTTCGCCATCCGGTTCCGGCTGATCTGCCTCGCGGCGGCGTGCGCGCTGCCGGCGTCGTGCACCGCGCTCTCGTGGGACGGGTCCCGGCCCGCCAACGACTACGTCGGCCCCGCCCGCCCTGCCGACGCGCCTTCCCGTGTTCCGCGTGAGGCGCCTCCCGGCCCGGCGCCAAGCCGCCGGAACGCCGCAAGGCCGGCCGAGGCGCCGCCGCCGCCGGGTCCGTCCGCACCGTCACCGGCTGAACCGGCACCGGCCACGCCCGAGGCCGTCAGCGTCGGCATCACCCAGGCCGTCCTCACGGCCCTGGAGAACAACCCCGCCCTCATCGTTCAGCGCTACGCCCCGCGCATCAACCAGACGCTCGAGGAGCAGCAGCGAGCCGTCTTCGACCCGGACGTGACGCTGGACGTGACCCGCCAGCGCAGCCGCACGCTTCAGCCGGGGTTCGGCGGCCTGACGGCCACGACGGCGCAGGCCGACGAGGTCGCTCTGGGCGCCACGCAGTTCCTGCCGACGGGCACGACCGTGGGCCTGGACGCCGCCACGCGCGTGACACACGGCTCGTTCGCCGGCGACGACTTCTTCGCCTCGCGCCTCGGCGTGTCCGTCACGCAGGCCCTGCTGCGCGGCTTCGCCACGGAGGTCAACCTGGCCAGCCTGCGTCAGGCCCGGCTGGACACCCTGGCCTCGGAGTACGAACTGCGGGGCTTTGCCGAGGCACTCATCGCCCAAGTGGAACAGGCCTACTGGAACTATGCCCTGGCCCGGCGGCAGATCGAGATCGTCCACCAGTCGCTGAGGTTGGCCGAGCAGCAACTCCTGGAGACCAATGAGCGTATCCGCGTGGGCAAACTCGCCCCGACGGAGCGGGCGGCCGCCGACGCCGAGGTGGCCCTGCGCCGCCAGGACCTCATTGCCGCCCAGACCGCCGAGGAGCAGGGGCGCCTGCTCCTCTTGCGGCTCATGAACCCGCGCGTGACGGGGTTCTGGGCTCGCGACGTGGTCCTCCTGACGCCGCCCGCCGAGACCGACCCCGCCCTCGAGGACGTGGAGCAGCACGTGCAGGTCGCCCTCCGGATGCGGCCGGACCTGAATGAGGCACGCCTGCGGGTTAGCCGCGGCGACCTGGAGATCGTCCGGACGAAGAACGGCCTGCTGCCCCGACTGGATCTCTTCGCGGCGCTCGGCAAGACCGGCTACGCCGACACGTTCGGCCGGTCCGTCGATGCTCTGGACGATCGCGGCTACGACCTGCTGGTGGGCGTCAGCGCCGAGTACCCCCCCGCCAACCGCGACGCCCGCGCGCGGCACCAGCAGGCCGCGCTCTCACGCGACCAGGCCGCCGAGGCCGTGACGAACCTCGTGCAACTCGTCCAGGCGGACGTCCGCGGGGCCTACGTCGATGTGGTCCAGAGCAAGGCGCAGGTGGCCGCCTCGGCCGTCACGCGCAGGCTTCAGGAAGAGAAGATGCGGACGGAGGCGGCGAAACTCCGCGTCGGCAAGTCCACCTCCATTCTCGTGGCCCAGGCCCAGCGCGACCTCCTCGCCGCCCGCATCGCCGAGGTCCAGGCCCTCGTCGCCCACCTGCAGTCGCAAGTGGAGTTCTACCGCCTCGAGGGCTCGCTGCTGGAGCGGCGCGGCATCGCCTGCCCCGGCCGCGAACCCGTCGCCGATCCCGGCCCGCGCCTGCCGTAGAAGGCCTGCCGCATGTCTGCACGACCATGTAGGCCGGGGCGCGCCCCGGCAACCATGCTCATCCATCATCGACCACGCGATTCGAGCCGGGAGCGGAAGCTCCCGGTCACGTTCCCCACCGCGGCCCCTGAATAGCCGTGTGCCGGGTGCCATGCCGAGGTCGCCTCAGGCGGCTGTAGCATCTCGCGGTGGGTCGTTCGGTTCGGCGTTCCTTGTTCAACAGTCGCCGTTGCGGTCCCCCCGGCCGTCCCGCACCTGATTCATCTTGACCGACATGACATCTCCCAGTACTCTACACCCATGACAGGCAGGGACAGATCTGCCGGCACGGGATTTGGCCGAGTGCGGTATCTCGCCCCGGAACTAAGACAGATTGCGTCCCTGGAATACTCGGAATACGTCGTCTGGAGGCGCTGAGCGTCCGATGGCTTACCCCGCGACCGGGCGGCCGCCCACGCAAGCGTCCGCCGCCTTGAGCAGCGAGCGAAAACATGGGAAGCGTCCCCAATGGCACTGCGGCCAGGCTACGGTCTTGTCGATATCATGCACGGCGGGCCTCCTTGTTCCACGAGACAGGTTGTGTCACCCATCTCATCGACAAGGCAGGCCCTCTTTTATCAGCCCCTTGGCCTTATCCTAGTGTCATTGGGTACCGTCCCCAGGTTTTCCAGGTTTTCGCGATGCTCAACAGGCTTATTGCGGCTTGACGATGTTCGAACACGCGATACAATCAGTGAAAAGGCCCGCGACGGTCCCGGGCAGGAATCCATATAGGAAACCCCGGAGAAAGGCAGTACGATGGCAAGACAAGAGATGACGCGGCGGCGGCTCATGCGGCAGGCGGGCGCTGCGGGGGCGGCCCTTGCCCTCGCCGGGCGGGGTGAGCGAAAGGCTCTCGCTGCGGCAACGCTGGCGGCCAGGACGCCCGACCGCAAGCCCAACGTCCTCTTCATCATGTCCGACGACCATACCACGCAGGCCATCGGCGTGTACGGCAGTCGGCTGGCCAAGCTCAACCCCACGCCGAACATCGACGCCCTGGCCAAGGAGGGCATGCGGCTGGACCGGGTGTTCTGCACCAACTCCATCTGCGTCCCCAGCCGGGCGAGCATCATCACGGGCCAATACCCGCAGACCAACGGCATCACCGTGCTGGCCGGCGCGATCCCGCCGGCGCGACAGTACCTGGCGATCGAGATGAAGAAGGCGGGATACTCCACGGCGATGGTGGGCAAGTGGCACCTTTCCGCCGAGCCGGCCGCCTTCGACTACTACTGCGTGCTGCCGGGGCAGGGAAGCTACTTCAATCCTCAATTCAGGGTTCGAGGAGAGAAGCCGTGGCCCCAGTCAACGATTCGCAAGATGAATCAGCACTCAAGTGATGCAATTACCGATATAGGCCTTGAGTGGCTCAAGAACGGCCGCGACAAGGCCAAGCCCTTCTTCCTGATGCACCACTTCAAGGCGCCGCACGACATGTTTCAGAACGCCAAACGGTACGATAAGTATCTGGAAGATGTGGAGATTCCTGAGCCAGACAACCTTTTCAACCCGCCGGCCGGCTCCCAAGGGTCACGTGGCCTGGGATCAGGCGTGGGCAGAACCCACTCCCCGTGGAGACTGGCAGGAAGACTCGGGATCCCCAACGATCTCGATGACCGGGAATACGCGAAGGCCGGCTACCAGGAGTACCTCAAGCGATACCTTCGCTGTGTCAAAGGCGTGGATGACAACGTCAAGCGCCTGATCGACCACCTGAAGGAAGCCGGCGAACTCGACAACACGATTATCATGTACACCGGCGACCAGGGCTTCTTCCTCGGCGAGCACGACCTGATGGACAAGCGGTGGATGTACGAGGAGGCCTTCCGCATGCCCTTCATCGTCCGCTACCCCAAGATGGTCAAGCCCGGCTCGACCAACGGCTGGTTGATCAACAACACCGACTTCGCCCCGACCATCCTGGACCTCGCCGGCGTCAAGACGCCCGACTACATGCAGGGCCGCTCATTCGCAGCCGCACTGAAGGGCCGGGCCAAGCCCGAGAATTGGCGAACCGTCACCTACTACCGCTACTGGATGCACATGGCCCACTCCCTGAAGGTCCCCGCCCACTTCGGCGTCCGCAGCGAGCGATACAAACTGATCTTCTTCTACGGCTGCAGCCAGAACGGAGGAGGCGAGCCCACGCCCGCCGCCTGGGAATTCTACGACCTCGAAAAAGACCCCTTCGAGATGAAGAACCAGTACTCAAACCCCGAATACGCCAAGATCATCGCCGACATGAAAGTCCAGTTGAAGCAGACCCGCAAAGACCTCAACGAAACCGACGAGAAATACCCCGCCATCCAGAGAATCATCGACGAGAATTGGTAGAGGGTGACTGAGAACTGAGAAGCAGATCCGCCCACTGAACCTCTCAGGGGCGTCGCGGACTGCGTAAGATGCTGTCAGGTCCTGAGGAGCAGACCAGTGGAGATGGACAGACTCCGTTTCGCTCTGCTGAACGCTATGGCAGATGGCTCAGGACCCTTCTCGCTCATCCATGCTGATATCAATGGTGATACAGGTTCAGGGAGAGTGCCGTGAGTTGGAACCGTCCTCGGGAACCGCAATGGCGGTGGTTGGTCCTGGCGTTAAGCATTGCATTGGTTGCCTTTGCCCGAGTGGGCCGCGCGCAGGAAATCACGTCCTCTGTCGGCAGCATTTGTGAAAAGTGTGGTGTGACGGGCGGCTTGTGCGTGCAGGTCGGCTCGGATGATTTGGCGGTTGCCCTGGAATTGGCTCGGACCGGCCGGGTTCTCGTAGAGATCCTCGACACCGACGCCGCCAAAGTGGAGCGTGCTCGCAAGCAGATCCACTCGGAAGGTCTCTACGGGTTGATTTCAGTGAATCGATGGGCGTCGGGCAAGCCGCTGCCCTATGCCGAAAACCTGGTCAACCTCGTGCTGATCGAAGAGGGCCGGGAAGTGCCTTTGGCCGAAGCCGTTCGCGTCTTGCGTCCCGCCGGGGTCGTTCTTGCAAAGGGGGGCGGGGCGCCGGGGTCCGCGCTCAGGGAGGCGGGGCTGGAGGATGTGCAAACGGTTCGAGCGGGCGGCGATTGGACCCTGGGCCGCAAGCCGTGGCCGGCGGAGATGGATCAGTGGTCGCACTCGCGCCACGGGCCGGATGGCAATGCGGTTTCGGCCGATCAATTGGTCGGCCCGCCGCAACGCATCCGCTGGCTCGCGGGGCCGATGGTGCACGCCTCGAATATCGTCACGGCCGGCGGGCGGTTCTTCACTCACGGCGTCATCGCCCGCGATGCGTTTAACGGCCTGCTCTTGTGGAACCGCAGACTCGACCCGCCGCCTTCGCGCATAGATAGCTCGTGGCATGGTGTCAAGGGGAGCGCCCTGCCGGTCGCGTCGGCCGACCGGTTCTACGCGGTCAACGAGGGCAAACTCCAGGCCCTCGACGCCGCCACGGGCGAAACCCTCAAGGTCTACACCAAGGCCGGCACGCCGATTGATATCCTGAACATCGGCGGCACGCTGGTGGCGTGCGATGCCGAGACGCCGACCGTCCGGGCCCTCAGTGCCGAGAGCGGCAAACTGCTGTGGTCGCACGAAGCGTGCCTTCCGGTTACCAGCATGGTGGCGGGCGACGGCGGCGTGTACTTCTACGAGGGGGGGCAAGACTTCAAGGCGGGCAACCACCTAAGTTTGCGCCGCAAAGCCGGAGGCCCGCGGGCCATCGTCAAACTCGACCTCGCCACTGGAAAGCCCGCCTGGCGCCTGGCCGAGGCCGATTACCCGTGGGCCCAGAAGGGCCGGCGCCTCTCGTACCACCGCGGGTTCCTCGTGTGCGAGCTCTCGAGATTCACGGACAACCCGACCGGCGGCAACGCGATTCAATGCATTGCCGCCGACACGGGCAAGGTGCTTTGGGGTCGCGAGTTCGTTCCCCACATGAACCACCGCTCCCAGGCCAGGGCCCTCCATATTGATTCGCTCCTGTGGATCAGTAACGTTTCGAGTGAAAATGGAAAAAAGACTTCCCAGTGGTTAGGGCTCGACCCCGCCACCGGCAAAACGGTGGTCACTCACAATACAGGGTCGTTTAGCAATTGTACCCCGCCCGTGGCCACGGTGCGGTTCTTCGTGCGCGGTCTTAGGCTGACCGACATAGCCACTGGCCAGACGACCAGCTCCCGGATTACCAAGCAATCCTGCAGCCTGGATGCGGGGGCCATCCCGGCCAACGGCCTCATCTACATCGCGCCGAAGCACTGCACGTGTTGGCCGATGATCAAGAGTTACTCGGCCCTGGCGCCGGCGAAGTCGCCGCCAGGCCCGGCGGCCAAGACGCCCGAACCGGCCGACTTTGCGGTCGAGCGCGGCCCGGCGTTCGGCCAGGCCGCGCGGGCGGCGGCGGGCGCCGCGGCCGAGTGGCCCTCCTACCGGGCCGACCTCTGGCGAAGCGCTTCGACGGCGACGGCCGTTCCGGCGAACCTGGAGGTCCTCTGGACGGCCGACCTCGGCGACTGGCCCCAGGGCCCGCTGGCGGACGACTGGAAAGAGAACAACCCCGGCGTGCGCGGCCCGGTCACCCCGCCGGTTGCGGCTGGCGGGCTTGTCCTTGTGGCGCAGCCCGACAGGCTCCGTGTGGTCGCGCTGGATGCCGGGACCGGCCGGATGCGGTGGGACTTCACGGCTGACGGCCGCGTGGACACGCCGCCGACCCTTGCGGGGGGCCTGTGCCTGCTGGGCACGCGGAGCGGCACCGTGTACGCCCTGCGCGCGGAGGACGGCCAACTCGCGTGGCGCCTCCGCGTGGCGCCGGAGGACGAGCGCATCGTCGCCTTCGGCCATCTTGAGTCGCCGTGGCCCGCAGCGGGCAGCGTCCTGGTGGTCGGCGACACGGCGTACGTTGCGGCCGGGCGGGACCCGTTTGCCGACGGCGGCATCCGCATCCTGGCCCTCGACACGGCCACCGGGGCGGTCAAGTGGGTCAAGACCATCAACAGCGACACCTACGATCGTGCGAAGGAAGGACAGGGCTTGGAGGTCGACATCTTTGACCTTTTAGTGGGCGAGGCCCGTCGGCCGTCGGCCCCCGCGGCGGGCGGCCCGAGGCCCGCGGGCGTGGCGCCCGACTACATCACGATGGGGCGCTGGCAGATCGATCCGGCCTCCGGCGAGGTGGGCTGCGACTGGAAGAACGGCTTTGCCTTCTGCCGGACGGGCGGAGTGGGCGTTATGGTGCCGCGAGGCCTCTGGACCTACGGACAGCGGATGTTCAAGGGAAACAATGGCTACCTGACGGAGAAGCGGCCTCTGGCGGCCTTTCGCGACGGGGCCATATTCACAAGCACCGATGACCACAGCAGCCTCTGCCGCGTCGACTTCACGCCCGAAAGCATCGCGGCATTCCAAGGCGACTGGCACACCCACCGCCACGAAGTACCCCTTGTCATAGACAAGAAGACCGGCCGCCCCCAAAAGCTCGGCCGCACCGATTATTGGCTGCTCCGCCTCCACGAAACCCCAAACAATGCCAAGTGGATGGCCGCCGATGTCTTCGGCGCAGCCGACAGCGGGCCTCGCATCCGGGGGGGGGGCTGGGCGTGGACGCCCGCCGAGGTCTTCGGCGCAGGCCGCGGCTTGAACGGGCAGGGCATCGGGGCCGTGGTCCTGGCGGGCGATACGGTCTTCGTGGCCGGGACGCACGGGCGCCTGCTGGCCTACGCCGCCGACGACGGAAAGAAACGGGCCGAGCGCGACCTGCCGCCCCTCGTCTGGGACGGTATGGCCGCCGCGCACGGGTGCCTGTACGTCTCGACGGCCGACGGCAAGGTGCTGGCCCTGGGCCGCAAATAGCGCCGCCGTCAAGGGAGGAACTCGGTCATGAAGAAGAATCACAACCGCCCACTCGGCGCCATCGTTGCGGTGCTGTTGCTGGCAGGGAATCTCCCTTTAAAAGTTTGCCTGTCGCTGTTCGCCGTTACCCAGTCTCCGGCCGTCCTTGGCGTTCTTGGCGTCCTTGGCGGTTCCCCCCACGCCCCCGGATTTTGTTAGAACTCTAACAATCTCCGCCGCCATTTTCGAGACGTAAGTCCTTTTCGCGCAAGCGTTTACACGGATCGCCCGATTTCGGCCTGTCATATTCCATTCGGCCCATACGTCGAATCCCGTCCTGCGCGGCCCTTTGGCCGAAATCGGCCTTCTTGATAGCGCCAAGGCCGTTTTTCGCCTCCCCATTTTGTTAGAGTTCTAATAATCTCCGAGCCGTTCTCCACCCCTGTTCCCCGTCCCCTGGTCCCTGGTCCCCGCCTTTTGTATACTTTATAGCATATTGACCCCGCTCCACTTAGGTTAAAAAAGGGGTAAAAAGGAGCAAGAACGGACTAAGTTTGAGCAAAAAGCGATCAGAAACCGATCAAAACGGAGCGCTTTTT
>DATKXP010000140.1:0-9800 GCA_035529015.1 Phycisphaerae bacterium | reverse complement strand
GAGTTCTTCGAGGAACGCCTTCTGGCCGGCGGGGGTCTGCGGATAGGCCGCCTTGAGGCGCTCGGGCTCGCCGCCGAAGACGTTGCCGCCCGGGTCGAAGCGCTCGGTCGTCCACGGGAAGCCGGTCTCGACAACGACGATCTTCTTGCGGAAGCGTTTGGCGGTGGCGGCAAGGTTGTCGCGAAGGTCGTCGAACGACCCGTGCCACCACGGGTAATAGGAGAGGCCGATCAGGTCGAAGGGCACGCCCTGGGCGAGGACACCATCGAAGAACCATCGGGTGACCTTCGCGCTGCCGCCCGGGTGGATGTGGAGCATGATGCGCACGCGCTCGTCGGCCCCGATCGGCGCCTTGACGCCTCGAACGCCGGCGCGCAGGAGCGCCCCAAACTGCCGCCATTGCTCGGGCGTGTCAAACTTGCCGCCGACGCGACCGTCATCCCACAACATGCCCGGCGCAATCTCGTTGCCGATCTGGACGATGTCGGGAAGCGCGCCCGCCTTCTTGAAGGCCGCAATCGTGTCGCGGGAGTAAGCGAACACGGCGGCCTCAAGCCGGTCGAACGGGAGGTCGCGCCAGGCGGCGGGCTTCGCCTGGTGGCCGGGGTCGGCCCAGGTGTCGGAGTAGTGGAAGTTGAGGAGGAGTTTGAGCCTTGAGTCCTTGATCCGCCGCCCGAGCGCCACGGTGTAGTCGAGGCCGTTGACGACGGGTCCCTTGCCGCCCGGGCGATGGAACAGGCGCAGGCGCATGCAGTTGGCGCCGTGGTCTTTGAAGATGGCGAGGGCATCCTTGGGCTTGCCGGCGTCGCGGTAGACGCCTCCGAGGCGCTCGATCTTCGCCAGGAGCGACACGTCGCCGCCCTTGAGGAAGTCGTCCTGTGCGGGGGCGGCGCCCGGCGCTGCCACGATGGCTGCGCCGAGACCCAGGCATTTCAGAAAGGCGCGACGGTTCACGATCCGGCGTCTCGCATGCAAGGGGTTAGAGCGGTTCACAATTGAATGTAGCGAACCCTCGCGCGGTGGGCAATCTTGCCCACCGCGTAGCGCGGCGCCTCCGTTGCGCGGCGGGCAGGATTGCCCGCCGCGCAACGGCGTGTTGTGAGACTACGGCGATTCGTCGTCGTAGACGATCTGGGTGCGGACGGGGTATTGCGCGAGTTTGGCCCGGCCGCCGAGGAACGCCAGTTCAATAAGGAACTCGACGCCGACGATGGTGCCGCCGGCCTTCTCGACCATCTCGCAGGAGGCGGCCATCGTGCCGCCGGTGGCAAGCAGGTCGTCCACCATGAGGACGCGTGTGCCGCGTGAGACGGCGTCGGTGTGCATCTCGAGGGTGTCGGTGCCGTATTCCAGATCGTAGGTGACGGCGGTGGTTTCGGCGGGGAGTTTTCCCTTCTTCCGGACGGGGACGAAGCCGGCGCCGAGGGCGAGCGCGATGGGCGCGCCGAAGATGAACCCGCGCGACTCGGCGCCGACCACGACGTCGACGTCGCCCACGGCGTACGGTTCGGCCATGCGGCGGACGGCCTCGCGAAAGGCACGCACGTCCAGGAGGAGGGGCGTAATGTCGCGGAACATGATGCCGGGTTTGGGGAAATCGGGGATGCTGCGGATGGTGGAGCGCAGGTCGAGGCCGGACGGGGCGTCACTCACGGGCGGTCTCCTTGGGCGGGTGCGGCGGCAGGCCGTTGCGGTGCGCGGTTACTGGGCGACCGTGGTGCGGGAGTCTTCCTCCTGGCTGTGGATGGCCTCGTTGATGACCTGAAGCGTGTCGCGTTCGATCTGCCGGACTCGTTCGCGGGTAAGGCCGACCTTGTCGCCGATCTGCTTGAGGGTCATCGCGTCGTTGCCTTCGAGTCCGAACCTGAGTCGCAGGATTTCGGCCGACCGGTCGTCGATGTCGGCAAGGATTCTGCGGACGGCCTCGGTGCGGCGGTTATCGAGGAGGACATCGGCGGGGGAGCGGAGTCCCTCGTCGGCGACCATCTCAGACAGCGACCACTCCGAGTCGTCCGACACCGCCTGGAAGGGGGAACTGAATGCCCGCGCCGCCCGGGCGATGACGGTGACCTTGCGGCGTGAGATGCCCATGCGGTGCGCGATTTCCTCCTGGGTGGGCCGGCGCCCCAGGTCGCATTCGAGGGCGGCGCCGGCGCGCCGCCACTTGTTGATCATCTCGACCATGTAGGCGGGAATCTCGACGGGCTTGACGGCGTTGATGAGGCTTCGTTTGATCGACTGGCGAATCCACCAGGACGCGTAGGTTGAGAACCGGCAGCCCTGGGCCGGGTCGAACTTTTCGACCGCCCTCAAGAGGCCCAGGTTGCCTTCCTCGATGAGGTCGAGCAGGCTGAGGCCCCGGCGGGTGTAATTCTTGGCGATGGAAACGACCAGGCGGAGGTTGCAGCGAATCATCTCGTCTCTGGCCAGGAGGTCACCCTTGCGGATGCGCCGGGCCAGGGCAATCTCCTCATCAGGGGTGAGGAGGCGTGTCTGGTTGATCTCCCGCAGGTATAACTGCAGGCCAGAGTCCATGCGCAGACCCCTCTACGTCATAGGCGCTGAGATGCACCCCTCAATCATTCCAGCCCGTCGTGTGACCCCACCCGCTTGCACGCCCAGCGACCATTCCCCTTCGCCACGCAGCGGGTCACGACTTGCGGTCAAGAACGACCGATAGTGCCAATGCATTGTAGAGCCGGCGCGGCAAGGGTGGCAAGACAAATCTCGGAAATTCCAACGGCGCACCCGCAACCGGTTGCTCACCCGGGCGGCCGAGCCGGCCGCTGCCCTCGACAACGATCTGCCCCCTCTCTCGCCGGGCCGCCTCGCCGCGCATCCAGGTCAGGCGTCGACATCCGGCGTGTTTCTCAGACTGGTTTCGTCGGCGTTCTATGTCTCGTCCGTCTTCTCATCCGAGGCCTTGTCGGACTTGCCGGCTTTCTTGGTCTTGGTCTTGGCCTTGGTCTTGCGGCGTTTCTTCTTGGCCTTCGGCTTCTTCTCGTCCTCGTCGTCGGTTTCGTCCCCCTCGTCGGTCTCGGCCTTTGCAGCGTCGCCGGTCTCGTCGATTTTGGCGGCTTCCTCGGCCATCTCGGGCTTGGCCGGCTCTTGCGGCGGCTCGGCGTCAGCGGTCACTTCGGTCTTGGCGGCTTCCTCGGGCTCGGCCGGCTCTTGCGGCGGCTCGGCGTCGGCGGTTTCCTCGGCCTTGGCGGCTTCCTCGGGCTCGGCCGGCTCTTGCGGTGGCTCGGCGTCAGCGGTCTCTTCGGCCTCGTCGGCCTTCTCGGGCTTGGCCGGCTCTTGCGGTGGCTCGGCGTCAGCGGTCACTTCGGTTTTGGCGGCTTCCTCGGCCTGGGCGTCGGCGGTCTCTTCGGCCTGCTCGGTCTTCTCGGCCTCCTTGGCTTCGGCCTCGGCGTCGGTTTCGATCTGTTCCTCGCCCTCGGCTTTGTCCACGTCCGCGGCCACCTCCTCGGGCGCCGGGGGCGCGGCCCCCTTCGCGGGAGCCGCAGGCAGCTTGCTGCCGAACAGGGTGGTTCCCTTGACCGCACCTTGCTCTTCGTCCGCGGCGTGCTGGATACCGCCGAGGCGCGGCGCCGCGCGCGCCGGGGCCGCCGCGGCAGCCTCCTCGCCCTCCTCCTCGGCCACCCACTGGACGCGTTTCAGGCTGAGCCCGATCTTGCGTTCGTCGGTATCGACGCGCAGGACCTTGACCTCAAGTTCCTCGCCGGGCTTGACGACCTCTTCGGGATTGTCCACCTTGTGGTCGGCGAGTTCCGAGACGTGCAGCAGGCCTTCGAGCCCTTCCTCCAGTTCGACGAACACGCCGAAGTTCGTGACCTTGGTAACCTTGCCCTTGACGACGGCGCCGGCCACGTACGCTTCGGGGATTTTGCGTTCCCAGGGATCCTCTTCGAGTTGCTTCAGGCCCAGTGCCACGCGTTTCTTGTCCTGGTCCACGCTCAGGACAACGCACTTGACCATCTTGCCCTTGCTGAGCACCTCGGACGGATGACCGACCTTCTGCGTCCACGACATGTCGGTCACGTGGAGGAGCCCGTCGATGCCTTCCTCGATCTCGACGAAGGCCCCGTAATTCGCCAGGTTCTGGACCACGCCCTCGACGACGTGGCCGGGGGGGTACTTCTCTTTGACCAGCGTCCAGGGATTGACCTCGGTCTGCTTGATGCCGAGGCTGATCTCCCGCTTGACCTTGTCGATGGCCAGGACGACGACCTCAACCTCCTCGCCGACGCCGACCACCTCGGACGGGTGGTTGATCCGCTTGGTCCACGACATCTCGCTGACGTGCACGAGCCCCTCGATACCTTCCTCGAGTTTGACGAAGGCGCCGTACGGCGTGATGTTGACGACCTCGCCCTTGACCTTCTCGCCCACCGGATACCGCGTCTCGATGTCAAACCACGGCGAGGCGGTCTTCTGTTTCAGGCCGAGGGCCACCTTCTCTTTCTCGCGGTCGATCGAGAGGATCTTGATCCGAAGTTTCTGGTCGATCGAGACGACGTCGCTCGGATGACCCACCCGGCCCCACGCCATGTCGGTAATGTGCAGGAGGCCGTCGATGCCGCCCAGGTCCACGAACGCGCCGAAATCGGCGATGTTCTTGACCACGCCGTCGCGCATCTGGCCGACCTGCATGGTCGAGAGCAGTTCGCGCTTCGCCTGTTCGCGCTGCTCCTCGATGAGGCGGCGGCGGGACACCACGATGTTGCGGCGGTCGGCGTCGATCTTCAGGATCTTGCAGGAGATCTCCCGCCCGATGTACTGCGACACGTCCGCCGGACGCCGGATATCCACCTGGCTTGCCGGCAGGAACACCGGCACGCCGATGTCCACGAGCAGCCCGCCCTTGATCTTGCGGCTGACACGGCCCCTGACGACGTCGCCCTCGGCGTGTTCGCTGAGGACCTTTTCCCAGCCCTTGATGCGGTCGGCCTTCCGCTTCGACAGGAGGACCAGGCCGCTTTCGTCCTCAACGGCCTCGAGCAGCACATCGACCTGCTGCCCGACCTCGACCTTGCCGCCATCGAACTCTTCGAGCGGCACGCTGCCCTCGCTCTTGAACCCCACGTCGATGACGGCGTCGTTGCCGATGACGCGCACCACGCGCCCGGTCACCACGCTGCCCGTCTCAAAGGCCTGGATGGAGTCTTCGTAGAGTTGTTCGAGCCGGCCGGTCGCGTCGGCCTCGCCGAGGACCGCCCGGACTTCCTGTTCGATATCGGCGTCGCTCAGCCCGTATTCACGGTTGATTTGGCTTTTTTGCATACGTGTGTTACTCGCTATAAACCCCTTCCCCGGTCAACGGCAAGACACGTTGACGCCCGACCGCCGGGCCACTTGCCGCCCTCGTTCCACGAGGCTCGCGGACCGCCACCGGTCCGCAAAAGAGACGGAGTATAGTGTGGCCGGCGCCCGAATGCAACATCAATTCCTGCCAACTCGCGCCCAGGTTGCACCTGAAGGAAGTGGCAAGTAAGCGCCAAGGCGGGTGGCATGGTCATCCCGCTCGTGCTTCGCAGCGACGCGCCGCTTCGCAGAGCAGCACAGGGTGACCATGGGCTGGCCGGTGGCTCGGCGCCCGTCGCTCACGGCCTGTGACCACGAACGCTTTTTCCTTCGACGTGGAGCACTTGCCTCTGGCACAGGGCGAGTCGAGAGATTACTATTGCAATGAGTTGCCGTCAGGCCATCCTGGCACGGGTCCGCCACGGCGGCCCTCGCCGACGGGTACGGCACGTGCCGCGGTCAAGCCACCCTGGCACGGGTACGGCCCATGCCGTGGCCGGCGGCAGGCTTGCCCTGCCAGGGTGGCCGGCGGCACGCCTGCCGTGCCAGGGTGGCAGGTGGTGGAGGAACGCAAGGACGCTGCGGAGATAAGTTGTGTGTCACACGAACTCAGAAAGGCCCGCCGCAGTCGTGGGCCGGAGTCCGTTTGAAACACCGAAGGAGCCGCGAAACGAGATCCCGGTTTAGGAAAGACAAGATCATGAGAATCACCATCCATCCGTTCCCCGGAATCACCTCCCTGGTACTCGCCGCATTTCTCGTCTTGCCCGGCCCGCTCTTTGGCGCTCCGCGAAAAACGGCGGTGCCCGACTTCACCAAAGGCGACGCGATCCCCGAGGGCGCGAATCACGACTGGACGCTCGGGGCCACCGGGGCGCGCGGGTGGATGTACAGCGACAGGCTGGTGACCGCCGACGCGCGGCAGATCCGCATCACGAAGGTGGAAAAGGGCTCCCCGGCCGACGGAATCCTTGCGGTCGGCGACGTGATCCTCGGCGTGGGCGGCAAGCCGTTCTCCTACGACCCGCGCACCGAACTGGGCAAAGCGCTCACCAAGGCCGAATCAGAGGCGGGTGGCGGAAACTTGTCGCTGATCCGCTGGCGGGGCGGCAAGACGAAGACGGCCGTCGTGAAGTTGCCCGTCCTCGGCACGTACAGCGCAACCGCCCCCTACGATTGCCCGAAGTCGAAGCGCATTCTCGAGCAAGGCTGCAAGGCGCTCGCGGCGCGCCTCGCCGCCCCGTCGTATCGGCAGAACCCGATCACACGGTCGCTGAACGCGCTGGCGCTGTTGGCCGGCGGCAAGCCCGAATACCTGCCGCTGGTGAAGAAGGAGGCCCAATGGGCGGCCGGCTACTCGGCCGGCAGTTTCCAGACCTGGTATTACGGCTACGTCACCATGCTGCTCTCCGAGTACGTGATGGCCACCGGCGACAAGTCGGTCATGCCGGGGCTTCGGCGTCTGGCACTGGAGGCTGCCAACGGGCAGAGCATCGTCGGTTCCTGGGGTCACGGATTCGCGAACCCCGACGGTCGACTCGGCGGCTACGGAATGATGAACTCCCCGGGCGTGCCGTTGACCGTTGGACTGATCCTGGCACGCAAAGCAGGGGTTACCGACCCTGCGCTCGACCGCGCGATTGAACGCAGCGTCCGACTTTTGCGTTTTTACATCGGCAAAGGAGCGATTCCCTATGGCGATCACCGGCCCTGGATCGAGACCCACGAGGACAACGGCAAATGCGGGATGGTCGCGGTCATGTTCGACCTGCTCGGCGAGACGGAGGGAGCGACGTTTTTCTCGCGAATGAGCCTCGCTTCCCATGGCGCAGAACGCGATTGCGGGCATACCGGCAACTTCTTCAACATCCTGTGGTCGCTGCGCGGCGTGGCGCAGTCCGGCCCCCACGCCACCGGCGCGTGGATGCAGGAGTTCGGCGCCTGGTATTTTGATCTGGCGCGACGCTGGGACGGGACCTTTCTTCACCAGGGCCCGCCTCAAATGATGGGTGACAAGTACGGGAACTGGGACTGCACCGGGGCCTATCTGTTGTCCTACGCCATGCCGCTGAAGAATCTCTACCTGACGGGCAAACGGCCGGCCGCCGCCCCGCCAATCGATCGGGCAACCGCGGCGAGCCTTCTCGACGACGGACGCGGATGGAGCAACAAGGATCGCAACATCTTCTATGATAAACTGAGCGCAGAAGAACTCATCAGCCGTCTAGGCAGTTGGTCGCCGGTCGTTCGCGAGCGGGCTGCGATGGCGCTGGGACGCCGGCAGGATAACGTGATTGACCGATTGATCCGTTTGCTCGACGCCCCGGACCTCCATACGCGATACGGCGCCTGCCAGGCGATCAAGATGCAGCGTGGACGCGGCGAGGCGGCTCTGGCGGCGCTGCTCAAGACGTTCCGCAGCGACGACCTCTGGCTGCGCATCCTGGCCGCCGAGGCGCTGGCGGGGATCGGGGAGCCGGCCAAAGCGGCCGTTCCCGAAATGCTCGTAAGGCTCACCCAGAGCGATCCCAGGAACGATCCACGCAATATGGAGCAGCGCTACCTCTCCTTCGCCCTGTTCAACAGGCGAGGCGGTCTGATCGGCCGGTCGCTCGAAGGCGTGGACCGCGAACTGCTCGCCAAAGCCGTTCAGGCAGGCCTCCGGAACGACGACGGACGGGCGCGAGGCAGCCTCGGATCGGTATACCAAAACCTGTCGTACGAAGAAATCAAGCCACTGCTGCCCGCCATCCATCAGGCGATTGTCGAGTTGGCGCCCAGCGGGATCATGTTCGCCAGCGATATTCGCATGAGCGGTCTTGAACTCTTTGCGAAACACCGGATCGGCGAGGGGATCGAACTGCTGGTGAATTACGCCCGCAATCAAAAAAAACATGCCAGCGAAATACGCATCGTGAAGGTCATGAAAACGCTCAAGTCCTATGGATCACATGGAAAACGCGTCATTCCCCAACTGGAGGCTGCCGCGAAGTACTTCGAGAATGGGGAAAAGGACTTCCCGCGCCACCTGAGCCTGGGAAAGGCGAAACTTGTCAGGGAGACTATCAAGGAGATCGAGAACGCCACCGAAACGGTTGAGCTGCGCAGCATGGGCGATCTTTGACCAGCGGCCAAGGGTGATGAGAGTGTTCGGGGTCCGGTAACACACACTTCAATTCGCCTTGAAGGCAGGGGGGCGGCGCAATAGGGTGGGGGCGTGACCCGCATCGCACGAGTGGTGGCCGCGGGGGTGCTGCACCACCCGCCTTCGCTCCTGATCCGCTAAGGCTACACAGGGCTGCGGCTGGCAGGCATCGCGCATCGCGGCAGCCGGCGGCTGCCGTGAGCGTCTCGCGCGCCGATCCCTGCGGCCGGCGCGAAAGGCCCCTGCCGTACGTCACGCCTGCTCGGACTGCAGGGCCTTAATCCGCTCGCAGACGGCGTCGATGATCCACTGGGGCGTGGAGGCGCCGGCCGCAACGCCGACGCGCGGCCGGCCGCAAAGCATCGCCCGCGTCACTTCGTCGCCAACCTCCACGTGATACGTCGGCACGCCGCTGGCCGCGCACCGTTCCGCCAGGCGGTTCGTGTTCGCGCTGTTGCGTCCGCCGATGACAACCATCACGTCCACGTGCCCGGCCAGGTCCACCGCGCCTTGCTGCCGCTCGACCGTGGCGGCACAGATCGTGTCCTCGACGCGGACCTCCTCCAGGTCCCGTTCGCGCAGGGCCGCTGCCACGTCGCGGAACGCCTCCGGGGAGAACGTCGTCTGGGCCACCAGGGCCACACGACCCGCCAGGTCCAGCCGCCGGACCGTTTCGACGTCGTTGACGACGACGGCGGCCGGCACATGGCCCTGAATCGCGCGGACCTCGGGGTGCGGCGTGTCGCCCGCCACGATCACCTGATACCCCGTCTTCTGCAACTCGACCGCCAGGGTCTGGACGCGTCGAACCAGGGGGCAGGTGGCGTCGATGATGGCCAGGCCCCGCTGCCGCGCCGCGTTCACGACACTCGGCTGCAGGCCGTGGCTGCGGATCAGAAGCGTCCCGCCGCCGCTCGCCTCGTCGAGCGAGTCGATGACACGGAATCCCTTGCCGGCCAGCCGCCCCATCTCCTGCGGGTTATGGATGAGCGGCCCGAGACAGTACACCGCCTGGCCGCGCGCCAGCGCCGTCTCGGCCAGTCTCAGGGCGCGGCGGACGCCGAAGCAGACGCCGCTGCCCTCGGCGACCGTGACGCCGGGGCCGCCGGCCGAACCGTTCTGCGCATCCGAACCCATGTGGCTCACTCAGCGCTCCTCCCCGCATCGGTGCTCATGGCTGGATGGCACGGCAGCCCGAAGGGCGGCCGTGTTGGACACCGGGTAACCACGGCCGCGGCTGCGCCGCTGCCGTGCCACCCGCGCTCAACACGTACACCGGCGACCGCTAAACGACACCAGCAGCCATCCGCCTGAGTTCCGCCTGGAGGTCGAGCATCTGCCGCCTCAGGCC
>DATKXP010000139.1:0-3953 GCA_035529015.1 Phycisphaerae bacterium | reverse complement strand
GCACCCGCCGCGCCGTCGATGCCGGGTGCCATGCTTTCGCGCGCGAAAGCATGCGCGTGTTGCGCGGCGGGTCTCCGCACCCGTCGCGCCTTCGATGCCGGGTGCCATGCTTTCGCGCGCGAAAGCATGAGCGTGTTGCGCGGCGGCTCTCCTGAGCCGCCGCGCCGAGCCCGCCGCGGAAGCGGCGGGGCACCTTCCCCACCGTGGCCCCACCAGCACCGCGTAGGGTGGGTGCTCTGCACCCACCGCGCCGAGCCCCTCGCGCCGAGCCCGCCGCGGGAGCGGCGGGGCACGTTCCTTACCTTGGCCCCACCAACAGCGCGTAGGGTGGGTGCTCTGCACCCACGCGGATCTTGGCGTGTGCCACCCTGGCACGGGTACGGCTCGTGCCGCGGTCAAGCCACGGCAGGGTTGCCCTGCCAGGGTGGCCGGCGGCCGGGTGCCACCCTGGCTCGACCGCGAGCCGAACCCGTCGGCGAGGGCCGCCGTGGCGGACTCGTGCCAGGGTACTTGTTGCCGTTGCCGTTCATTCGACGTTGGACGTTCAGCGTTCCTTGTTCAGCGTTCGCCGTTGTTGCAGGCCCGGCTGCCCTCCCTTGCCCCTTGCCCCGTCCCGCCCCGAAGCATTACAATACCCTTATGCTCACGACCGAACGGCCAGAATTCGGTATTGCGTCCCCGGAATCCGGAATATCCCGGAATATCTCCGCCACCTTGAGCACCGAGCGACAACATGGGAACCGTCCCCAGGTTTCCAGGTTTCCCGCATAGCCATAGGTCATTGGGAGGAGGAAGGCCGATGAGGTACACCACATGGCTGAGCGCAGGTGCGTTTCTCGCTGCCACGGGCTTGGCATGTGTATCGGACAGCAGGGACCACTCTTCGGTCGCCGTCGAGCAGACGGCGCGGCAACAGAGTCACCTCTTCGGCGAGTTGTGTGGTCTAGGATGGCCAGATGGTGAGGGCCAGGTAGAGTTTCAGAGGCGGGCCATGGTCGTGAAATGCAGGCAAAGCGGGCTGCCGAGCGTCGTTTCGAAGTTAAACACGTTCCGCCCCACAGCGCTCCCTCGTTTCGACGTCGCGTACGAGTTTGTGTTTGATAGGGCGGAATGCCTGCGGCTTAATTTCGTGCTCATCGATACAACCCTTGCTGCCGTCCCCGCCTGCGCCAACGTTCCCCACGAAGTGAAAAGGGAACATGAACCCCGGCCCAAGGCTCTCCTTGAGTATGAAGTTCTGCTGTCGAGTTGTGTACCGGCGGCGGATAGCCGGGCGCGGAGCGAAGTCATGGTTCGTTCTCGTATGATCCGGCTATTCGACGATGCGGACACGGGCTATATGACACTGGATGGAGATTCTTGGCTGTCCGAAGCGCCGATTTTTGCCCCCAGGGGCATGGATTCCGCGCAGGCAGGAACGGTGTGTCAGCGGTGTTGGTACCGTGCATGGCCCTGGGTCTATACTATCATTCAGGTACCCGCCGATTCTCCGATATGGTGGCCGCAATACCTGCGGCGGATTGGGTATCTCGACGAGCCTGCGACCGTGACGCTGGCCCACGGGTACTACACGCCTTTGCCACAAGAGTGGAGTGTCGCTCGCCGGACAACACCATGAGGGGAGCCGCAGACCATCTCTGGGAAACCTGGGGACGGTCCCAATCCTGTTCGGCACTCCGTTTGCTCTGCCCGGAGTCAGGGCGTTGCGAGGTTTCCCAATTTTCCTCTTGCGCCCATCTTAACACAATGGTTCAATATGGGGCATGAGCCATCCCAAACGACGCAAGATCGAAGAACGCGACCTGGCGGGCTTCAAGTACTTCAAGAAGATCACCCGTCTTCTCGAACGCCTCCATGACGCCGGCTGCGGGCGCGACCGCGCCGGCAACCGACGCCTCCACATGGACCAGTACCTGGCCCTGGTGCTGCTGCAGATGTTCAACCCGATCTGCGAGTCCCTCCGGGCCCTCCAGCAGGCCAGCGAACTCAAGAAGGTCCAGCGGTTGCTGGGGGTGCCGCGGGCCAGCCTGGGAAGCCTCTCGTGCCATTGGGGACGGTTCCCATGTTTTCTGCTTGCGGGACACCGCACGTCCACACCGGCGGCAACGGCCCGCGTGGGTCCATAGGACCTACCCTGCACACTGTGGTCAGCCCCAAAGGGGCGCCAGCCAGTAGCCCCGGGCAACGCCCGGGGGCACCGGCCCACAGAACCACCCATTCCTAAGCCCCGTAAGGGCGAAAGAAGCGTCTTCCGCCCTTTCAGGGCGGGGTGCGGGGGCGGTGCGGTTTGGCCTTTGACCCAGGCCGCCGGCCTGGGCTCTCGAATCTGAGCCTTTCAGGCTGCCGCCGTTGCCGTTGGCCGTTTGCTGCCCGCCCACTCTCCCGTCGTCCTTTGCGTTCTTCGCGTCCTTTGCGGTTCCCCCCACGGCCCCGGGTTTTGTTAGAACTCTAACAACTTTCTCCGCCCTATCCGCGACGTAAGTCCTTTCCGCACAAGACCTTACGCAGATCGTCCGATTTTGGCCTCTCATATTCTATTCGGGCCATGCCTGGAATCCGGCCCTGCGCGGCCCTTTGGCCGAAATCGCCGTTTGTGATAGCGTCAGGGCCGTTTTTCGCCTCCCGCGATTGTTAGAGTTCTAACAATCTGCCGTGCCTCCAGCCTCCGGTCTCCGGCCTCCAGCCTCGTCCGTCCCCCCGCTTTTGTATACTTTAGCACCTATTGGCCCCGCTCCACGTAGGTTAAAAAAGGGGTAAAAAGGAGCAAGAACGGACCAAGTTTGAGTAAAAAGCGATCAGAAACCGATCAAAACGGAGCGCGTTTTGCCTTGCCTATCTTAACATTCGGGACCCAAATCGGCGTTTCTGAGCCAGAAACGGGGTTCGACACCCCGAAAAGCGCCATTTGGGGGGGTCCAAGGAAAGGCCGTTTTTCTAAAGTATATACGGGCGCCAGGCCCGACTAGCCCCAACGGCGCCCAAACTAGCCCCAAGCGTTAGCGCGGGGTCACGGGGGGTGACGCCAGTTGCAGCACCGCGGCGCCGCTGATTTCGGACCGTTTGACCTTGGCGAGAACCTCGTTCGCCTCCTCCAGATGGAACGTGGCTGTCTCGGTCCGGATGGGGATGGCGGCGGCCAGGTCCATCAGTTCAAGGCCGTCCTGACGGGTCGCGGCCGTGACGCTCGTCAGGACCTTCTCCTGAAAGAGGTGGCGGTCGTAGTCCAGCGACGGGATCTCCGAGACGTGGATGCCCGCCAGGGCCACCGTGCCGGCCTTGTCGAGCGCCTCAAGGGCGGGCGGCACAAGGTCGCCGGCCGGGGCGAAGATGACCGAGGCATCCAGCGGCTCAGGCGGCGATGCCGTCGCCCCGCCAACCCACGCCGCACCGAGGCGTCGGGCAAGGTCGCGGTGGCCGCCGGAACGCGTCAAAACGTAGACCTTGCATCCCCAGTGCCGCGCCACCTGAATCGCCACGTGGGCCGACGCCCCGAACCCGTACAGCCCGAGCCGTCCGCCGGGGCGGATGGCGCTGCGCTTCAACGCCCGATACCCGATGATGCCCGCACACAGCAGCGGCGCGGCCTGATCGTCGGGAAAACCGTCCGGAATGGGGTAGGCGAACGCCGCCGGAACGGTCAGGTACTCGGCATACCCGCCGTCCGCGTGGAGGCCCGTAAAACGGGCGTTATCGCACAGGTTCTCGCGCCCGGTCGTGCAGAAACGGCACGTGCCGCACGTCTCGTGCAGCCACGCCACGCCCACCCGGTCGCCGACCGCCGGCTCTGTCACGCCTTCGCCGCACGTCTCGACGGTGCCGACGACCTGGTGGCCGGGGATGACGGGCGTGCGCGGCAGGGGGAAGTCGGCCTCGACCGTGTGCAGGTCCGTCCGGCAGACGCCGCAGACCGCGACACGGACGCGTATCTCGCCGGCGGCGGGCTGCGGCGTGGG
>DATKXP010000138.1:0-6197 GCA_035529015.1 Phycisphaerae bacterium | reverse complement strand
GACGGGGAGCCGCATTGCCAATACCACGACTGCCCGGTGCTGGCCGAGCGGCTGGACCAGGCCCGCGCCGAGGGCTGGCCGCAGACGGCACCACAAACGCCGAAGGAGGCTGTCTAGCCATGTGCCAATACAAAGCCGCCGTCGTGCTGTCAAACGGCGATCTGATTCACCACGAGGCCACCGACCACCATGACGACTTGCTGCTGTGGGCTGGCCTGGCCGACACGTCACGGCAACCGAATTTTGTCCGCGTAGAGTTTACAGGGCCGGACTTGGGCGACATCGCCACCTACGCGCTCAAGGTGGACCAGGACTATCTGCCCCAGTGGTGGACGTCAGAGATGGCCGACGATGTGGCGCGCCGACTCCGCGCGCTGTGCGAGCGCAGCATCGTGAGCGACCGCCGCAAGATCCTGCTTGGCGGCGTCTGGGTACTCGTTGGGGATGCCTTCGTGGATAGGGCTGAGAACGTGCGGATTGTGTCAATGCGGGGCTCCTCGCAGGTCGGCGAGATGCAGGGCTCCTCGCAGGTCGGCACGATGGGGGGCTCCTCGCAGGTCGGCGAGATGTGGGGCTCCTCGCAGGTCGGCACGATGGGGGACTCCTCGCAGGTCGGCGCGATGGGGGGCTCCTCGCAGGTCGGCGAGATGTGGGACTCCTCGCAGGTCGGCGAGATGTGGGGCTCCTCGCAGGTCGGCACGATGTGGGGCTCCTCGCAGGTCGGCACGATGCGGGGCTCCTCGCAGGTCGGCACGATGGGGGGCTCCTCGCAGGTCGGCGCGATGTGGGGCTCCTCGCAGGTCGGCGAGATGTGGGACTTCTCGCGGGTCGGCACGATGGGGCCGAACGCCAAAGCTCCGCGCAAACCCGCGCCGCGCACGGCCACAGATGACATCGTGGCGACGGAGGAGGGACCATGAATCTGATCTATATCGGTGAACACTTTTACCTGGATAGCGGAACGGCAATGTCTTCGATTTACACTGAAGACGGCCAGCGAATGGACTGGGGCTTTGTCCAGATCGAGCTAGAGCGTGGTGAGGATGTCCATATTCGGCAAGCAACGGCAGATGAACGCAAGCCTTACCTTGCCCGCCTCGCCCACTTGAGGTCTAGCCGAACATCGAGGGGCTGGTAGCATGACCATCCTGCTCCTCGCTATCGCCATCGTGACCACGGCCACAGCCGTCCGCTGGCGGCTCCAGCGGCGGGAGCATGACCACGGCTACATGGCAGAAGCGTGGCTGTTTGACTGGCACCGGCTAGAGTCGGTGCATAAGCGAAAGGGGCTGAGATGAAGCGCCTCTGGTGGGCTGCCGCCGGCCTGGGCCTGTGCCTGTGTGGCGCGCTGGTCGTCGCCTGGCTGGCGCGGGACCAGGACTGGCCGGATGTGAGGTTGGTGTGAGTAGCTGGCATTCCTATCCAAGCATCTACGCCCTCGGACACCGCTACGTTGAGCACTTGCTTGACGGCCCGGTAATTGTCGAGGAGAAGGTGGACGGCTCACAGTTCTCGTTCGGCCGGTTCGACAGTGAGAACTTTGAGTCACCCTTCCAGTGTTGGTCGAAGGGCGCTGTGCTGCACGTCGACGCGCCCGAGAAGATGTTCACCGAGGCTGTCGCCAGCGTGCGGAGCCGGCTGGACCTGTTGCATCCTGGCTGGACCTACCGCGGCGAATACCTGAAGAAGCCGAAGCACAACGGCCTGGCCTACGACCGCATTCCAACCGGGCACATCATCGTTTTCGACATCAACACCGACCTCGAAACTTACCTGACGCCGGAGAAGAAGGCGGCCGAAGCTGCCAGGATCGGCCTGGAGTGCGTGCCGGTGCTCTACCGCGGCGTCGTGTCCGACCTGGAGATGTTCCGCGCGTTGCTCGCTACGCCAAGCGTGCTGGGCGGGCAGACGGTTGAGGGCGTCGTCGTGAAGCCAGACGGCTACGGCCTATTCGGGCAGGACAAGAAAGTCGTGATGGGCAAGTTCGTGTCCGAGGCGTTCAAGGAAGTCCAGGCGGCGGCGTGGAAGGAAACGAACCCGCAGTCCGGCGACGTACTGGCGTCCCTCTGCGATGCCTACACGACACAGGCCCGGTGGATGAAAGCCGTCCAACATCTCCGCGAGAGGGGCGTGCTGGACGACTCGCCGCGGGACATCGGCGCACTCATCAAGGAAGTCCCGCCGGACGTGAAGGCCGAGTGCGAAGACGAGATCAAGCGGAAGCTGTTCGCGTGGGCGTGGCCGCACATCGCGCGCGCCGTCACGCGCGGGCTACCCGAGTGGTACAAGGACGAACTGCTCAAGCGTCAGTTTGCCCACCATGACGGCGAGGCCACCGCATGATCCTCCCGTGTCCTGCGGTTCCTGGGGTGGGGGTGGCGTAGGGGTTGACATGCGCGGAGAGTTGCGCGACAATATTGCGAGGGATAGGCAGGCCAGCCGACAAGTCCACAACCTCGGTGGATTTCCCCCGCACTTCACGAGGGCTACATGAGGAGTAGCGCCATGCCAGTCCGGCCCAAAACCCGCTTCGACGTGTTCAAACGCGACTCGTTCACCTGCCGATACTGCGGCAAAACCTCCCCCGATGTTGTGCTGGAGATTGACCACATCGTCCCGCTCTGTGAGGGCGGAACCGATGACGAAATCAACCTTGCTACGTCGTGCTGGGAGTGCAACCGAGGCAAGACCGGAGAGCCTCTCTCGGTGGTCATGGACGGCGAAGATCCGCACGACAGAGCCGTCATGTTGCTGGAGCGAGAGCGGCAATTACGAGAATACAACTCCGTGCTGGCCGAGATTCGAGAGCGGCGCGACATGGTGGCAGAGTCGCTTCTCGACTTCTGGTGTGAGAGCGCGTGTGTGGACAGCGTTCCAAAGCGCCAATTCGCCTGGCTAAAAAACGAGTTGGAGCGGACGCCCGCAGAAGTGATCCGTGGTGCGATGGACATCGCTATCAACTACGGCATGACGAGGGACTGGCGCTATGTCATGGGTATCATCAAGCGACACAGGGAGCCAGCCGATGCCTGACGACCGGATGCTCCATCGCTGTCAGGGGCACAGCGCCAAGCTCGCCCAGTGCGACCACCTGACCTATCGAGTGTGGACGCAATACCTTCTGTCGGCCGACGACTTCGGAGTGATGCCAGACTCGGCTGCGCTCATCCGGGGCGACAACTTTGCGCTGGAACAGGAACCGGAGGCGGCGGTCGTGGCCGCGCTGGATTTTCTGAAGCAGGTCGGACTCGTCGAATCGTTCATCCATCAGGGCCGTAAGTATCTCTGTTCATTGGCGTGGCAGAACTACCAGCACGTTCGATTCCCGCGTGTATCGCATTATCCAGTCCCTCCTGCGGAAGTTCTACGGAAGTTCTCCCGAGAAACTGCGGAGCTATTCGAGAGGCATTCCGAACGGAAGGGCTTAGACACGACGAGTCAGCCTCTGGCTAACGCTAATGGCTTACGGCTAACGGCTAACGCTGGAGCCGAAGCTACCGGCGATGCCGGAGCAGCCTGGGAGCAGTGGCGGCAAGCGTGGGAGAAGTCCGGTCTGACACCGTTGCCTCTCACTCCCAAGCCGCGCGACTTCCCGCATCTGATCGACTTCGCCACGCGCTACCCTGACCCGGACTGGCGGGCCTTGATGCTCGAAGCGTTCTTCGTGACGGATGACCCGCGCATTCGGAAGTCGCCGCCCTCTCTCGGCTGGTTCGTCTCGACGTGGATGGACGAAACGGACAAGCGGCTCCGCGATTCCGGCCGCAGACCGAAGGTGGCAGCATGACCGATCAACCAGCGGCCGTTGACCTGGAATTCGAGCGCGGCGCCCTCGGGTGCCTTCTTCTCGGCGAGTCCGTTCTCGATGCGCTCATGGACGGGCTGACCTCGCAGGACTTCTACCGCGAGGCTCATCGGCATATTTGGGAGGCGGCGGTCGAATTGGAGCAGCGCGGCGTGCGGGCTGACTTCTCCAGCGTGGCGGAAGAACTGCGACGGCGCGGGCAGTATGACAACCCGGCCTACTTCTGGAAGCTGACGGACGGGTCGGGCCGTCCAGACGAAAAAGGACGGAAACACTTCGTCAAGCGGCTGCGCGAACTGTCCTCATGCCGGCGGCTCATGGCGATGCTGACCGAAGCGGTGGACGAACTGTCGAGCGGGCGCGACACGGCGGACAAGGCCGGCGACCTTATCGCCCGTATCGAGGCCGAGCGTTCCAACCAGACCACCGACCGGCGCCAGTATGACGGCATGGGCCAGGTTGAGGTGATGCTGGCGGAACTGACGCGCGACAAGGGCGAGGCCGTGACGTGGGGCTTCCCCGGACTCGACCGTCAGGTGCCGGGCATCTATCCCGGCGAGGTATTCGGTCTGATGGCGCGGCCAGGCATCGGGAAGACGCTGTTGCTGAATCACATGACGCGCCATTGTGCGCCGTTGGGCCACGTCTTCTTCTCGCTGGAGATGCCGGCGGCGCAGATTGCGGCGAGGATGGCTCGGAGCGTGTTCGGCTACACCCGGAGCCAACTAGAATCGGCGGCGCGAGATGCCACGCTCGACACGGCGCAGTATCTTCAGGCGGCTGAGGGTCTGACGTTGGTGGATGCGCCGGGCCTGAGCGTGGCTCAGATGGACGGCATGATCCGACAACTGAAGACGGGTGCGATGCGCGGGACTCCGGTTCGGTTGGTCACGGTGGATCATCTCGGCCTCATCGGTGGCGATCGGACGCTCTCGACTTACGACCGGGTATCGACGCAGGCCCGAGAACTGAAGGAGTTGGCGAAGCGACATCTGGTGGCCGTGCTTGTCGCCATTCAGGTGAACCGCGAGCAAGGCGGGGACGGGAGCCGAGAGTTATCGCTCGGCGCTGCACGGGACAGCGGCGTCGTGGAAGAAGCGGTGGACTACCTCGTGGCGCTGCGTCGGCTGGATCGTTCTCGGGATGCGTCGATGGAGACGCGCGACAAGTATCGGGATGTCGTGTTCGCCAAGGTGCTGAAGAACCGCCACGGGGTTATCGGTGACGAGATTGCGGTGCGCCTGAACGGAGAAGACCTGACGCTCTGCGAAGATCCGAGCGTGCGGGCGGAAGAGTCCGACCTGAAGAACCTCTACAGCGGCGGAAAGGGGCGACGATGACCGCGCACTGCGATCTAGTTGCGGCGCGCGGAGAACTGGCCGATGCGTGCGGCGACCTCATCAGGCGGTTGGATGCCCTCGATGATGATGGTATCCGGGCGCAGATCAAGGCCGTCAGCATGGCGACGGCGGTTCTTCGCGGCGTGTGCCGAGTGGTGACTTACCGGAAGTATCTCCAAACGGATGAATGGAAGCAGCGAGCCGAGGCGGCCAAGGCGTGTGCCGGCTATCGCTGCCAGGTGTGCAACCAGGAGGGCTCGCTGGACGCGCACCACCGGACGTATGAACGCCTCGGATGCGAACTGCCCGAGGACATCACGGTGCTTTGCCGTTCATGCCACCAGCTATTCAGCGATAAGATGGGCGACGGCCTGAAGGGACAGCCATGACGCCCCAGCCCTTGCCCTTCGACGCCCCGCAGACGCCCTTGGAGCGAGCCCGGCGGCGGCAGACGCTCTGCGACAAGATGGCGGCGCTGTTCCGGTCCAGGCCATTGCAGCCGATTGACGTGAGCGAGCAAGCCGCAGTCGGTGGCGTGAGCGGCTACAGAACTCGCGTCTCCGACTGCCGTCGCTACTTCGGCATGGACATCCGGCCCGAGCAACCGAGGGCGCGGTGGCCGAACGGGCGGGCGCGACCGCGGGCGATCTACTATCCGGCGGCACCGCACACGCGGAGGACCGCATGATCCGCCTCGAGCTCTACGCCTTCGGCCGCATTCTGCGCGTGCGCCTCTCGCCGTCCTGGCGCTGGTGGGCGGCCTGTTGCGGCGGGACGGTGCTGATCGAGGCCGGCCCGCTGGCGCTGTCGTGGACGCGCAACCGCGTGTGGTGGGTGCGGCCGTGAGCCGGTGGGCGCGACGGGTGGACGGCTCGCAGCAGGACGTGGCGCGGACGCTGCGGGCGTGCGGATGGTGGGTGTGCGACCTGTCTCGGGCCGGCGGCGGCGTACCGGATCTCCTGATCGCCAAGGCCGGTCGACTCGCGCTGGTGGAAGTGAAGACGCCGAAGACCTGGCGGGGCCGGCAGCACACGCCCGCGCAGCGAGACTTT
>DATKXP010000137.1:0-6597 GCA_035529015.1 Phycisphaerae bacterium | reverse complement strand
TTCTTGAGGGCACCGGTGACGGCGTCGAGTTTCTTGCGGCCGGCGGCCGTGATGTGGACGCGGGTGCGGCGGGCGTCGTCGGGATCGGCCGCGCCCTTCGCCCACTTGCGTTTCTCCAGGTTCTGAACGACGACGCGTGCCGTCGGCGGGTCGCACGAGAGGATGCGGGCGATGTCGGCCGGGTACAGGAACTCGCGCTTCGCCAGGGCCCCGAGCAGGTGGAGTTGCTTGCCCGTGACGCCCCGCCCCGCCAGGCGGCCTTCCTCGTGGCGTTTCCACGCCAGGTGCGCCTGCGTAATCAGCGGCATGATCTCGGATTTCGACATGGCAGGTCCCTTTCTTACCCTCCGTGAGCCCGTTGCACAAGTCATCCTGGCCTTGCGCGTCGTGGCCTTCCCAGGCCACCACGTCTGATTCAGGGCGTCTCGCGGCAGCCTGGGAAGGCCGCCGCGCGGTTCGTGCAACAGGCTCCCCTGATGCAGGATACACGGCCGATGCCCCCTGAGTCCAGGGAATTGTTAGAGTTCTAACAATCTCCGGCGCCCTATCCGAGACGTAAGTCCTTTTGGCACAAGGCCTTACACAAATCGCCCGATTTCGGCCTCGCATATTGCATCCGGGCCATACGTCGAATCCCCTCTTGCGCGGCCAGTTGGCCATTTTCGCCCTTTTCGATAGCGCCAGGGCCGTTTTTCGCCTCCCGCGATTGTTAGAGTTCTAACAATCTCGGGTGCCTCCAGCCTCCAGTCTCCGGCCTCCAGCCTTGTCCGTCCCCGCCTTTTGTATACTTTAGCGCATATTGGCCCCGCTCCATGGAGGTTAAAAAAGGGGTAAAAAGGAGCAAGAACGGACCAAGTTTGAGCAAAAAGCGATCAGAAACCGATCAAAACGACGCGCGTTTTGCCTTGCCTATCTTCACATTCGGGACCCAAATCGGCGTTTCTGAGCCAGAAACGCGGTTCGGCCCTCCGAAAAGCGCGATTTGGGGGGGTCCTAAGAAAGGCCGTTTTCGTAAAGTATATAACCGCCGGCGGCACCACCTGGCCCCACGCGTTAGCGCGCGGGCCGCGATCGCCCGCCACGCCTGGCGATGGCCTTCTGTTCGCGGACCACGTCGGCGAGGCTCAGCGCCTGCAGTTGGGCGTCCAGCGCGTGCTGGATCGGCTGGAGCAACCGATGGGCCGCACACGTGCTCGAACGGGGACAAACGCGCGGCTGCAGGAGGCAGACGTTGATGGCCCGTGCCGCGTCGGTGGCGCGCAGGATGTTGAAGAGGGAGATCTGGCGGGCGGGCCTTGCGAGTTCGATGCCGCCGCCCACACCGCGTTTCGCGATGACCAGCCCTTCCGCTGCCAGGCGGCGGACGATCTTCAGGGCGAAGGACCGCGAGATTTCGGCATCGCGTGCGAGGTCCTCGCCGCTGGTCCGCTCGCCGCCGCGCATTCCGAGGGCCAACATGATCCGCAACCCATAGTCCATGCGTCGCGTAAAGAGCATGAGGCGCCCTCCATCGTCGGCGGCAGAAGCCTACAACATGCCCGAGAGGGTGTCAATGCCCCGCGTGGGAACGGCCACGCCATTCGGTTCTGCTTGACATCCCGGGCTGGGGGAAGTCAGACTGTATCGGACCGAGCAGCCGAGACCCAACCGGACGGGCCGGCCGACGCGCGTCCGGCACAAATGCGGTCCGAATCAGAAGGAACGACCATGACACGGTGCGTAACGGCGGCAGGCGTTCTCGTTATACTTGCGCTTTCGGCAACCGGCGTGGCGGCAGGCGAGTCGGCCAAGCCGACGGCCGATCCGAACCTCGTCTGGAGCGACGAGTTCGACTGCACCCGGCTCGACATGACCAAGTGGAGTTACCGGGGCCTGGGGCCCCGCAAGGGCGGCGTCAATGTCAAGGAGGCCGTGACGCTCGACGGCAACGGCCACCTCGTCATCACCACCCGCAAAGTCGGCGACCAGTGGCACACCGGCATGATCGGCACCCAGGGCACGTTCGAGCGGGCGTACGGTTACTGGGAGTGCCGGGTCAGATTCCAGACCCAGGTCGGCCACTGGTCGGCGTTCTGGCTCCAGTCGCCGCGCTATGGGAAAGTGATCGGCGACACGAAACAGTCCGGCACCGAGATCGACATCTTCGAGTACCTCTCGAAACGCGGTGAAAGAATCCAGCACACGCTCCACTGGGACGGGTACGGGAAGGATCACAAGTCGCAGGGCAAGGTCGCCGACGTGCCGGGCGTCTCGAAGGGCTGGCACACCGTGGGCATCGAGTGGAAAGAGGACGAATACGTCTTCTACGTGGACGGTAAGGAGACGTGGCGGACGCGGCAAGGCGTCTCGGGCACACCCCAGTACGTCATTCTGAGTCTGGAGGTCGGCACGTGGGCGGGCGACATCGCCCGGGCGACGTTGCCCGACAGCGTCCTGTTCGACTACGTCCGGGTGTACAAGGCGCGGCCGGGTGCTGTCAGGCGTTGAGACGGCGCCGGGTGCCACCCTGGCCCGCGTCCGGGGACCCACCCGCCACCAATCGTTGACAGGGCGGCCGCGCGGGGTGTATTGTCGGCCGCTGGAGGGCAGCAGCGTTCGAGATCTGACGGCAAGGGGGCGCTTCATGATCCGCGTCATCTGTCCGAGTTGCCAGACACGGTTCAACACGTCGGACACCAATGCCGGGAAGGTAGGCCGGTGCCCGAAGTGCAACAGCCCGCTGCGGGTGCCGCCGCTGTCGCGTGCCACCGTTGCCGTGCCGCAGGCGGCTCCTCCCGCGGCGCCCACCGCAGCCGCAGCGCCTGCACCCCAACCTGCCGCTGCGGAGCCTCCGGCGCCGGCGGTGCGGGCCGGCGGCAACGTGGGAATGGGGCAGGCGTTCCGATGGATCGGCGAAGGCATCGCGTTCGGTCTGCGCAACGTCGTTCCGCTGACGCTCGGCCTGCTGATTATGGTCATCCTCGCCACGTTGGCCTGGTCGTTGTGCATCGTGCCCGGCGTGTTCCTCGAGCCGCCGCTGCTCGCCGGATTCGTTCTCATCATGCTGGCGGCCGCGCGCGGTCAGAGCGGGCTGCTCGGCAGACTGTTCGCAGGCTTCTCCGGGGGCCGCTACTGGCCGAGCATGGGCATCTTCTGGCTGCTGGCGCTCATCTTCACCGGCATCAGTATCCCCATCACGCTCCTGGTGATGGTGGCCGGAGCCTCGTCGGTCATGCTGCTCGTGTCGAAGGGCGTGATCGGTCTGCTGGTGCTGGCCATCGCGATACCGGTCATCTACTCGCCGATGATGTTCGTGGGATCGCGGTTGGCGTGGGCCATGCCGCTGGTCGTGGACGGCCGCGCCCGGGTGGTGGAATCGCTGACGGTGAGTTGGCGGCTGACGGGCAAGGTGGCGCGCGGGTTCGGCCTGTTCGTGCAGATGCTGGTGCTCGCGCTGCTGAGCCTCGTCGTCCAGGCCCTGATCGTGGGCGCGGTGATGGCGATCTTCGGTCTCGGCGGGCTGGCGGCGGTGTCGGCCACGGGCCCGAAGCTCATGGCGTACCAGGAAGCGCTCGACGCCGCCGATCGCCTGTCGGCCATGCCGGGGGAGACGGCCGACGCGTTTCACGCACGCCGCGTCAACGAACTGTACCGCCGTCTGGAGCGTCCCCTGCCGCCGCGCCCGACGGGCGAGAATGACAGCGCCTACTGGTTCCGCGTCGAGCGGGAATTGAAGAACGAGATGGCCGGCCAGGCGCTCGGCGCAGCCGGGGCCCTGGCGGCCGCCGGTATCGCAGGGTCCGCCATCGCCGCGCTGGTCTACACCGTCCTGGTCACCGCCCTCGGCGCCGTCCTGGCCATGCCCGGTATGGTGGGTTACCGCGACATGTGCCGCCTGGTACAACCCACCGGCAGTTAGGCTGCGAACGTAGCGGTATCCGCCCGGCGTCCTTCCCAGGCCGCCGCTCTCTGCGTGTTGGTACCCGGCCGGATGGTCGCCCGGGAAGGCGACCACCCGGCGTATCTGCCTGCCGGCGAGGCGTGCCTGGAGAGCCACGTTGCATCAAGCGCTCGCGACTGCTTTGGTTGCCGCCGCGTTACTTCCGGGAGGCGCGTGCGCCGCCGCCGCGTACCCCGTCACCGACACCGAGGTCAAAGCCATCCCCGACGTCCCGCGGCCGGGCTACCTCCAGTCCTACGTGGACCCCGTCTTCGGCGCGCGGGTGACGCGCATCACGGGCGATCCGGGCACGCCCATCCCCGTCGTGGGCGGCGTGTGGGGCGAGGTAGCGCGGCACCATTACTCGAAGGACCAGGCATGGAACGCCGACGGGTCGCTCCTGATCCTGGACCGCCATCGCGGCAAGCCCAACCCGATCTTCCTCGACGGGCGGACATACCGGCCGCTCTTTACGCGCCGTCCGCCCGGCGAGGACCGCTGGCATCCGCGCGAGCCTGACCTGCGGATCTTCGTCAAGGGCGACCGGATCGGTGTGTGGAACGTCCGGACGGGCGAGGTCACCGCCGCACGGACGTTCGAGACGTACTCGGACCTGAAGTTCGGCCCCGGCGAAGGCAACCCGTCGAGGGACGGCGCGCGCCTGGCGGTCCTGGCGCAACGGGGCGGGAAGCAGGTCGCCTTTGCGTACGACCTGGTGCGCAAGCACAAGTGGCCCGACATCGACCTGGACGGCGTCGAGGTGGACTGGGTCTCGGTGAGCGCCCTCGGCACGTACCTCGTACTGAATGGCGTGATCGACGGCGGCCGCGACCGCACGCAGGTGTACGACCTGGAAGGCCGGAAGGTCGGCCCCCTCTGGACAAAGTACGGGCGCCCGAGCCATTACGACCTGACGGTGGACGAGGCGGGCGACGAGGTGGCCGTCGGCGTGTCGAAGTCGAAGCCCGACGACGGCCGGGTCATCAAGCGCACTTTGCGCGACGGGGCCGTCACGGTGCTGACGCCCGGCGGGTACGCCGGCCACACGTCGGCCCGCAACATCGGCCGTCCCGGATGGGTGTACGCCACGTATCAGACGCGGAGCCGGAACTGGCCGCCCTTCTGGGACGAGATCGTCGCGGTCCGAACCGACGGCAGCCTGCGCGTCGAGCGCCTCGCCCACATGCACACCCGGCCCGGCGACTACTTCAGCGAAGCCCACGCCTCGCCGTCGCCCGACGGCCGGAAGGTCATCTTTGCGAGCAACTGGGAAGCCGATTCGGGCCGGCCCATCGCGGCGTACGTCGTCGAACTGCCGGAGCCGAAGTGAGCGAAGCACGTAATCCTACAACGCCACTTCGCCATTTCGCGCGGTGGGTCTCCGGACCCACCGCGCGTTCAAGCCCATTCTCGCCCTTGCGCGGCGGGTCCGGAGACCCGCCGCGCGGCAAATGGCGTTGTCGTGCTACAACGGTATCTCGATCATCCGGTCCTCGGGTTGGCCGCTGACCCACGCCTTCGTCTCATCGTAGTGTACGTCCTGGGGCGTGGGGATGGCGGGCAGCGTCTCGATGCGGATCGCCTCGGGGCCGAACCGGACCAGGCGCACCTCGAACGGCACCTCGATGGCCGCCGCCGTCGTCACGTGGACGCGGCGCCCGTGCCACGTGGCGCAGTTGACGTGGGTGTGACTGCTCAGGACCAGCCGCACGCGCGGGTGATCGTCGAGGACGCGCGAGACGGCCGCAACGTACAGCGGCACAGGCTTGTGGATATCGTCGGGTTCGCCCGTCAGTCGCGGCGGCAGCGGATCGAGGGGCGCGTGAATGACGACGCACGCCGGTCGCGCGGCGTCGCCGGCGGCCAGCGCCGCGTCGAGCCACTCGGCCTGCTCCATCGTGAACGCCTCGGCGGGCGGCCGGGCGTCCCAGAACATGGCCACGCCGTCCTCCCCCTGCCACGCGCAGTTCGCGAGGACCAGGTCGGCCCGGGCGAGCGGGATGACCAGGGGCGCGAAACGGACGCGGTCGGACTCGAGCGCCCGCCACGCCTCCAGCGCACCCTCGCTCATCAGGTCGTGGTTGCCGAGGCAGACGGCCACGTCGGTGCCGAACCGGTCGAACATGTCGGCGGCGTACTCGAGTTCCGCCAGGTCGGTCACGTCGCCGCCGTGAACGACGAGCCCGACGCCGCGCTCGCGGGCCAGGCGACCCACGCCATCGGCGATCTGCGGCATGAGGTGGCGGCAGCAGGTCTGCTGGCTCCATCCGGGGCGCGGGGGCCCGGCGTGCGTGTCGGCGATAAAAAGGATGGCGTCGTCGGGCATGGCGGTGGGGTCAGCGCCTCCTGAGCGTTTCGATGGCCCTCGCGATGGCCAGGCGGCGGCGCTCGATGGGGGCGGGGTCCTTGGTGAACGTGGTCATGTCGGTGGTGATATCGTCCGGCACATCGAGGAGCGCGGTGAACTCGGCGCGCTTCCCGGCGTCAAGGCGGTCGCCCTTCTCGGCGAGCAGCCGCCGCAGGATGGCCAGGTACTCGTAGTCCTCCAACCCGTCGCGGAGCATCTCCCAGCGGATGCTGTCCACGGGGCCGTCGAGGACGGGCGCTGCGGGATGGGCGTCGGCGGCCGCCTCGGGCGGGTAGATGAATCGGCCGTCGCCGTTGCCCCACGGACGCTT
>DATKXP010000136.1:0-6951 GCA_035529015.1 Phycisphaerae bacterium | reverse complement strand
ACGCCGTCGCCGGTGCCGATCCGCACGGCCCCGGCCTCGAGCATCTCGCGAACCTGCCCGAGGGTGCGGATCCGGCCGGCGGCCTTGACACCGGCGCCGTCGCCGACGGTCCGCCAAACCAGGGCCACGTCGTGGACGGTCGCGCCGCGGGCTCCGAAGTCCGTGGCCGTCTCGACGAAGTCGGCCCCGCACTCCATCGCCAGCCAGCATGCCCGCACCGTCTCGTCGTCCGTGAGCCAGCAGCACTCCAGGATGACCTTGAGCGCGAGCCCGTCGGCCACGGTGCGGACGGCGGCGATCTCATCGCGGACGTCGCCGAACTGGCCGCTCTTCATGGCGGCCAGGTTGATGACCATCTCGACCTCGTCGGCCCCGGCCCGGACGCACGTCTCGGCTTCGGTCCGCTTGGCCTTCAGGCCCGAATGGCCGTGGGGCAGACCGATAATCCCGCCGGCCGCCACGCCCGTCCCCCCCAGCCGCTGCGCCGCCCGCGCGATGTCGTACGGCGGGACGGTGACGGCGGCAAAGCCGTACGCCACCGCGTCGGCGCAGGCCTGCGCGACGTCGGTCACCGTGTGATCCGGAGCGAGGACCTCGTGGTCGATGCACGTGGCAAGACGGTCGGCCGTCAGCACGTCGAGTTGCAGAGGATCCACCATCCCTTCCAGGATAACCGTCCGGGCGCGGACCGTTCAAGGCAAAACGAGAAAGGGATGCACCACGCGGCAGGAAACGCGCCGGGCAAGCCCGGCGGCTAACAGTGCGCCCTGTTAGCCGCCGAGTTTACTCGGCGCGCGTCGCGGGTCGAGCAATGCTTACGTCAGCGCCACGTCGCCTTTGCCGCGCGTGATGCGGCCGATCGGGTAGACCGTCTCGCCGGCCCTTTCGAGGATCCCCGCGATGTGGTCGGCGTAGTAGGGGCTGACGACCATGACGAAGCCGATGCCCATGTTGAAGACTCGCCCCATCTCTTTCGTCGAGACGCCGCCCGCCTTCTGAAGCCAGGAGAAGATCGGCGGGACCGGCCACGCGTCTCTCTTGATGCGCGCCCGTAAGTCCTGGGGCAAGATCCGGGGGACGTTGCCTTCCAGTCCGCCGCCCGTAATATGGGCCATGCCGTGGACGACCCTCTTGGTGCCATAGTAACGCAGCACTTTCAGGACGGCGGGCGAGTAGAGGCGCGTGGGCTCGAGCAGTTCGTCGGCCACGGTCCGACCCAGGCCGGGCAATTCGTCGCCGACCTTCAGGCCGGCCGCCTCGAAGACGATCTTCCGAGCCAGGCTGTACCCGTTCGAGTGAAGCCCGCTGGAAGCCAGGCCGAGGACGGTATCGCCTTCCTCGATGCGTTGGCCGTCGATGATGCGCCGCTTCTCGACGATCCCCACCGCGAAGCCTGCCAGGTCGAAATCGCCCGGTGCGTAGAAGCCGGGCAGTTCCGCCGTCTCGCCGCCCAGGAGGGCACAGTCGCACTTCCTGCACGCCTCGGCCACGCCGGTCACCACGTCGGCCATCGCGTCGGCGTCGAGCCGACCGACGCCCAGGTAGTCGAGGAAGAAGAGCGGCTCGGCGCCAAGGACCAGGACGTCGTTGACGCACATGGCGACGCAGTCCTGGCCGATGGTCCGATACGACTGCGCGTCGATGGCCACCCGCAACTTGGTGCCGACGCCGTCGGTGCCCGCCACCAGGAGCGGGTGCTTGTAGTTCCGCTGAAACAGCCGCTGGTTGTAGTCCAGGCTGAAGACGCCGGCAAAATGACCGTACCGGCCGAGGACGCGCGGCCCGTGGGTCCGCCGGACGGCCGACCGGATGCGGTCCACGAGCCGGTCGCCGGCTTGGATGTCCACGCCGGCTGCTCGGTAGGTCATCCCCTTCGCCATGCGTCGGTCGCTCCTCTCGGAAGCCGTAGCCGTATCGTATCGCCCGGTGGTAGAGGACGCTAGTGTTTTCACCACGGCGCGCGGTGGCGCCAATTCGCTTGAGTTTGGCACGGCCCCTTCCTACACTACCGCGACGCGCCGCCGGCGAGGGGCCGCCTGTCACCGGTTACCGCAACCGTCGGGCGTCGGACGCCTACCGGAACCATGGCGAAACGGACCGACAAGGCGAAGTGGATCTGGATCGCGACCGAGTGTCACAGCGAGGACTGCTACCTCCGCGCCCGGCGCACGTTCACGCTTGCCGGGACGCCGACCGATGCCCGCCTCCGCATCACGGCCTTCAGCGAGTACGTCCTGTACGTGAACGGCCGGTACGTTGGGGGCGGTCCGACGCCGTCGTCGGCTTCGGCGCCGCTGCTCGACGTGTACACGGCCGAGGAGTTGCCGCTGAAGCGCGGACGCAACGTGATCGCCGTCCTGGCCCACAACTACTACGTCGGCCTTCCGCGCCTTCCGCGCCTGCCGGCGGGCCTGTGGCTGCAGTTGGACGTGGCGCGAGCCGGCGGCAAGACGGAGCACATCGGCACCGACCGGCGCTGGCGCGTCTCGGTGGCCGACGACTTCAGCCGCCGCGCGCCTCGCGTCTACTGGACGACGGGGTTTGCGGAGATCCGCGACACCCGGCGCGAACCCCGGGGCTGGACCGAGGTCGGCTTCCGTGACCGGCGCTGGCCGAAGGCCGACGAGGTCCGTCATGCGTTGCCGGAAGGCTTCCCGCCGCAGACGTTGCGCGAGCAGACGATACCTCGTCCGGCCGAGACGTTCGTGGTTCCCGCGCGGCTGGCCTCGTCGGGTTGGGCCAGGTGGCAGGAGGGCGTGACGGCCATTCCCTTCGAGTTCGCGGTTCCGAACCCGGCGCACGGCGAGTTCTACGCCGGCACGTTCGTGCGGTCGCACCGGCGACAGCGGGCCCGGCTCGTCTTCGACTGCGACGAAGCCGCCGCTGTCTACTTCAACAACCGCCAGGTCATCCGCCAGGGCTACAGCGAGCGGTTCGTCCACTGGCTCGATGACGAGGAACACGACCACTACACGGGGATCCATCGCGGCCAGGGGCACCGCGTCGAATCGGCCAAAGTGACGCTCGGCCCGGGTTGGAATTCCATCGGCGTCGTCATCTACGATCCGGGCCGCTCGTGGGGGTTTGCGGCGCGGATCGTAGACGCCCGCACCGGCAAGACGCTGCCGCTGGAGTTCTCGCCCGACCTGAAACCGGCCGACTGGGTCAACTGGCAGATCGTCATCGACCAACTGTGCCCGTGCGGAAAGGGGGCCCTGCCGGAGGTTCCGGCCCCGAATGAGCGGACGTTCCCCGACCCGGCGTACCAGTTGGCGTGGGAGAATCGGACCGCCACGCGCCGCCCGCCGCCCGGCGCCGCCGCCCTCGCCGCCTCCGGCAGGGGGAAGGGGCCGCTCAGGCTACGCGACGGCGAGTGCGTCACCTACGATTTCAGCGACGAGGTGGTCGGCCACGTCGAACTCGACCTCGAAGGGTCGCCCGGCGCGATCCTCGACGTCGCCTGGGGCGAAGGGCTCGGCGCCGGCGACCGTCTGGAGCCGGTTCGCCACGGCATGCGGCAGGTGGACCGGCTCATCCTGCGGGGGGGGCGCCAGACGGTACGGTTCGTGAACCGACGGGCCCTGCGGTACCTCGAACTCGTCGCACGGACGGGCGGCGATCGGCTCAAGGTGTACGGTCTCGGCGTTCATGCGACCGCCCGGCAGGCCGAGCCGCCGGCTGCCATCGACACCAGCGACCGCCCACTCGCCGACGCCATGTTCGTGGTCGAGCGGACGGTCCACCACTGCCTCCAACGGACCCTCGAGGGCAGCCCCGCCCGCGACGCCGAGCAGAGCATCCCGGCCGCCTTCCTGCTTGCCCAGGCCGAGCGAACCCTTTACGGCCGGACCGACCTGGGTCTGGCCGCGCTCCAGGCCTTCGCCGACGACCAGCGCGACGACGGGTTCTTCCGGGCCGTTGTCCCGGCCGGAACCGTCCATATGGTGCCCGACTGGAACCTGCTGTGGATCGTCTGGCTGGCCGATCACGTCGCCTGGACGGGCGACCTGCGGCTGGCGAAACGGTTGTATCCGGCGGCCGAGAAATGCCTGGAATGGACGGCCGGCCACCGCGGGTCGGCCGGGCTGCTCGAAAACAAGCCCATGCGCTCGCCCTGGTGGCTGTTCCTGGACCAGGCGCCGATCGACAAGCGCGGCGAGGTCACCGCCTGGCAGGCGCTCTGGTGCCGCGCCCTGCGCGCCGCCGCCGAGGTCGCCCGGTTCCTCGGCGACGCCGACGCCGCCGCCCACGGACACGCCGAGGCCGACGCCGTCGCCAAGATCGCACGCACGCGGATGTGGGACAAGGCGCGCGGCCTGTTCGTTGACGGGCGGCAGTACGACAACGTCTCGGACGCCCACGGCCCAGCCACCAACTATTACGCCCTGTACGGAGGCCTGGCGACTCCGCGTCAGGCCGAGCAAGTCCTTGCGAGCCTCTGGAAGAACGACCAGACCGAATCGGCCCAATGGGGGCCCTGCGAGAACCCTTATGTGAAGTACTTCGCCCTGGAGGCGCTGCTGGAGCGCAGCCACGCGGCGCGGGCGCTGGCGATGATCCGCTCGTACTGGGGCGACATGGCCAGGGCGGGCCTGGCCACCGTGCCGGAGGTGTTTCCCCTGCCGGCCGACGGCCAGGCGACGTCGGGGCACGGCGCTTCGACGGGCGGGCCGTACAATGGTCAGCCGCCGTGGGTGCTGTGCCACGGCTACGGCGTGGCGCCGGCGGCGCTGGTGGCCAAGTGGATCCTGGGCGTTCGGCCCGACGGGCCGGGCTTCCAGCCGCTGCTGCTGGCACCGATGCCGGCTGACCTGAGGCGTATCAGCGGACGCGTCTGGACGCCCGAAGGACCCGTCGAGGTCGCCATCGGGCCGGCGCGCGGACACCGCATAATCCGCGCCGTCGTGCCCGACGGGCTCGCCTACCGCCTCGACCGCCAACACCTGGACCCCGACGACGACGTCGAGGTCACCGGCGGCAAGCCCGTGGAGGCGTAGACGGCGAGTTATTTCCTTGCGGCACCACGCACGGCCGCTAGCATGGCACGTCCCGCCTCGGTTCGGGGCGACGAGTGTCTCGGCAACGGGGCATTCGAGCGAAACAGAGTCCTGACAGGAAGGAGATGCGTGATGAAACTCGGAGTCTTCACGGTGCTGTTCAGCCAGCAGTCGCTGGACGACGCGCTCGACTACATCTGCCAGAGCGGTCTGGATGCGGTCGAATTGGGCTGCGGCGCCTATCCCGGCGAGGCCCACGTCCCGATCGATGACCTGCTCGCGTCGAAGGCCAAGGCCGGCGAGTTCAAGAAACGAATTACCGATCGCGGCCTCGTGATCAGCGCCCTGTCGTGCCACGGGAACCCGATCCATCCGAATCCCGCCCACGCCAAGCGCGACCACGAGTCGCACCGCAAGACCGTCCGCCTGGCCGAGATGCTCGGCGTCAAGACCGTCGTCAACTTCTCGGGGTGCCCGGGCGGCGGGCCGAAGGACAAGGTCCCGAACTGGATCACCTGCCCCTGGCCGCCCGACTTCGATGAGGCCGTCAAGTGGCAGTGGGAAGCCAAACTCATCCCTTACTGGAAGAAAGAGGCCAAGTTCGCCAAGGACCACGGCGTGCAGATCGGGTTCGAGATGCACCCGGGCTTCTGCGTCTTCAACACGCAGACGATGCTGGCCATCCGCAAGGAGTGCGGCCCCACCATCGGCGCCAACTTCGACCCCTCGCACCTGTTCTGGCAGGGGATGGACCCCATCGTCAGTATCAAGGCGCTGGGCAAGGCCATCTTCCATGTGCATGCCAAGGACTGCCGCATCGATCCCGAGAACACTGCCTTCACCGGCGTCCTCGACACCAAGCACTACGGCGACGAACTGAATCGTGCGTGGATCTTCCGGACCGTCGGCTACGGTCACGGCGAGGGGTTCTGGCGCGACTTCGTCTCGATGCTGCGGACCGTCGGCTACGACGGCGTCCTCTCGATCGAGCACGAGGACAGCCTGATGAGCGTCAACGAAGGCTTCCAGAAGGCCGTCGCGTTCCTCAAGGGCATCATCCTGACCGAGAAGACCGGCGGGATGTGGTGGGCGTGAGAAGTATCTGAAATCTCAGATTTCAGGTCTCAGATGCCGGATGGTATTGCGTCTGAGTTGCTGAGCAGCGAAACCATACGCGCGGCGGGTTTCCCCGACCCGCCGCGCTCTCTTGCACCACCCGGTTCGAGCCCGCCAAACCCAATGCCGATGCCCCGCCGCTCCCGCGGCGGGCTCGAGGGCGTTCGGCGCTACCCACCGAGCCGGCGCCGCGCCCGAGCCGGCGGCGGAAGCCGCCGGTTATCCTCATCCGGCTTGGCATGTGCCACCGCCGGTGAACGTGCCCCGCCGCTTCCGCGTCGGGCTCGGGCGCGTTGGGGCGTGCCAAGCCCGATCATGATGCCCCGCCGCTTCCGCGTCGGGCTCGAGCGCGTTGGGGCGTGCCAAGCCCGATCGTGATGCCCCGCCGCTTCCGCGTCGGGCTCGGGCTCGAACGGCCTACGCCTTCAATTCACACTTCCTCGGCCGCGCGATGTGAATGAACGCCTCGACCGCAAGGGCGAGCGACAAGAGCAGCGTGCCGGCGTTCAGGATGATGAGGACGTACTTCTGGTAGGCGGGAAAGGCCTCGCTGGCGGGCGTGGCGATGAACTCGATTTCTTTCGACACCATGGCCCACACCGTCAGCACCAGCATGAACAGGCACGGCCCGAGCGTCAGCAGATACCCCCACGTGCCGCGACGCCTCAGGTAGATCGTCACCAGCAGCAGCGCCAGGGCCGCCAGCAACTGGTTCACGGCCCCGAACATGGGCCAGAGCGTCAGGGCACCCTTGCCCGAGGCGCCCGTCCCGAACGCGAGCGCCCCCGCGCCGATGACGGCAATCGCCGTCGCGACCCAGCGGTTCGCCAGGGGTCGC
>DATKXP010000135.1:0-5401 GCA_035529015.1 Phycisphaerae bacterium | reverse complement strand
AGCAGCGTCGGGGCGAGGTCGATGTTCAGCACGAGGGCGTCGATGCTGGCACCGGCGCGGACGAGCGGCGGGTATCGCACCAGCATGGGGATGCGGATGCTCGGCTCGTACGCCGCCCGCTTGTCCCACAGCCGGTGCTCGCCGTGGAAGTAACCGTTGTCGGACGTGAAGATCACCATCGTCGCGTCGGCCAGGCCGAGCGTATCGAGCGTGTCGAGGACCTTTCCGACGCTCTCGTCCACGGCCCGCAACGCCTGCATGTACCGCCGCAGGTCGCTCTGCCACGTCTTGTCGGGGAAGTACCGGCCCCAGCGGACCTTCGTGTCGAGCCGGTCGTCTTGGCGCGTGTTGAGCGCCATCTCGACGTCGGCGTACAGGTTGGCGTGTCGCGGGGCGGGGGCGAAGTTGGCGTGAACCGCCTTGTGCGAGAGGTAAAGCATGAACGGCTGTGTGTGTTTGCGGCGGAGCCACTCGACGGCGCGGTCGGTCAGGTCGTCCGTCACGTACGTCTTCGACTCGACCGTCTCGCCGTTAACGTTGAGCGTGTTGCCGGCGTAGTTGCCCTGTCCGCGGAAACTGACCCAGTGATCGAAGCCGGGCCGCGGGCGGTCGTGGCCGGCCATGTGCCACTTCCCGACAAAGGCCGTCTCGTACCCCGCCTTCTGCAGCAGCGCCGGGAAGGTAGGCCACTGGGGATCGGGGTCGCGTCCCGCGTTGGTGGGCACACCGTGGGCGTGGGCGTAGCGGCCGGTCAGGAAACTGGCGCGCGACGGGCTGCACAACGACGTGGTGACGAAGGCGCGGGTGAACATCGCCCCCTCGCGGGCCAGGCGGTCGAGGTTCGGGCTCTTGACGTACGGGTGCCCGGCGCACGACATGACGTCCCACCGCTGGTCGTCGATGAGAATGAACACGATGTTGGGTTGGCCGCGCGGCGCGCCGGCGGCGGCCAGCCGCGGCGGCAGCGCGAGCGAGGCCGCACCCAGACCGGCGGCCTTGAGGAACGTGCGTCGGCTGATCGTCTGGCGGGTCATTTGGCGCCTTTCTTGCGCGGGTTGAAGTCGGGGTTCGGCTGCGGCATGCGGGCATCGACGGCGCGTCGCCAGTCGTGGAGCATCGCGCGGAGGCGTGCGGCCACGTCGGGCTTCTCGGAGGCCAGGTCGTGCTTCTCGCCGATGTCGTTGGCGAGGTTGTAGAGTTCGACGCGGTCATCCTCGAAGAATTCGATGAGTTTGTGGTCGCCCTCGCGCACCGCCCCGCTGGGGCTGCCGCCCTGCGGCGAGTAGTGCGGATAGTGCCAGTACAGGGCCTTGCGCGAGAGCGACGGCGCGCCCGCCAGCAGCTGCGCCAGGCCAATGCCGTCGGTGTGCTGCTCGGGCCGAAGCGGAAGGCCCGCCATCTCGAGCATCGTCGGATAGAAGTCCGTGCTGGTCACGGGCACGCTGCAGGTGCTGCCGGGTTTGGCGACGCCCGGCCACTTGATGATCATCGGTTCGCGGATGCCGCCCTCGTAGAGCCAACCCTTGCCGGCGCGGAGCGGCACGTTGGAGGTCGGTCCCCCGCGGGTCGTCGAGTAGCCGCCGTTGTCGGACATGAAGAAGACGGCGGTCCGGCCGGCGAGGCCGAGTTCGTCGAGTTTGGCCATGACGCGGCCGACGCTCTCGTCCATGCTCTGGACCATGCCGGCGTAGACGGGATGGTCCTGCACCTGGCGGGCCTGCGTCTCGCCCTCGGGCAGGTGGCGCGGCCCCTCCGGCGGGGGCAGGCGTTCGGCCTTGGCCTTGTACTTCTCGGCAAGGTCCTGCTTGGCCTGGATCGGCGTGTGAACGGCGTAGTGCGAGAGGTAGAGGAGGAACGGCTTATCGCGTGCGGCGTCGAGGAACTTGAGGGCCTCGTCCGTCAGGCGGTCGGTCAGGTACTCGCCCTTCGGCCCGTCCGTAAGTTGCGGGTTCTTGTAGGGCGAGAAGTAGCCGCCCGCGGGCGAGCCCGTGCGGTTGCCCGCGACGTTGACGTCGAAGCCCTGGTACTCGGGGCAGAACGGCTCGCCGCCCAAATGCCACTTGCCGATGAAGCACGTGGCGTAGCCGGCCTGCTTGAACGCTTCGGCCAGAGTCACCTCTTCCAGGGGCAGTTGCTCGATGTACGGGGCGCCGATGAGTTTCTTTCGGATGCGGCCGCTGAGCCAGTTCGTCAGATTCAGCCGCGCGGGATACTTGCCGGCCATGATGCTCGCCCGCGTCGGCGAACAGACGGGGCAGGCGGCGTAGGCGTCGGTGAAGCGCATCCCTTGGGCGGCGAGGCGGTCGATGTGCGGCGTCTCGTAGAACGTGCTGCCGTAACAGCCGGCGTCGGTCCAGCCCATGTCGTCGATGAGGATGAAGACGACGTTGAGCCGCCTCTTCGACGTCTCGCCGGCCCCGAGCGCGCGCGGCAGCGCCAGCGTCGCTGCGCCCAGGCCGACGGTCTTGAGAAAATCGCGCCGTTTCATCAGAAACTCCCGTCATGCCCTGTGCCACGGCCGGTCTTGTCCGGCCGTGTGTTTTTCGCACCTTGCGCGGCGGGTCGGGAGACCCGCCGCGCGGTAAGTGGCGCTGTAGTGTTAATCGTCTTTGACGACCGGCGCCGTCTGCTCAGCGGTTGTGATGCCCGGGGGCAGTTCCAGGATTCGAATGTTGCGGAAGTGAATCTCGGCGCCTTCGGACTCCAGGCACAGATAGCCCTTCTTGATCGAGGCATCGCGGATGCCGTTGACGAACTTCCCGTTGACCGACAGTTTGACGACCCCGTCCACGCAGACCACGTCGTAGGTATTCCACTGTCCTTTTCCCTTGCACCGGTTCTCGAGCGACTTGCTGCGGCTGCCGCGCGGATTGTCCGGCGTCGTCTTCAAACCACCCGCGCCGAACAGTTCGCCATGCACGTAGGCGATTGGCTGGGGCGTGCCGTCCTTCTGCTTGTGCAGGTTGACCCAGTCGAGTTCCAACATCTGCACCTCGACTCCGCTGGGCAGCCGCCTGCCCTCGGGCACGGCGCCCTGGCTCCAGACAAACACGCCGGAGTTGCCGCCCGGCTCCATGTGCCTCCACTCAATGTGCAGGATGAAATTCTCGTACTGCTTGTCCGTGCGCATGACGCCGATGGGGTGCCCGCTGCACACCAGCAGGCCGTCGCGCACGGTCCACGTGTCCTGGCCGGTGTTCACATTGACCCAGCCTGACAGATCCTTGCCGTTGAAGAGGTCCTTCCAACCCTCGCCCGGCGACGGCACGGCGGCGGCACGGGTCAGCAGGCAGAGCGTCATCAGTACGGCGGTCGCAGTCGCTTTCATTGGATTCTGCTCCTCTCACCACGTTTTGCGGTAACCGTTCAGGCACTTGGAACCAAGCGGCGCAGGCCCCGGCGAAGCGCATCCCCGAGGCGGCCGGCGGTCATGTCTTTCTCCTGCGCCGTCCGTCTCGCACGTCGGCGGACGGCGGGGGCGGGCCGTCGAAGAAGCGGGCGCCCTTGCCGACGCGGTCGTGGTCGCCGAGGTCGTCGCGGGCCTTTTCGACGAGGGCCGTCAGCCGGGCGACGATCTCGGGGTGGCGGTCGGCCACGTCATGCTTCTCTTCGACGTCGGCTTCCAGGTCGTAGAGTTGCATCGTCGGGACGGCATCGACCATGCGAGCGGACCACCCGGTCCACGGCGGCCGCGCGGGGCGCGGCAGGACGAGTTTCCACTTGCCGCTCCGGACGGCCTGAAGGTGCGTGTAGCAGTAGTAGTAGAACGTTTCGCGGGGGCTCCGGGTGCCGGGGCGGCCCGTGATGAGGGGGCCGATGTCCACGCCGTCGAGGATGCGGTCGCCGGGCACGTCGGCGCCGGCCAGGCGGGCGAAGGTGGGCAGGAGGTCCATCGTGGTCGCGATGTCGTCGCACACGCGCCCGGCAGGGATTTTCCCCGGCCATCGCATGATGCACGGGACGCGCGGGCCGCCGTCCCAGGTCATCATCTTCGAGCCGCGCAGCGGGTCGGCGCTGCCGCCGTAGTCGCCGAGGTGTTTCTCGATCCACGGGCCGTTGTCGGACGTGAAGACGACGAGCGTGTGCTCGTCGAGGCCGAGTTCGGTGAGCGCGGCGATGACCTGGCCGGCGCTCCAGTCGAGTTCCTCGATGACGTCGCCGTACAGGCCGCGCGGCGAGCGGCCGCGAAACGCCTTCGACGCGCCGAGCGGGACGTGCGGCATGTTGTGCGCGAGGTACAGGAAGAACGGCCGGTCCTTGTTGGCGCGGATGAACCGGATCGCCTCCTCGGTGTAGCGCTTCGTCAACAGGTCCATGTCGGTGGGGGACTCGAGCACCTCGCTGCCGCGCATCAACTCGGTGACGAATCGCTTGGGGTCAGGTTCCCGCGTGAAGCCGTTGTGGAGCGGCGTGCCGAAGAAGGACTCGAAGCCCTGGGCCGTGGGCATGAGTTCCGGCGGGAACGGCCCGTGCCCGCGGCCGCCGCCGTTTCCGGCGAGGTGCCACTTGCCGATGCAGGCCGTGGCGTAGCCGGCGCCTTTCAGCACCTCGGCGATGGTGATTTCGCGCGGGTGCAGAATCGTGTGCTGGTTCTTCCGGTTGCCCGGTTCCGCCACGCGGATGGGGTAACAGCCGGTCATGATGGCGCCGCGCGACGGGCCGCAGACCGCCTGGGCGTAGAAACTGGTGAACTTCATTCCCTCGGCCGCCATGCGGTCGAAATGAGGCGTCCGGATCCGGGGCGACCCGAAGCAGCCGACGTCGTTGTACCCCTGGTCGTCGGTGAAGAAGAGGATGACGTTGGGCCGGCGTGCGGGCGTCCCGGCCCGGACGGCCCGGGCACAGCCCGTGAGCAACGAGGCGGCCCCGAGGCCTGCCTGTTTGAGGAACCGGCGGCGTTTCACGTGATCGTCGCTTTCGTAACGGATACGCGGCGGGCCCGCCGTCGCGGATCGACGATCCGCTATGGCGGGTCTTCGACAAGGCCGCCGGCTAAATGCATCACTTGCCGAGTTCGATGACGGCGCCGTCGCCGCCTTTCAGGTCGCCCTACTTCTTCTTGCCGGAGGTTTCCTTCCCCCGTCCGGCCTTCCAGGGCCAGGGGACGAACAGGGCCTTTTCGGCAAAGGTCTGCCACATGGCAGCCATCTGTCGGACGCGGTCGGGTTGCTCGGACGCGAGATCGTTAAGTTCGCTGCGGTCGGCGTCCACGCGATAGAGTTCCCACGGCCCCGCGGCGCCCTTGGCGACGAGTTTCCATTGGCCGACGCGGATGGCCCGGTTCCCCTCGTGCTCCCAGTAGATGGCCTCGCGCTCGATAATCTTGCCCACAAGGGCCGGGACGAGGCTCCTGCCCTCCAGCGGCGTGATCCTGGTGCCGCCCGCCTCGGTGGGATACTCG
>DATKXP010000134.1:0-8176 GCA_035529015.1 Phycisphaerae bacterium | reverse complement strand
GCCGCTACGACAGGTTCATCGCCAGCAGGAACTCGGCGTTCGACTTGACCTTCTCGAGGCGTCCGCGGAGCAACTGAATCGACTCGACGATGTTCATCTCCGTGAGCACGCGCCGCAGGGCCCAGACGTACTTGAGTTCGTCCGGGTCGAGGAGGAGTTCTTCCTTTCGGGTTCCGCTGCCGCTGATGTCGAGGGTGGGGTAGACGCGCTTGTCCATCAGACGCCGGTCCAGGTGCAGTTCCATGTTACCGGTGCCCTTGAACTCTTCGAAGATGACCTCGTCCATGCGGCTGCCGGTGTCGACGAGCGCGGTGGCCAGGATGGTGAGGCTGCCGCCTTCCTCGATGTTCCGTGCGGCCCCGAAGAAGCGTTTCGGTTTCTGGAGGGCGTTGGCGTCGACGCCGCCGGAGAGGATTTTGCCGGAGTGCGGCACCTCGGCGTTGTGGGCACGGGCCAGGCGCGTGATGGAGTCGAGGAAGATGACCACGTCCTTGCCGTACTCGACGAGGCGCTTCGCCTTTTCAATGACCATCTCGGCGACCTGAACGTGGCGGCTGCTGGGTTCGTCGAAGGTGGAACTGATGACCTCGGCCCCCGGAACGCCGCGCTGCATGTCCGTCACTTCCTCGGGCCGCTCGTCGATCAGGAGGATGATAACGATGCACTCGGGGTTGTTCGCGATGACGGCGTTGGCCATTTTCTGAAGGAGGACGGTCTTGCCGGCGCGCGGCGGGCTGACGATGAGCCCGCGTTGGCCTTTGCCGATGGGCGTGATGAGGTCCACGACGCGCATGTCGAGTTCTTCGGGGGTGGTCTCCAGCAGGAGCCGCTCGTTGGGGAACAGGGGCGTCAGGTCCACGAAGACGACCTTTTCGGAGAGGATCTCGGGGTTGTCGTAGTTGACCGCCTCGACCTTGAGCATGGCGAAGTAGCGTTCGTCATTCTTGGGCGGCCGGATCTGCCCCGCCACAACGTGCCCGGTCCGCAGGCCGAACCGGCGGATCTGGCTCGGGCTCACGTAGATGTCGTCGGGGGAGGGCATGTAACTGTAGTCGGGCGAGCGGAGAAAACCGAACCCGTCGGGCAGGACCTCCAGCACCCCTTCGCCGAACATCAGACCGTTGGCCTGGACGCGGTTCCGGAGGATGTGGAACACGAGGTCCTGTTTCTTCAGGCCGGCGTAGTCGCCCAGGTTCTCGTTCTTGGCGATGGCGTGCAATTGGGCGACGGTCATCTTCTGGAGTTCGGCAATGTGGAGGTCGCTCCGCTTGGCCTGCTCGTAGCGGGAATGGGCCTCTTCGTCGAACCCCTCGGACTTGGAATCGTTCTTCGGCCTGGATCGGGCGGGCGGCCGCGCGGGCCTCGAGTTCTTCGTCGAATGGGTCGTCTTGGCCATGCGATATCTTCCTGTTCTTGTGACTGACGTGGGCTTGTGTGCCTGAATCGGACCTATGGCTCAGTGGGTAGGGTTGGGGCAATGGCCCAAACACCACGGCGTTACGCTGTCACGCGCGAAAAGACCTTGCGGATCTGGTCAAAGGTGTGCTCGGGAGAGGCACTGTTATCAACAATGTAATCGGCCCGCTCGCGTTTGGTCTTTAAGGAAACCTGGGAGAACTCGCGCCGCGCAATCTCCGACGGGTCCCACCCCCTGACCTGTCCAACGCGGCTCCTGCGAACCTTGGCTGGCACCTTCACGTATACCATATGGTCGCACAGGTTGTCCAGTCCTTTTTCCAAAATAAGGGCGGCATCCAGAACCACCGCGGGGGCGTCCCCGGTCCGGGCGGTCTCGACCGCCTGACGCAGGCGCAGGCAGATCTCCGGGTGTACCAGGTGTTCGAGGGCCTCGCGATCCTCGGGATGGTCAAAGACCCGCTCGCCCAGACGCCGGCGATCCACCTCGCCGCCGGCCCCGAAGACCCCCTCGCCGAACCGCTGGCGGACGGCCTCTTTGACCGCCTCGTCGCCCAGAACGGCGTGGGCGATTCGGTCGGCGTCCACCACCTCGCAGCCCAGTTGGGCGAACTGCGACGCCACCAGCGACTTGCCCGCCCCGATGCCGCCCAGCAGACCGATAACGGGGCGGCCTTTGGATTTCGGATTTCGGATTTCGGATTGCGGATTGGCCATCGGTGTGCACCGGCTTGCGATTGGCAACAGGTCCGAGCCGCGAACGTCAGTGAGCGGCCCATACAGCCGCTCGCTTACGCTCGCGGCTCGGTTGTTGGCCGTTGCCGTTCAATCCGAATTCCGAAATCCGAAATCCGAATTGCCCCTATTCCGCTTCCATCCAGTTCTTGCCGCTGGCCACGTTCACCTTGAGCGGCACCACGAGTTCCATGGCCCCGACCATTTCCTCGGTGATCCATGCCTGCTCGGCATCGAGGTTCTTCCTGGGCGTCTCGAAAATCAGTTCGTCGTGAATCTGGATGAGCAGGCGGCTGGGCCGGTCCTGGCGGGCGGCGCGGCGCCAGATCCGGTTCATCGCCACCTTGATCAGGTCGGCAGCCGACCCCTGGATGACCGTGTTGACGGCCGTCCGCTCCGGGAAGTTCAGCCGCTTCGGGTCCATCTGGTCGATGCCCTCGATGAATCGGCGGCGGCCGAGGATCGTCGTCACGTACCCGTCGGCCTTGGCGCGCGCCAGGACCTCGGCCGTGAAATCCCGCACGCCCCGATACCGGTCGAAGTAATCGTCGATGAAGCGGCCGGCCTCGCCCACGCTGATCCCGAGGTCCCGCGACAGGCCGTAAGCGGTCTTGCCGTAGATGAGGCTGAAGTTGACGACCTTCGCCACCCGCCGCATCTCGTACGTCACCTCGGCCTCTTCAACCCCGTAAATCTGGCCGGCGACGAACGTGTGGATGTCGCGGTCCTCGGCAAACGCCCGAACCAGCGCCGGGTCGCCGGAGTAATGGGCAAGCATCCGCAACTCGATCTGCGAGTAGTCGGCCGCCAGCAGCACCCAGTTCTTCTTGCCGGGGACGAAGGCGCGGCGGATCTGGCGGCCCTCGTCCGTCCGGATCGGGATGTTCTGGAGGTTTGGCTCCGACGAACTCAGCCGCCCCGTCGCCGTCACCGTCTGGTTGAACGACGTGTGAACGCGGCCGGTTTCGGGACTGACGAGAGCCGGCAGCGCATCGACGTACGTGCCTTTGAGTTTCGCCAGTTGCCGGTACGCCAGCACCAGCCGGGGCAGGGGGTGGAGGGGGGCGAGTTCTTCCAGCACCCCCGCGTCGGTGGACGGCCGCTTGCCTTTGGCCGTCTTCTTGACGGCCTTCAGACCCAGTTCCTCGAACAGGACCGTGGCCAACTGCTGCGGCGAGTTGATGGCGAACGCGTGCCCGGCCTCCTGGTAGACCGCCTTCTCGAGTTCGGCCAGCCGCGATTCAAGGTCCGCCGAGATCTCCGCGAGGACACCGACGTCGATGGCCACGCCCGTCTCTTCCATCGAGGCGAGGACCGGCACCAGCGGCATCTCGACGTCGCGGGCCAGGGCCGACAGGCCCTTTTCCTCGAGTTCCTCCGCCAGCCGCTCCTTCAGCCGCCACGTCATCACGGCGTCCTCGACCGCGTACTCCGCCGCGTCGTCGATGGGCACCTCGTCCATGCGGCGGTCGCTCTTCTTGGGGCCGAGCAGGTCCTCGAGCGGGATCATCTTGTGGCCGAAGTAATCGAGCGCCAGCGCGTCGAGGTTGTACTGGCGGCGGCCCGGGTTCGCCAGGTACGCCGCCACCATCGTGTCGAAGAGCGGTTCGGCCACCTCCAGGCCGGCCCTGCGGCAGACGAGCATGTCGTACTTGACGTTCTGGCCGACGAGCAGGCGGGTGTCGGTGCTGTGACTAGCCCCCTGCGTGAGCAGGGTGTCGGTGCCGTGACTAGCCCCCTGCGTGAGCAGGGGGTAGCCGACGAGGGGGTCGCTCTCGGCGCCCTTGCCCCCCGCCTTACGGCGGGGGCTGGTCACGGCGTCACCAGGCGCAGCGCGTGCTGCCAACACCGGCCCGAGCGCTGCCTTGACCGTTTCGAGGTCGAGACAGCGCTCCTGCTCAGGCCCCATCAGCGGCACGTAATACCCCTCGCCCTCGGACCACGCCAGCGACAGGCCCACCAGGTGCGCTTCGCCCGGCACCAGGCTCGTCGTCTCGGTGTCGAAGGCGAAGGCCGGCTGCGCCGCGAGCGCCTTGGCCAGGTCCGCCAGCGCCTTCTTCGTCTCGACGATGTGGACCTTGATCCCCGGGCCGCCGGCCGTGCCTTCGAGCCCGAACTCGTCGATGAACCGGTTGAACCCCAGGTCGCGGAACAGCGCGACCAGTTCCGCCGTATCGTGCGACTCCGGGGTGCGGCAGGCGTCGAGGTCCACGTCCAGCGGCGCCTCCGGCAGCAGCCGCACGAGGTCGCGGCTCCGGAGGGCGTCGTCGGTATGGGCCCGCAGTCGCTCGCCGAGTTTCCCTTTGACCTGGTCGGCCCGGGCCAGCAACTCATCGAGCGAGCCGTACTCGGCGATGAGCCGGGTGGCCGTCTTCTCGCCCACGCCCGGCACGCCGGGGATGTTGTCCGAGGCGTCGCCCATCAGGGCCAGCAGGTCGATCATCTGCTTGGGGCTGACACCGCGTTTCCGCTCGATGGCCGCCGTGTCGAGACGCTCGAACGTCTTCGTGTCGAGCATCGTCACGCCCGCCCCGACCAGTTGCTCCAGGTCCTTGTCGCGGCTGCAGATGACGACGTCCATCCCGGCGGCCCGCCCGCGCTCGACCATGGCGGCGATGCAGTCGTCGGCCTCGTATCCGACCGAGTCCACCGCCGGCACGCCCAGCAGCCGCAGGATCTCGCGGACCCGCCCGATCTGCACGGGCAGGTCCTCGGGCATCGGCTTCCGGTGGGCCTTGTACTGGGCGTACGCCTCGTGGCGGCGAGTCGGGCCGGGCATGTCGAAACAGGCGGCCAGGTACTCCGGCCTCTCTTCGCGCAGGATCTTAAGGAGTGTGGCCACGAATCCGAACGTGGCGCCCGTCGGCTCGCCCTTGGGGCTTGTCAGGGCCCGGATGGCGTAGTAACTGGCGTACAACTGGCCGTGGCTGTCGATAAGGTAGAGGCGCGGGACCATCGAGATTCGTCTCCCTACCCCAACGTAACCACCCTGCGCGGCAAGTCAAGCGCGATATCCGCCTCGTCACAGGTGGTGCCCGCTGTCCCGATCGCGCCTCTCGCGATCCCGCTGCACCGAGAACAGGGTGGCACGGCAGCGGCGCAGCCGCGGCCGTGGGCCCCGCACGCTCCACACGGCCGCCCTTCGGGCTGCCGTGCCACCCGGCTGCGCTGAGCCCGCTGCGCCGAGCCGCGGGCCACCTGCTGCCGCCGTGGCACTCAAGGCCCGGCCCGGGCCCATTTCCCATCCGCGATACCGCCCCGCCCGAGCGTATAACCCGGAGGAGGGGGCCGGGGGGGGCCGGGATGTCCCGCACGGGCCGACGAACGGTTTTTTTGTTGACAAAACTCGGCTCCAAATCTACGGTTGCCCACGGGTCAGGGAGGAAGGCGCCGAGCGGGAGGTCTTCATGCGCTCCTCCTCTTTCACGTGCCGCTAGACCGGCGTCCCTCATGGGCCATGCACGGGTTCGGATCGGAGGTTGATTGATGGCCAGGCGAATGATTCGCGCACGACGCGCCAGTCCGTACCTGCTGTACCTCGTCATCGCGTTCGCGGTCCTGACCGTGGCCTGTGCCGTGGGGTGGGGCTGGATGTACAGCAAGGCCAACCAGACGGAACTCCAGGTGTTCGGCCAGATGCGCATCGAAAACGCCGCAGGCGACGCCGAAGGCCTCTGGCGGACCCTCCTGGACACGCACGGCCAGGACGGTGCCAACCTGTGGGACATCATCGAGAAGAAAGCCCAACTGGCCAACGAGTACCGAGGCGAAATCCTGCGCCTCAGCACACGCCTCACAGGCGACGTGTTCGACACCCAGCACGGCACGCAACTGCGCCAGGGCGTCAGCGACGTCCTCAAGGCCACCAACGACATCCTCGTCCAGACGGGCCAGGCCGTCCAGGAATCCTATGCCGTCGGGGCCGACGCTGCCACCGCCGATGTCAGGCCCAGCCACACGGTGGCGGCCATCCGCTCGCTCGTCCAGCGCATCAAGGCGCTCGTCAGCCAGATCAAGCAGGACCTTTCGACCATCGGCGACCTCCAGACGCAACTCAAGGGCGTCCAGGACGAAATGACCACCGCCAAGGCCGAGCACGCCCGGAAGCAGGCCCAGTTGCAGCAGAACCTTGACGACGAGAAGGTACGCATCACGACCGCCCGCGACAACGCCGTCCAGCAGACCGAGCAGTTCAAGCAGATGAAACAGGAGACCGACGACCGGTTCGTGGCCGAAACAACCAAGTTCCTCCGCGACCGCGACCAACTCAACCGCCAGGTCTCCGTCCTGACGAACCAACTGAAGGACATGGCACGCGTGGTCGAGGAGTTCCGCAGGGTGCCCACCGAGACGGGCGTGGACGGCCACATCGTCAACATCGCCGAACTGGGCGTCGTGGCCTACGCCGACCTCGGCAAGAAGGACGGCGTCCTGCTCGGCATGACCTTCTCGCTCTTCAGCCCCAACGAACTCGGCAAGACCGTCCCGCAGCCCAAGGCCCACTGCCGCATCGTCAAGATCATGGAGAACGCCTGCGAAGTCCGGATCTACGAACTCCAGGGCGACAACCCCGTCGTCATCGGCGACGTGCTCCACAACCCGGTGTACGACCGGCAGCGGCGGATGCGGTTCATGCTTATCGGCAAGATGGACATCGACGCCGACGGCGTCGATGACTCCGAGCAACTCAAAGCCCTTATCCAGGAGTTCGGCGGACGCATCGATACGCGGCTGACCGTTCAGACCGACTACGTGGTGGCCGGGGAGGAACCGGCCGTCCCGGCCCCGCCTCCCGCCGGCGCCCCGCCCCAGGAGCGGGCCGATTTCGAGGCCAAACGTAAGGATTTTATCGCCTACGTCGAGGTCAAGGCGAACGCCGAGAACTTCAGCATCCCCGTTCTTTCGCTCAACCGGTTCCTCGGCCTCGTCGGTATCGCCGGGCAAGGCTAGACCGGAAGGACATGGCGCTTCAAGGCGGGGCCGGCACAGGAGTCGGCCCCGCCTTTTTGCATGGCCGTTGGACGGGGCAGGTCGTGCCCGCGTGGCGCTACTTTGTCAACGTCGCGTCGCCCCCATGACGATACCGAGGCGGGCAATCCTGCCCACCGCGCGGCCGCCGGGATTGGCCGCCGCCAGGGACGCACGCACCGGCGTCAACCGCCCTGAACACGTCAGGGCACGTACGGCTTCGAGTGTTGCGGCGGGGCGTTGTATCCCATCGAGGAGACGGCCACGTCGAGACGGTACAGGCGATCCTGCATCAGGCAGACTCGCCGCGTCTTGGCCGGGATCGTCGTGGTGTAAATCCGCAGTTCACCCGGCAGCGCGGCGATGAGTTCCTCGCGCCAGTCGCCCAGGACGTCGGCAACCAGGCACTGACGTCTCGTGCCGGCCAGGTCCACGTGGGTCTTGCCCTGGTAGTCGCAGATCTTGCGGCCGAGGACGAGTTCCTTCTGCGGGTCGGCGTCCCACCAGAGGGTCCACGGGTTCAGGCCGCCGATCTTCTCCTTGCCGATCCGTTTGCCGCCGGCCGTGTACAGCCAGTACTGGCTGCCGTCTTTCTCGCCGGCGTAGCACTCCTGGCCGGGATGCTCGGCAATAATATCACCGGCCATGCCCTGGGCGTGGACGTGGACGGTCGGCTCAGGATTGGCCCACAGCGTCTTGCCCGTCCCGGCCTCGACCAGCCGCACGGCGCCGCTCTTCTGGCGCGGTTCGATGCCGAAGAAGATCTCGATGCCCGGCCGCGCGGGATCGATGTCGCCCACGTAGCACGTGTCCGGGTGGCCGATGCCGAGCGTCCAGAGGCCCTTGCCGTCATCGTCCACCACGCACGAGCCGACGATGATCTCGTCGCGCCCGTCGCCGTCTACGTCGGCCGCATGCAGCGTGTGCGACCCCTGGCTGCTGTACTTCTCTTTCTCGTCCTGCGAGTTCCACTTCCACACCAGTCGTAGCGCCGGGTCGTACGCCTCGATCTTGATGGCCCGGTACGTGCCGCGCTGGACGATCAGGTGGGGTCGTA
>DATKXP010000133.1:0-7566 GCA_035529015.1 Phycisphaerae bacterium | reverse complement strand
CCACGGGCTGCGCATCGCACGGCCCATCATGCGGGCGGCTTGGGCGTCGTCAAGGACTTGTTCGGTCGCCGGGTCCCAGCGGACCGTGCGGCCGAGGCGCATCGCGATGTTCCCCAGATGACAGACCGTAGCCGACCGATGGCCGATCTCGACCGGCGTAATCGGTTGACGGCGCGTCTTGACGCAGTCGAGGAAGTCTCGCCGGTGTCCCTGTCGCTCGTCGCCTCGCGGCCGTGCCAGATGGATTTCGCCGGGGCGGATCGTGTCGCGGACCAGGTCCGCGGGATTCGTCTTGAGGTCGCCCCGCGTCACGTGGACCCACCCGCGGTCTCCGATGAACCGCACGCCCTGCGGCACGAAGTTGTTGCTCGCGACCAGCAGCGTGACGCCGCTTGCGTACCGGCACTCGAAGCGGTAGTGCACCGCGGCGTCGTACAGGCCGTCGCTGGGGAAATCGCCCGTGCCCGAGACTTCGACCGGCCCGGTGTCGTCGGTACCCATCCCCCACTGGGCGATGTCGATGTGGTGGGCGCCCCAGTCGGTCACCTGGCCGCCGGAGTAGTCGAGGATCCACCGGAAGTTCCAGTGGCACCGCTTCTCGGTGTAAGGTTCCCACGGGGCGGGACCGAGCCACATCTGGTAGTCGAAGCCGTCCGGCACGGGCATCTCGGGCTGCGGCTCAATGGTGTACCCCGGGCCGATACCGACCTCGACCCGCCGGAGCCGGCCGATGCGCCCGTTGCGGACGAGTTCGCACGCGAAGCGGAAGTGCCGCGTGGACCGCTGCCACGAACCCGTCTGCCACACGCAGCCGTGCCGGTTGACCTCGCGGACGATTGTCCGGCCCTCGTTGATCGTCAGGGCGAGCGGCTTCTCGCCGTACACGTCCTTGCCCGCATGGATGGCGCTGACGGCGGCGATGGCGTGCCAGTGGTCGGGGATGGCGATGCACACGGTGTCGAGGTCGCGGCGGGCCAGCAGGTCGCGAAAGTCGTGAACCGCCGCGCAGTCGGTGTTGCCGTAATGCTTGTTGATGAGGTCGTAGGCTTCCTGGCGGCGTTTGGCGTCCACGTCGCAGACGGCGATGAGTTGACAGTCGTCTTCCTGGATGAACCCTTTGACGTGCCGCATGCCCATGCTGCCGAGGCCGACCAGCCCCAGCGTCAGCCGATTGCTCGGGGCAGGGCGGTCCTCGGCGCCGAGGGCGGAGGCACGGATGATCGCTGGTGCCGCGAGCGCTGCGGCGGCGCGCTTCAGCAACGTGCGCCGCGAAAGTGCTCCCCTTGACGAGTGCACGGTTGGCTCCCTATCCGGCACTGCCACCTGCCTTCTCTCGCGCCTCAATCAGCATCCTGATCCAGACGCCGACATAGCGGCCGTGGTCGTGAAACGTGCGGCCGCTGACGAGGTTGCCGTCCACGACGCACGGCTCGTCCACGAAGACGCCGCCGCACACTTCCAGGTCGAACCGGCACTTCGGCACGGTCGCTATCCGCCGCCCTTTGACGCACCCCGCGTAAGCGGGAATCTCGACGCCGTGACACACGCAGGCGATGGGTTTGTCGGCCTCGAAGAAGTGGCGGGTGATGCGCACGAGGTCCTCGTCGTACCGGATGTATTCGGGGGCGCGGCCGCCGGAGAAGAAGATGCCCACGTAGTCGTCCGGCACCACGTCCTTGAAAGCGACGTCGGCCTCGATGGTGTACCCCTCCCACTCCTTCGTGATGGTCCAGCCGGGCTTGACCTCGTGCAGAACCATCTGGTAGCGCCGCTTCTCGGGGGCGGCCACGACCGGCTCGAAGCCGTCTTCCTGGAGGCGGTAGTACGGGTAGAGCGTATCGACGGTCTCGGTGGCGTCGCCGACGATGAGGAGGACCTTGTTCATCGCTCTGCTCCTTTGGCGAGGCACGCGCTCAGGTGCCGCTGGGCGCGGAGGGTCTCGGCGGTAACGCGGCGGTCCGTATCATGCCAGAAGTGGCGGGCAGGTGCAAACCCGATTGCCGCGCTGCCGGGCCGGGGTGGCGTGGCTTGACGGACCGCGTGCCGCCCGGTATAGGTAGGTTCCGGAGTCTGGAACGTAAGGAGTCGCGCGATGGCCGACACGCCCGGTCGCCTCGGACGGCGAGCCTTCCTGAAGGCGGTGGGAGGTGCGGCGGCCGCGGCTATCGGAGCGCCTTGCGTCATCTCGGCGAGCGCCCTGGGCGCCGCCGCGCCGAGCAACCGCATCACGGTCGGCTGCATCGGCATGGGCCGGCAGGCCGTCTACTCGAACGTCCGCTTCTTCCTGGGGCAGAGCGATTGCCGGGTCGTCGCCGTCTGTGACGTGGACCGGTGGCGGCTGGAGCAGGCGAAGAGCCAGGTCGAGAAGCACTACGGCGCCACCGGCTGCGCTGCCGTTCACGATTTCCGCGAGGTGATCGGCCGCCGCGACGTCGATGCCGTCATGATCTCGACGCCCGACCACTGGCACGTGCCGATGGCAGTGGCGGCAGCGCGGGCCGGCAAGGACATCTGCTGCGAGAAACCGCTGACACTGAGCATCGCCGAGGGCCGCCTGCTCGCCGACACGGTGGCACGCTACGGTCGCGTGTTCCGGACCGACAGCGAGTTCCGCAGCATCCGCGTCTTCCAACTGGCGTGCGAACTCGTCCGGAACGGCCGCATCGGACGGGTGCACACCATCCGGACCGGCGTGCCGAAGGGCGACGTGGGTTGCGGCCCGGAGCCGGTGATGCCCGTCCCCGACGGCCTGGACTACGCGATGTGGCTCGGCCCCGCGCCCGCGGCGCCGTACACCCAGAAGCGCGTCCACACGCCGCGCAGTTTCGCCCGTCCCGGATGGATGCGGTGCCGCGACACCTGCGAGGGAATGATCACGAACTGGGGCGCTCACCTCAACGACATCGCCCAATGGGGCCACGGCACCGAGCGGACCGGCCCCGTCGAGGTCGAGGGCCGCGGGACGTACCCGACGGACGGCCTGTGGAACGTGCTCCTGGACTTCGAGGTCGAGTATCACTTTGCCGACGGCGTCCGCATGGTCTACACGACGGGGCGGCCGTACGTCCGCTTCGAGGGCGATGAGGGATGGATCGAAGCGTCGTACGGCAGCCGGACGCTGAAGGCCAGCAGCGAAACGATCCTGCGGTCGGCCATCGGGCCGGGCGAGATCCGGCTGCCCCTGGTGCACGAGAAGCGCGACTTCCTCAACTGCATCAAGACGCGCGGCCGCACGGTGGCCGATGCCGAGGTGGGTCACCGCACGACGAGCCTGTGCCAACTCGGCCACATCGCGATTCAGGTTGGGCGCAAACTGACGTGGGACCCAGCGGCCGAGCGGTTCGCGGATGACCCGGAAGCCGACCGGCTTCTGGTCCGCTCGATGCGCAGCCCGTGGACGATTTAGCCGGCGGGCTCGCCCGCCGCGCATGAGAAGAGGAGGGCACGGATGCCGCAGCAAGGAATGAACCGCCGCAGGTTTCTTTCGATGGCAGGCCGAACCGCTCTCGCCGGCGCATGCGCAAGCGTCCTGCCGCACTCGCTCTCGTGCGCGGCACGCGGCGCAAGGCAGGGGGCTGCCGACCGCCCTCCGAACATCGTCATCGTCTTTACCGACGACCAGGGCTACCAGGACGTCGGCTGCTTCGGGTCGCCGAACATCAAGACGCCGAACCTCGACCGGATGGCCCGCGAGGGCATCAAGTTCACCGACTCGTACGTTGCCCAGCCGGTGTGCAGCGCGTCGAGGGCGGCGCTGCTGACGGGGTGCTACTCGAACCGCGTCGGCATCCTCGGGGCGCTCGGGCCGGGGTCGAAGCACGGAATCCATGACGATGAGATGACCCTCGGCGAGGTGTGCAAGCAGCGCGGCTACGCGACGGCCATCTACGGCAAGTGGCACCTGGGTCACCATCCGCAGTTTCTGCCCGTGCGGCACGGGTTCGATGAGTACTTCGGCCTGCCGTACTCGAACGACATGTGGCCGTACCATCCGACGGCGAAGTTCCCGCCGCTGCCGCTGATCGAGGGCGAGAAGGTCATCAACCCCAACGTCACCGCCGAGGACCAGACGCACCTGACCACGTGGTACAGCGAGCGGGCATGCGCGTTCATCGAGAAGAACAAGGACCGGCCGTTCTTCGTGTACGTGGCGCACGCCATGCCGCACGTGCCGCTGTTCGTCTCGGCCGAGCGTTCCGGCCGCTCGAAACGCGGGCTGTACGGCGACGTGATCCAGGAGATCGACTGGGGCGTCGGGCGGATCCTCGACACGATCAAGAAGCACGGGCTGGACGACAACACGCTCGTCATCTTCACGTCCGACAACGGCCCGTGGCTGAGTTACGGCGACCACTCGGGCTGTGCCCTGCCGCTTCGCGAAGGGAAGGGCACCACGTGGGACGGCGGCGTGCGCGAACCGTGCCTCATGCGGTGGCCGGGCAAGATTCCGGCCGGCAAGGTGTGCGACGAGCCCATTATGACGATCGACTTTCTGCCGACGATCGCGGGCCTCGTCGGGGCGAAACTGCCGGAACACAAGATCGACGGTCTCGATATCTGGCCGCTCGTGTCGGGCCAGACCGGTGCCACCAGCCCGCACGAGGCCCTGTTCTTTTACTGGGGCAAGCACCTCCAGTGCGTCCGCATGGGCAACTGGAAACTGCACTTCCCACACGCCTACCGCACGATGGCCGGCAAGCCCGGCGGCACCGGCGGAAAGCCCAGCAACTATTCCCAGACCAAGACCGAGAAGGCCCTGTACGATCTGCGGGCCGACATCGGCGAGACCACCGACGTCCTGGCGAAGCACCCCGACGTGGTCGCGAAGATCGACGCCCTGGCCGACGCGATGCGGCAAGACCTGGGCGATTCGGCTCGAAAGATCCAAGGCGCCGGCGTCCGTGAACCGGGACGGCTGACGGCGTGAGACGACGTCACGAAGGAGAGTACGGTATGTTGCGAGCGACCATCTGCCTGGCAGCGTTGCTTGTGCTTGCAGTCGGGGTTGAGAGCGCCTTCGCCGAGGCCGTCCCCGTCGGCGTCGGCGGCCTGCCGCGCACGGGCAGCGAGGAGGACGCTCGTGTTGCCAAGGAACTCGGCCTCAACCTCCTGCACGAGACCACCCGCTGGGACGAGCCTCGGCAGGGCGACTACAAGTGGCAGGACTTCCCCGCCGAGGAAGACCCCTTTGCGGCCCGCATCAGGAAACTGAAGGAAGACGGCTATACCGTCGCCGTCACCTTCAAGAACGTGGACGACGACAAGAAGCGGCTGCCCCTGTACCTGGAAGGCCGCCCGTTCGACGATCCGGAACTCCTGAGACGGTGGACGGCGTTCCTGAAGGCCTTCGTCCAGCGCTACGGCGCCTGGATCGATTTTCTGAACCTCGGCCACCAGGTCAACAACTACTTCGGCAAGAACGAGAAGGAGTGGCCGGCGTACGTGAGGTTCGTGGCGGCGGGGGCCGTCGCCATCCGGAAGGAGACGCCGAAGATCAGCGTCGGCGTCGTCCTGAACCATACGGACGACCCGGCCCGGTTCTGGCGCGACCTGGCGCCGGTCTGCACGCACCTGGCCATGACGTACACCACACCGTGCAGCGCCTTGGAGAGGGATCCGACGCTCAACGCCCTCAACGCAAAGCACCACAAGTTCTTCGCCAAGACGTTCGAGGCGTTCCTGAAGATGGCCGGCGGGCGGAAACTGCTCCTGACGGAGGTCGGGTGCCCGACGCACCCGTCGCTCGACTCCTCGCCCGCCATCCAGGCCCAGTTCATCACGACCCTGTTCGCGTGGCTGCGCCGGGCGGAGGGGCGAGTCGCCGGCCTTTCGTGGATTAACGACAAGGATTGGCCCTACGACGCCACGAAGGGCGCCCTGAAGAAGATGTTCGGCGACCAGGTGCTGGAGTTGCGCGGCATCATTCGCCTCCTGACCTCCCGCGGCCTGCGGTACGAGGACGGCAAGAAGAAGCCGGGGTACGATGCGTTCAAGAAGTCGCTGGAGACCTACCGCAAGCGGCGATAGTGGGATAGGCTTTTTGCTGCGCGGAAACGCGAGCGCCTGAGGTCGACCAAGCCTAGGCGGCCGCGCTTTCTAGCCAGGCTTCGTCTTTCGACGCAACGGGAAAGCCCTCATCGCCTCGACCCGCAGCGCCTTCAGCATTTCGCAGATTGGACATCTCTTCGTCCACTTCTTTCGGGCGGCCTTGTACTTCGTATAGGACGGATTGTAGCGGTGCATCGCCAGACATTCCAGCTTCGGCACAACTGAGGGGCGCTTGACGCTGTGGATGTCAATGCGAGTTACACCTGAAAACCAGTGCTTGTCGAAGTGAGCCTGCGGGCGCCCCTTGCCTCTCAGTGTTCTGCCCACATACCTGCAGCGCTTACCAGCCCAGAACACGTAAACGCAGTTCTTGTACCGGACGTTGTTGTTGAACCAGACGGCGAAGCTCTTTTTCTTCTGGCCCCTTCCATAGCCTTTGCTCTTGGTAACGTGCCATGTTTTCTTCTGTTCAACGTGTGCCGCAAACTCCGCTCGGGCTACCTTCCGAACGTGCATATCTAAAGCAATCTTCTGCAGACGTTCAATATGCCGTTTGCGTTTTGCCTTGGTTAGAGATGGAGCCGCTCCCTTGGGTGTCATGCCTGCTGCTCTGCGAAGCCAGTAGGTTTCTTGTCGGAAAAGAGTCTGGAGAACACGCTCGAGATCCTTCCGTTTGGCCATTTGTTGCCCTCCGCGCTCTGTAGCGGCATATATGCTGTTCGCCACAGCATAGTACTGGGAACTGGTGTAGTGGACAACCCCTTCCTGCAGGTTCAGGAATGGGGGCATACCCTCACCTGCCACCCCTGAACATCCAACCGTTGCCGCTGGTCAGACCCAACTCGGCAACGGACGGTACCGGCAGCAGCCTTACACGAAGCCCATGTGCGTGCCGCACCCCCTCAGGGCCTAGCCGCGTCTGGCACATCGGCTGGCGTCCGCTTCGGGGTATACGCGTTGCGGTGTACGTCCACGTTGCCAGTGGCGTTCGTCTGGCGGACGGCCTTGTCGGGGGCGGCGTGGAGGAACCAGTTGTGGTGGATGTCGGCGCGGCCGGTGGGGCGGCCGCGGATGACGACGGCAGGGACGCTCGTGGCGCGGAACGTGTTGTGGTGGATCGTCATCCAGTCGCCGGCAACGTCGGTGCCGTCCTTGCGGTCGCGGCCGCCGTGCATGTCGAAACTGTGCGAGTTGGCGTTTTCGAGGACGAGGTTGTACCGCGCCTCGTACCCGGTGCCCGGCCGCCCGGTGGCGGCGATGTGATGGCGGCACCAGTCGAAGCGGTTGGCTTCGACGAGGGCGCTCGACTCGTCGAGGCAGACGCCGTACCCCAGGCCGCTCCGCTGGTTGTGATGCAGAAAACAGTGGTGGACGTGGGCCCCCGACGCTCCCTTTCGCAGAAAGACCGCCGCATGGCTCCAGCCCGAGAGTTCGCAGTTGTCCACTTCCAGGCCCGGATGGGATGACTGGATGCCGCGGCTGTTGGGGATGCTGTAATACTTGCCTTCGCGATGGAGT